>CAIYDY010000001.1 GCA_903925015.1 uncultured Acidobacteriia bacterium
ACTCTCGGAGCAGGGTTTGCAGCCGTGTTTGGTGCCGTGCGGTTCCAGTCGGGCGGCTCCACGCCCAACAGGTGGTGAACGAAGTAGTCCTGCAAATAATGCTGGTCGGCAATCACTCCCACTCCATGGTTTTGGCCGGGAATGTACAGCATGTCGAAATGCTTCTTCGCTTTCACAAGGGCATTCACCACCTGTAGCGAGGATGCCGGATCGACGTTCGAATCCATCTCGCCGATGACGATCAGGGCCTTGCCCTGGAGCCGGTAGGCGTTGTCGACGTTGGACGAGCCGGCGTACTGCGGGCCGATGGGCCAGCCCATCCACTGCTCGTTCCACCAGATTTTATCCATGCGGTTGTCGTGGCAGCCGGAGTTGGTGACGACGACCTTGTAGAAATCGGGATAAAACAGAACGCCGCCCAGCGAACTCTGGCCACCGGCGGAGGTGCCGTAGATGCCGACGCGGGAGAGATCGTAGTAGGGATATTTGGCGGCTACCGCCTTGTGCCAAAGGATGCGGTCCGGAAATCCGGCATCGCCCAGATTCTTGAACGCGACATCGTGAAATGCCTTGGAGCGGTTGCTGGTTCCCATGCCATCGATCTGGACAACGATGAAGCCCAGCTCGGCGAGTGCCTGGGTGGGGGAAATCGCGGAGAACGTCTTGGGGACGAAGGAGCCCTGGGGGCCCGCGTAGATTTGCTCGATCACCGGATACTTCTTTGCGGGATCGAAGTTGGTCGGGCGCACGATGGTACCCCAGATGTCGGTGCTGCCGTCGCGCCCTTTGGCCGTGAAGACCTCTGGAAAGCGGAATCCGGCGGCGAGTAACGGTGCGCCGTCGCCCTTGTCGAGTTCCATGAGCATTGCACGGTCGTCGGTGCGGCGGAGTTGGGAAATGGGGGGGAGATCGACCCGGGACCACGTGTCCACGTAAAACTTCCGGTCCGGGGAATACCTGACCGTGTGGTCCCCGTCGGCCTGGGTGTAGGCCACGAGGCCCGTTCCGTCGAAATTAACCCGGTAGGCGTGGCTGAAGTAGGGGTCCTGCGATGGGTTCATGCCACTGGCTTCGAACCAAATCTGGCGGGCCTGTTCGTCCACGAATGTCACGTTGCGGACCACCCATTGCCCTTTGGTGATCTGGTTCTTCACCTTGCCGGTGCGGGCGTCGTAGAGGTAGAGGTGCTCCCAGCCGTCGCGTTCGGAGGCCCAGATGATCTCGTTTGCCGACTCCAAGTTGTAGCGGTAGCGACGGCCAGCGGACATGCCAGGCCCGAGGAGGTTGTAGTAAATGAAAGTCTTGGACCGTTCATCAATGAGGGTGCGGGGCTTGCCTGCAGCCGCATCCACCTCGATCACACGGTAAGTTTGGTGTCCGCGTTCGTTGTATTCGAAGGTGAAGGTACGGCTGTCCTTCCACCAGACCGGTGGCGTGAGGCTGTAGGCGTTGGGGAAAAGATCGATCGCAATTTCCGTTTCCTGTTTGGTGGCGATATCGAACAATGCCGGTCGGGCGATGTCGAGCGCGTCGCCCGGCTTCCGGTAGAAGATGGAGGAGTGTTTGGGCTGGATCTGGTCGGCGGGGGAGGATTCGATGTAGTGGACTTGGCGGTCGTATCCCGGACGCGTCTTGTAGGCGGCGAGCTTGGCGGAATCGGGTGACCAGGCGATGGTCCGTGGAATGTAGGGATTGCCTTCGGAGCCGTCCGTACCCAGGGCGACCGGGGGGCCCGCTGGTTGCAGTGGACGGAGGAAGATGTTGAAGTTCTGGATGATGGCCTCCCATTTGCCGTCGTAGGAGCGGCAGGCGGACGATTCCGGGGTTCTGGGATTTGCGCACCCGGACTGCGGTCGCGTGAAGGCTGTCGCGCCGGGACCGGCTTGTGGTGCCAGGCCCTCGAACTCAAGGCCGTCCAGGGGATCTCCTCCGGCTTCGGGGGACTCCGGTGCAGACCTGCGCGCACGCGCTCCAGGTTCGGGGGCAACCTTGCTGCACACGTAGTCCGCAAGTGTGCATTTGAAGACCGGGTCGCCCACGGTGAACTGGATAGCGCTTCCTGAATCGACGAACTGCGTCGTGGGCGACACCGGAAGCCCAAACGCGGCGAATTTTTGCTTGCTGGCGCTGGATAGGGCTGCGGCGAGGCGCTCGTGGTCGAAAGCCGTGGCCTTGGAAGCGGCCGATGCGTCTCCTCTGATGAATTCGCTTCCGCCTGGTACTTGGCGGGTGTACCAAAAGTGCGCGGCATCGATCCAGGTGGCTGGACCGGGCGAATGGATTCTCAGCGCCCTGACTTTGGCGGCCAAGCCCTCGGCGCGCTGGTAATCGGCGAGGGTGCCCTGGGCGGGCAGAACGCTTGCGGCGAGCAGGGAAAGGGCCAGGCTTCTGATGGGGCTGGACATAGGTGGATTAAGAAAATTGTACGCTCAGGCGGGCCCTGAGGCGGCTCCGCACGCCCAACGTGTACTCTAATAGGGAGATACGGCGGCCTCGTGCGACTGCCTCTGCCATGTTGGCACCCAAAATCTGACCGCCCTCTGGAGAATTGGTACAACATGAAACGCGTATCCCTTACCGCTTGGATCCTGATTGCGCTTGTCGCGGGAGTTGCCTTTGGAGCCATTGCCCCCGGCCCCGCGAAGGAATTGGCCATCCTGGGAACCATATTCCTGCGCTTGATCAAGTCGATCATCGCCCCCCTTCTGTTTGGAACCCTGGTGGTTGGAATCGCGGGTACCGGCAATGTGAAGACGATGGGGCGGATCGGCGGCAAGGCCATCCTGTATTTTGAAATCGTTACGACCGTGGCGCTGTTTGTGGGACTGGGAGCGGTGAATCTGGCCAAGCCGGGCGTGGGTGTGCATCTCACCAAGGGCACGGGAGCTGGTGTGGCTGCGCAGAGTGCCAATTTCGCGCAGATTTTGGAGCATACGTTCCCCACCAGCGTCATTGACGCGATGGCCAAGGGCGAAGTCCTCCAGATTGTGGTTTTCGCATTCATCTTCGGTGCGGCTTGCGCTACTACAGGCTTGCAGGCGCGCCCGGTGGTGGAATTCTGCGAGTCATTGGCTGAAGTGATGTTCCGTTATACGGGCTACGTGATGCTGTTCGCTCCGTTCGGCGTGTTTGGTGCCATGGCGGCCACCATCGGCGACAAAGGCTTGGGCGTGATGGTCAACCTCGGGCAATTGGTGGCAACACTCTACGCAGCCCAGATCTTCTTCGTGGTGGTGGTGCTGGGCTCGGTGGCGACGGTTTGCAAGATTCCCATCAAACGTTTCATCCAATACGTGCGCGAGCCGTTCCTGCTGGCCTTTTCAACTGCGTCGAGCGAATCGGCGCTACCGATCGCGCTGAAAAACATGGAACGTTTTGGCGTTCCGAAGCACATTGTGGCATTCGTGCTCCCGACCGGATACAGCTTCAATCTGGACGGTTCCACGCTGTATTTGTCGCTCGCCGCTATGTTTGTGGCGCAGGCGGCGGGCATTGAGGTCCCCTTCAAAACCCAAATCGCGATGTTGCTCACGCTGATGCTAACCAGCAAGGGCGTGGCTGGCGTGCCCCGTGCGTCGCTGGTGATTCTGGCGGGCACTTTGGCGACGTTCGGCCTTCCGGTGGAGGGCGTGGCCGTGATCCTCGGCGTGGATACGCTCATGGATATGGCCCGCACATCTGTCAATCTGTTGGGCAATTGCCTCGCGACAGCTGTTGTGGCTCGCTGGGAGGGTGTGGACTTGGTGGCATCCGCGGCTGAAGCGGATGCGGCTGCCGCGGCTTTGGAAGCTGCGTAGCGGACAGGCCGCGCGGGCACGGCATAGGGCGCGCAAACTTGATCGCGGCCAAGTCGTCCGCGGGTTCCTCAGTAGTCGGACCGCAGTGGTAAATTGGGGCGGAATGGATCGACGTACTTTCCTTGCATCGACGGCCACCGCCCTCACCAGTGCTGCCAGCGCGGACTCGGCACCCGGGGATCGCCCCAATTTTCTATTCCTGATTGCCGACGATCTGACCTACGACGGCATTCGAGCCTTGGGCAATTCCGAGGTGGAGACTCCGAATCTGGACCGGCTTGTCCGGCAGGGATGCGCCTTCACCCATTGTTTCCACCAAGGGTCGTGGCTGGGTGCTGTTTGCGTGGCCAGCCGCTCGATGCTGAACAGTGGCGTTTCGGCCTTCCGCGTCCAGAAGGACTTCGAGAATGTCCCCTTATGGGGCGAGACCTTCGGGAAGGCGGGGTACCAGACTGCGATTGTGGGCAAGTGGCACCTGAGCAAGACGGCGCTGGAACGGAGTTTCCAGGAGCACTCCAAGGTGTTCATGGGCGGAATGTACGAGTCCGGTCCCGAAGCGTACAACCGGCCCGCTTCAGGCAATACTTGGACTCCTTGGGATAAATCACTGAAAGGACAGTGGATGCACACCGCCGCCTTTCAGGATGGTTCCGACACGGTGAAGCATTCGGCCCAGATCTGGGCCGAATGCGCCACCGAACGATTGACGGCCATGGCGGCCAAGCAAGACCCGTTCCTCCTCTACGTAGGCTTTACGTCGCCCCACGATCCGAGGCAGGCTCCGAAGGAGTACGTGGACCGATATCCGGCCACGAAGGTCGCCGTTCCCCAGAACTACCAGTCCGAACATCCATTCGACCAAGGCGATGCCAAGGTCCGCGATGAACTGCTGGCCCCGTTTCCACGCACTCGGGCCGCGGTTCAGGTGCACCGGTCCGAATACTACGCGCATGTCACTTATCTGGACCACCAAATCGGCCTGATCCTGGATGCGCTGGAAAAATCGGGCAAGGCGTCGAACACCTATATCGTTTTTACAGCGGACCATGGACTTGCAGTCGGGCAGCATGGGCTGATGGGCAAACAGAACATGTATGACCACAGCACGCGGATTCCGTTGATTGTGGTCGGACCGGCGGTCACGAAGGGGCGGCGTGTCAAGGAATTGGTGTACCAGCACAGCGTGTTTGCGACCACCTGCCACTTGGCTGGTCTGGCAATTCCGAAATCAGTGGAATTTCCCAGTCTCGTGAGCTGGATGATGGGCGCAGGCGGGCAGGGCGAGGAAAGCGTGTTCTGTTACTACCGCGACTTCCAGCGGTCCGTTCGGACGAAAACCCACAAGCTGATCGTGTACCCGAAGGCTGGGCGTACGCAGCTTTTCGATTTGACCCAGGATCCGTGGGAGACCCACGATTTGTCCGCCGAACCCGGTCTGGCCGACGTAAAAGCGGAATTGGTGCAACTGCTCAAGGCGCACCAACGGGATCTTAGCGATACCTTGGCATTGGCATGATACAGAAATTTGAGGCGGCACCGTTCTTTGTCCCCGATAGCGAGGAACTTCGTTATTTGCCGGAGGGTCCGCATGTGCTGCGGAATTGTCCCGGCCCGCCCAGCTTGGGGTGGGTGGCGATTCAACATAGTGATGGGCTGCGGTACGGCAGCATGAACGTCTTGGATCTGGCTACGCGGGTCAACGTCAGTTTTGAGCTGCCCGGTCGACCCGGGTTCTTTGCGGAAACCTCGGTACCGGGCGTCGTGCTGGTCGGGTTGGAGCGGCGGCTGGTGTACCTGGATCTCCGGACGGGTGCCATTGAGGAGACGGGTGCGTCGTTGCGGGACGACGAGAGCGTGATCATCAACGACGGTTTGGCGGTCGATGGCGGAGTTCTGTTCGGCACCAAGCATTTGGAATTCAATCGCCCGATTGCTGCGCTTTACCATTTCGATCCGCGTACCAATGCGATCCGGACCGTGATTGGCGGCCAGACGTGCTCGAATGGCAAGGTGCTGCGGAGCGATGGCGAGGGCGCAACCCTGATCGACATTGATTCCACGCCGAAGACGATCACCCGCTACCGGATGGATGCGGATTTGCGGACCGTACTGGAGTCGTCGCTGGTGGTGTCACCGGATTCCCTTCCGGCATATCCGGACGGCATGCGCGCCGCCCCCGCTTGCGACGGGGCAGGGGAGGGCGAAAGCGTCATTGTCGCTTTCTTCAACCCCGGGGCTGTGGCCGATGGGGAAGCATGGCAGATTCGCATTTCGGACGGAGAGGTCCTGTGCCGGTGGGTGGTCCCGGGTGCTCCGAGGGTGACGTGCCCGGAGTTTGTGGAACTCAACGGGCAGGTGAAACTGGCTTTCACGACGGCGCTGGAAGGGATGCCACCGGAAATCCGGGCACTGGCTCCGATGTCGGGCTCGATCTTTATTGCGGATACTCCGTTCCTCGCGATGCCCGCCCCAGGGGCCTACGTCAGCCGGTAGAAGGCTGCGGCGTTCTTCCAGAAGAACCGTTCGCGCAGCTCGGCCGACTGGCTCCCAAGATAGTCCTCGATTGTGCCCTGAACTTCGGGATAGGCCGCGATCATGTCGCTGGTGGGCCAGTTGCTGGCATAAACGGTGCGGTCGGGCCCGAAAACATCCCAGAGTTCCGCCAGCCGGACTTTCGGGACATCGCCGGATTTCCGGACCACTCCCGAGACCTTGGCGAACACGTTCTTGCGCCCCGCGCCTGCGCGAATGCCAGTGGCGTCGTCCAAGGGCAGGTGGCCGACCATGATTTTCAGGTCCGGCAGGATATCCGACAACTTTGCGATTTGGTCATAGACGGGCTGGCTTACCAGCACGTCCAGGGAAAGTCCCTTCTCCATAAGGATTCGCAGGTCGGCCATGGCCTGCGGGTCGCTCAAGAATTTTGGAATTGCGGCTGCGCCGATACGGATGCCGCGCCACAATGGGTGCTTGCTGAAACGGTCCAAGGCGGCACGGAAATCGGGATGGGCGGGCGCGATGTTGCCGACGACGGCCTTGATGAGCGGGGTGCGGTCGCCAAGATTCAGTAGCCAGAGGTTGTCCTCAAGCCAGGGGCTGGCTTCGATTGCCACCACGCCGTCCACTTGGAATGGCCGGGTGGCGGCTTGATAGCGGTCGGGCAGGGTCGGTTTGTAGAGGATGGGTTCCTTCGGCGACGGCCAAGGCACGCCTTGCGGGCGCGAGGTGTCGTAGAAATGGACGGCGCAATCATAGACCCTGGTGGCGCAACGGCACGGCTCTGCGGCCAGGGCGGGGAACAGCGTCGGTGTGGCCAGGGACGCGAGAATCGCGCGGCGGGTCGGACTTTTAGTCATCGGAAGAATCCGTCCTAGCTGGTTTTCCCGGACATCCACGCTGCCGCGGTCAGACAGACGAGAACGAGAGCTGAGAACACCACCGGCACTGCGAAAAAGTAGCGCCAGCTGAGCCACGCGACAATGACGAAGCAGGCTACGAATCCCCACGCAATGATTCGAACCTGCGCCAGAATTGCAGGCGGTAATCCCCCAAGCTGCCATGCAACCACGGCCGCGAATACCATTAGGACGGACACGAACAGCCCAAACCCCACGAAGAAGTCCCAGTAGGTGCGATCCGAGCCATTGGCATTGAAGCGGATGGCCTTCATCGAAGCCACGAGGTTATCGACACCCCATTTGGGGTCGACGGAGCTGAAACCAACAGTATGTCCGATGGCAAATAGCAACAGGAGAATTGACGATAGGCGATAGAGTGTTGAGGCGTTCATGTAGCTGATCCGAATGGTGGCGTTGATCCCAGTCAGGGTATCAGACGCAGCTCCGGGTTGAAGTTTCCGCAAAGCGATGTTCAAAGTTGGTTCAGCAAATCCTTTTACTTCGGTCCTGCAGCATTCGGTCCTGCAGCATTGGTTATGGGGTGGAAGTTGTGTCGGGCAGACAAGATTCGGGTCCCGATCTGCGATGGGCTGGCCATCGTTGCCGGCCCGCACGACCTTCGCCTTGCCGGACCATGAAAGCCCTTTTGCTGACAGCAGTTCGCCGGAGGCCAGTCTGTCGTCGGCAATTCCCTGCGGTGTTCAATTCTGACAACCGTGCCAGTGCGCCTCCAACGTAACGTATCGACACCGTTACGTCCTTGTGCAAGGCAAAGAAACAGTGATAGCGTCGCTACATGGTCCGGGGTGGACTTGCGGCCGATTTTTGCGCGCCAAAGCCCCCGTAGCAGCAAAAAGGGAGTCAAATAAGTGAGATTCTTCGTTCGAATCGTTGCGTGCGCCTTGTTCGCACAACTGGCCTTATGGGCCCAGGGCTCCGGCAGCGCCCAGATTTCCGGTACCGTCCATGACGCCAGCGGCGGGGCCATCCCAGGTGCCACCGTCAAGGCTCTCCAAACAGAAACAGGCTTTAGCCGCGCGGCGGTCACCGCCTCGGACGGTGCCTATGTCCTCCCCAACCTTCCCATCGGCCCTTACAAGCTGGAAGTGACCAAGGAAGGCTTCAGCACCTTCGCCCAGCCGGGTATCATTCTGGAAGTCAACACCAACCCTTCAATCAACCCGACCCTCAAAGTCGGTTCCGTCAGCGAAACGATTACCGTCGAGGCCGAAAGCCTCAGCGTGGAGACCCGCAGTTCCGGTGTCGGCCAAGTGATCAACCACCAGGAGATTGTCGACCTTCCGTTGAATGCCCGCGAACCGGCCCAGCTGATCCTGCTGGTGGGAGGCGCCACCAACCAGGGTGCCAACGCCTCCGACCTCAACACCAACAAGAACTACCCCACGGTATCTATTTCTGTGGCCGGTGCCAATGCCAACCAAATCTCCTTCTCGCTCGATGGTGCTACTGCCAACGAGCCCTTCAACGGCCTCAACCAGCCGCTGCCTTTCCCGGACGCCCTCCAGGAATTCAAGGTGGAAACCAGCGCCGTCGGTGCCCAGACCGGCCAGCACGCCGCAGCCTCGGTGACCGTCGCCACCCGTTCGGGCACCAACGCCTTCCACGGCAACGTCTTCGAATACGTCCGCAACTACAACTTCAATGGACGGACCGCCACCGCGCTCACCCGCGACAGCCTCAAGCAGAACCAGTTCGGCGGCACCATCGGCGGTGCCATCGTCAAGAACAAGATCTTCTTCTTCGTCGGCGAGCAATCCACCATCAAGCGGTCCAACCCCGGCGGCAACACGGGCTTCTCCATGACCCCGGCCATGCTCAAGGGCGATTTCTCGGTGATTGCCTCCACCGCCTGCCAGACCAAGCAGATCACGCTCGCAACCCCGTGGGTCGGCAATGTCCTCCCGCAATCGTTGCTCGATCCCATCGCGATGAAGATTGCCGCCCTGCTGCCGACCTCCGGCCAGCTGAATTCCTGCGGCCTAATCAACTACGCCGCCGGCGGCAACCAGCGCCAATACCAGATTCCGGCCAAGGTCGATTACACGATCAACGCCAAGCAGACGATGTTCGTCCGCTACATCCTGTCGAACAACTACACTCCGCTGTTCTACGACCCGTCGAACCCACTGTTCACGGGCAGCACGACCGGCCAGAGCAACAACATCCAGTCGACGGCTATCGGACACACCTACAGCATCAGCGCGAACCTGATCTCCAGCGCCCACATTTCGGCCAACCGCAGCTTGAATCCACGATTCATTCCGGTCTTCAAATCGCCGATCGATTTCGGCATCCCGGTCACGCCGGTTATCGGCGCACAGATGAACCTGGCGATCACCAACGGTGCCACCCTCGCGGGCGGAGCCAGCAACCCGGGCTACTTCAACACCCTGACCTATTCCGGCGCAGAAGACATCACCTGGCTGGTCGGCAAGCACCAGCTCCAGTTCGGCTTTGAATACATCCGGGCCTACCTGCACGCCCAGAACACCCGAGGCGTCAACGGCAATCTGAACTTTACCGGCCAGTACTCCACCGTCGGCGGAGCAGCCGGACTCGGGTATGCCGATTTCGTCACAGGCCAACTCAACGCCTATGGCCAGGGCCGCCCGTTCTATGACAACGACAAATCCGACTACTACGGACTCTACATTCAGGACGCTTTCCGCGTCACCCAGCACCTGAGCCTCAATCTCGGTGTGCGCTTCGAGCCCTACCTGCCGCAGCGCAACACCGATGGCTACGTGGAAGCCTTCAGCATGTCCAATTTCCTCGCCAACAAGTTCGGCACCGCGCCCAAGGCGACCCCGGCCCTCGCACCGCCTCCCGGACTGCTATTCCCCGGCGACGACGGCTATCCCCCCAACAACCAATACAACCGCCGTGCCGAGCACTTCCTGCCCCGCATCGGCCTCGTCTGGGACCCGTTCGGCGACGGCAAAACCTCCGTCCGCGCCTCCTTTGGCCTTCTCTACGACAACCCGCACATGTTCTTCTACACCCGCGTTTCGAACAATCCGCCATGGGGTGCCACCATCACCCGCGCCGGTGGACCGTTCCCGCTCTCGAACCCTTGGGCCGGCTATGCGGGCGGCGACCCGTTCGTCCAACAGTCGGGTCTGGCGAAATCACTGGGCTTCTTCCCCACCAGCGGCGTGTACGCGGTGTCCGATCCCGAGTTGAAGTCGCCGCAAATGCAGACCTGGAACCTCTCGATCCAGCGCCAAGTAGGCAAATGGCTGATCAGTGGCTCCTACATCGGCAACCATTCGATCCACCTCTGGTCCAGTCGCGAACTGAATCTGGACAAGTACATCCCCGGCAATTGCGTCGCGGGCCAATATGGCCTGACCGCCCCCGGTCCGTGCTCCAGCACCAGTGCCACCAACACCGCCGCCCGCCGCGTGTTGACCCTGGCCAATCCGACATGGGGCCCGTACTACAGCACCATCGCCTACCTGGACGCCGGTGCCACCTCCAGCTACAATGCTGCGCTGATCTCGGCCCAACACCGCCTTTCGAACAACTTCAGCATTTTGGCGAATTGGACCTATTCCCACTGCCTCGCAGACCCCAACACGACCGAACTTACCGGCCCCTCCTATGTGGATCCGAACGACCGCCACGCCGACCGCTCGAACTGCAGTTCCGACCACCGACACCAGATCAACGTGTCCGGTGTGCTGACCTCGCCCAAAGTAAACGGCCGCATGCTCGGTCTGCTGGTAAATGGCTGGCAGGCATCGCCGATCCTCCGCTGGAGCAATGGAAATCTAACCACGGCCACGTACGGCACCGACGTCGCCCTCACCGCTGCAACCAACCAGCGCACCCAGCAGATCCTGCCCAGCGTGTATGGGGACGGCTCCGTGGTGAAATACTTGAACGTGAATGCTTTCCTTACGCCGTCGGCGGCACCGCTTGGCACCTACGCCACAACCAAGCCGTTCACGATCATCGGGCCGAACGTGATGAATGTCGACCTGTCGCTTTCCCGAACTTTCAAAGTCCGCGAGTGGGGCGATATGACTTTCCGGGCCGAGGCCTTCAACCTGCCAAACAGCGTGATGTTCGGGCCGCCCACCGCGGCGCTCAACAGCGCCAGTTTCGGACGCATCGCGCCCCAGGCACAGAGCTCCGCACCGGGCAACAACACCACTGCCCGCGTAATGCAGTTCTCTCTCAAGTACGCTTTCTAACATGGCCACTCAAAACGCAAGGACCATGGAGCCATGGCGCACCGCGATTGTCAGCGCCAAGGAAAATTCGATCCGGATCCATGGTTACGACATTGCCGAACTGATGCAGCGGGCGACCTTTACCGATACGGTCTTCCTGCTGCACCGGGGCCGGTTGCCGAACGCGGCTGAGACCCGGCTGCTGAACGCGATCCTGATTTCCGGGGCCGATCATGGCGCGAATGCCCCGTCATGTGCCACGGCCCGATTGGCGGCGTCCGGCAACCGGCAATCCCTTTCGGCGGCTGTCGCGGCGGGAATCCTGACTATAGGAGACGAACATGGTGGGGCCGGATCGATCTGCATGGAAATGATCGCTGCCGGTTTGGAGCGTTGCAGCGCTGAGAACATCAATGTCGCCGAGTCCGCAGCCCGGACGGTGGCTGAAGCTAGGGCCCAGGGCAAAAGGGTTCCGGGGCTGGGTCACCGCCTCCATTCGACCGACCCCCGCGTGGCCGTCCTTTTCGGTATGGCCCGTGAGGCCGGACTCCCCACCGCCGGTGCCGAGTTCATGCTCGCGCTGGAGGCGGAGGTGACGGCCCGTGTGAAATCCCTGCCCATCAATGTGGATGGTGCCCTGGCCGCAGTCTTGTATGACATGGGCTTCCCCCCGGAAGCGGGCAAATTGTTGTTCATCGTCAGCCGCGTTGCCGGGTTGACCGCCGAAGTCGCCGAGGAATACGCCAGGGAAAAACCCATGCGAATCCGCATCCCCCTCGAATACGACGGAGTCCCCCCCCGCCCCATGCCCGAAACCACGGAATAATCCAAATGGCAAGAGAAATCACCCCCGAAGAGAAAGACATCGCTGCCAACCTTCTGGCCCGAGCCCGCGCGGCCATGCAGGCTGTTGAGGATTTCGACCAGGAGCAGGTCGATCGCCTCTGCCGTGCTGTCGCTTGGGCTTCCGGCAACGAAACAGCCGCCGTCCGCCTGGCGAACATGAGCGTGGATGAAAGCGGTATGGGTAGCCGCGAACCTACCCGCCGGGCGAAGATCCTCGGTATCCTCCGCGACGCCCTGCGCCAGAAAAGCATCGGCATCATTGAGGAAATCCCCGAAAAGCAGATTGTCAAATACGGCAAGCCCGCAGGCGTCATCGCCTCGCTGATCCCGGTTACCAGCGCCTACGTCACGCCGGCCAGCGTCGCCATCTACGCCGTCAAATGCAAGGACGCCGTGATTTTCTGCCCCCATCCGGCCAGCAGGAAGACCACGTTTGAAGTCGTCCGAATGATGCGCGCCGCGTTGAAAAACGCCGGTGCCCCCGAGGATCTCCTCCAGTGCGTGGAAAAACCAAGCATTCCGCTTTCGCAGGAAATTATGGCCATCTGCGACCTGACGAACGCCACTGGTGGCCAAGCCATGGTCCGCGCGGCGTATTCGTCCGGCAAACCGGCCTACGGGGTCGGGGCGGGGAACGCCACAATGGTTATCGACGAAACCGCTGACATTGAGGAAGCAGCGCGCAACACACGCATCAGCAAGACCAACGACTATGGTTCCGGCTGCTCCGCCGACGGCAATCTGGTGGTCGAGGAAACCATCTACGACCGCATGCTGGCCCAGCTGCAGTCCGAGGGCGGCTATCTCGTTAGTCCTTCCGAAAAGATCCTGCTCCGCAACGTTTTTTGGACCGCCGACGGGCACCGCACCCCGGACACCATCGCGCGCGCGGCATCGGTCGTCGCGGCCAAGGCGGGTTTTGAACTCCCCGAAGGCAAGACCTTCCTGATGGTTGAAGAGGACAAGATCGGCAAGGAACACCTCTTCTCCACCGAAAAGCTCGGCATCGTGCTTTCCATCTTCAAATACGGTGGCGGCTTTGAGAACGCCTTGGACAAGGTCCGCCAGATTTTTAACACCGCCGGCAAGGGCCACTCTTGCGGTATTTACTCGTTCAATGACGACCACATCCACAGGCTCGCGCTGGTTGCGCCGGTCAGCCGGATCATGGTCCGCCAACCCCAATCCCGTGCCAATGCGGGGCATTTCACGAACGGAATGCCGATGACCTCCAGCATGGGCTGCGGCATCTGGGGCGGCAACATAACCAACGAGAACATCCATCTCAAGCACTACATGAACGTCACCTGGGTCAGCAAGCCGCTGCCCGAGGATCGCCCCTCCGACGCGGAGCTGTTCGGTGAGTTCTACAACTCGGAAATCTTCTAGGAAAATCCATGTCTCATCAAGACGTAACCCCCAAGCAGGCCCCGGCTCCAGGCAAGAGAATTGCCGCCTACCTGCTGACCGAGTACCTCGAACGGCTCGGCGTCGAAGTCATTTTCGGCCTCTGCGGACACACCAACATCGCGCTGCTCGACGCCTTGGGCAAGAGCAACATCCGGTTCATCACCACCCGGCATGAACAGGTTGCCGCCCATGCGGCAGATGGCTACGCACGCGCATCCGGCAAAACCGGGGTGCTGCTCAGCCACCTCGGACCCGGTCTCACCAACGCGGCTACCGGCGTCGCAAACGCCGCCCTCGATTCCATCCCCATGGTGGTGATCGCCGGCGACATTCCATCCTATTACTATGGCCGCCCTCCGCACAAGGAGGTGAACCTCCACCAGGACGCCGACCAATTCCAGATTTACCGGCCCTTCTGCAAGCGCGTCTACCGTGTGGACCGCGTCGAGGACCTACCCCGTATCGTCGAGCGCGCTTTCCACCTTGCCGCTTCGGGCCGCCCCGGCCCGGTACTCGTCGACGTCCCGATGGACATGTTCTCGGCAGATCTCGACGTCAACGCCTTCCACCAGATGCCCGCCGAACTGACCCGGCCGTCTCTGGATGAGGCCACTGCCGCGCGGATTGTGGAGGAACTTGCGAACGCCAAGAATCCCGTCCTATACGCGGGCGGCGGTGTCCTCTCCGCCCGCGCTACGGCTGAACTGGCCGAATTGGCGGAACTTCTGGAAATCCCCGTCGCCCACTCGCTGATGGGGAAGGGAACCATGCATGAGCACAACCCGCTCCTGCTCGGCATGACCGGTTTCTGGGGCGCACCCATCGCCAACGACAAATGCCGGACGGCGGATCTGATTCTTGCGATAGGCACGCGGCTTGCCGAAGCCAGTTCCAGCTCCTGGGATCCTCGGTTCACGTTCGCGATTCCAAGCACGCGACTCTTCCATATTGATACGGACTTGGCCGAAATCGGCCGCAACTTCCCCACCGAGCTGGGAGTGGTTGCCGATGCCAAACTCGCCCTCGGAGCATTGGTGAAAGCCGCGCGCAACCGGGCCTCCGCCCCCAGCCGCCCCGGTCTGCGGGCCGAAATCGCCGCTGCACGGGCCGCATTCGCCGCCAACTGGGCCGACCAGTGGACCTCCAACCAGTTCCCGCTCCGTCCCGAGCGAATCCTCAGCGAACTGCGCAAAGCCGTTCCCGAGGACGGCTTCATCGTGACGGACGTCGGCTGGAACAAGAACGGCGTCGGCCAACAGTTCGCCATCACCGTTCCCGGCACCTTCGTCACCCCGAGCGGCCTCTGCACCATGGGCTTTGGACCGTCGGCGGCACTGGGTGTGAAAGTCGCCCAGCCCAACCGCGCTTCCGTTGCCCTCATTGGCGACGGCGGTTTCGGTAGCAATCCGGCCGTTCTCGCCACCGCCATTGAAGCCGGACTCCCGGTTGTCTTCGTCATCATGGACAACGCCG
>CAIYDY010000002.1 GCA_903925015.1 uncultured Acidobacteriia bacterium
CCTTCGAGACGCTCCCATAACTCAATTCTCCATTCTCTGAAAAATGAGCCTTAACCGGTTGTCTCAGTTTTGGGGACCACTCCAAACTGACACGGCAATCACCTAAATTTCACTACACCCTAAAGTATTCCGCCCTTGGAGCCGATGTAACAAGTAGCGGAAGATTTATGACAGGGATACAGTCGCAACTCGCGCAGCAGATTGAATTGGCAATTCAGGCATCCGGGACGCCCGAGGTTCCGCTGAAACGGCCACAGTTGGAGGAGTTGCTTTCCAGTGTGTCTGCCGTCCTCGGGTCGCCGATACCGCAGGAAGTACGGGAGGCGGCGCTCGCCCTCGTTGCGCTCTCCCGAGAGGACGGCTCCTCCGGCAAGGCCGGGGAGGACCGCGGTAATGAATTTGTCTCGGCCCTTCACGGTTTGCGTGATGCTCTCAACTGTGCCTCAACTCCGATCACTGTAGTTCCTAGCCCTATGGCACGGCCCGCCGAGATTTTGGATGTTGAGGATTCCTTGGCGCAGTTTGCCAATGATCCAGAATTGGTTCAAGAGTTCCTCCTTGAGGCCCGTGAACATTTGGTGGGTGTTGAGGCGGGCCTCCTGGCGCTGGAGCAGGACCCCATGGATGCCGAGGCGCTGAATAGTGTCTTCCGCTCGTTCCACAGCATAAAGGGCGTGGCTGCATTCATGGGGGCGACTGCAGTCAAGGAACTGGCGCACGAAACCGAAAATCTTTTGGATTTGGCTCGGGCGGGACGTTTGGAGCTCTCTGAGTCCATCATCGATTTGATTCTGCGTGCCGCCGATGATCTCACCAAGTGCTTGGACTTAGCCACAACTCATAGCCTCGCTTCGCTACCGCGATGTGATCTTGAACTGCTCCGATCGTTGGCCGACACTGCAGCGCGGGCGGAAGCGGGAGTTGAACTACACGCCTCCATCGAATCGGCGTTACCATCCAGGCAGAACACGGATGCGGATTGGCCGGGACCAGTACTCGCGCCAAGTGAACGACTAACACCGGTCGCTGGCCCGGTGCACTCAGTCTTGCCCGCTCCTGTAGCCCAGCCGCCCAAGGCTGTCTCCGAAGTCCTTCCGATCACCGGTTCTGCCGAGAGTCGTGTGGTCCGGATTGAAACATCCAAGCTTGAATTCCTGATCGATATGGTCGGTGAACTTGTTATCGCCGAATCGGTCGTCCGGCATGACCCAGCCATTGCGGTTTCGCAGGACCCATTGCTATCCCGCAACTTGACGCAGCTGGCACGGGTTGTTCAAGAGGTGCAAAAGACCTCCATGTCGATGCGGATGGTCGCCATTGGCACGTTGTTCCGAAAGATGAGTCGACTAACGAGGGACTTGGCCCGTCAGTCCGGGAAGAATGTGGAGTTGGTCACCATCGGTGACGACGTCGAGTTGGATCGCAGTATCGTTGAGGACTTGGCTGATCCCATGGTGCATATGATCCGGAATGCCGTCGACCACGGGTTGGAGCTCCCTGCGGACCGTGTTGCCAATGGCAAATCGGCGAAGGGAACGGTTCGCCTACGGGCGATGCATGATGCGGGGGACATTGTGATCGAGATTGGCGACGATGGCCGAGGAATGGATCCCGTGCGGATTCTGGCAAAGGCGCGCAGACTCGGACTTGTTGGGGAGCACGAGAGTCCCGACGAGGAATCCATTTTCAAATTGGTATTCGAAGCCGGATTTTCCACCGCCGACAAAGTTACGGACCTCTCTGGGCGCGGTGTCGGGATGGACGTCGTCAAGAAACAGATCCAAAAACTCAGGGGGAGGATCAGTATCCGATCCGTGCTTGGTCAGGGCTGCAGTTTTGTGCTTCGGCTGCCCTTGACCTTGGCAATCATTGACGGCCTCGTTGTTGGCGTCGGAAATCAGCGGTTCATTCTGCCGATGTTCGCTGTTCGCGAGATGTTCTCGCCCAAGTCCGATACCTTTGTCACCATCGAAAACAGGGCTGAAGCCGCGTTTTTCCGAAACAAGCTACTGCCCGTAATCCGGCTGTCGCGATTGTTCGATGTGCATTCCCCCTCGTCGCCCGGAGCCGCGTGGCCTCTATCTCGTGAGGTCAGTATCCCGCAGGCGCAATCGCTGGAGGGCGTACTAATCGTTGTCGAAGGGCGGGACCAGTTGTATTGCATAGCCGTCGACCAGCTTATTGGAAAACAGGAGGTCGTCATCAAGTCCTTGGGTAAGACCTTTCGGGATGTCCCTGCTATTTCCGGCGGTGCCATTCTGGGGGATGGTCGGGTCGGACTCATCATCGACGTCAATTCCCTTCGGTACCCAAGGCAATAGCTCGAGCGTACTGGTAGCAATATGAATCAATTCGAGCGACACGTCCAACCGCTGACAGCCCTAGACTTCGATGCTGTGCGCGGCCTAGCAAGAAGTGGCTGTGGCATTGACCTTCACGAGGGAAAGCGGGCACTTGTTTCAACCCGATTGGAACGACTAGTCCGGCGCCATGGTTTCGATTCCTTTACCGAATACATCAAATTCGTTTCTCAGGAAAGGCGCGGGGACGCCTTCACGGAATTCATCGATACGCTGACGACAAACCACAGTGGGTTTTGGCGGGAGCCCGAACACTTCGCATTCCTCCAAAAGACCATCTTTCCCGGTGCTAGGCAGAAGCTCAGGATTTGGTCCTCTGCCTGTGCGACGGGAGAGGAACCATACACCATAGCGATGTGTGCGTTGGATGCCAACGGTCCCCAATGCACCGTAAACGCTTCCGATATCTCGCGCGGCGCGTTGGCGACTGCCATGCGTGGTGAATATGAGGAATCCAAGACCATTACGCTCCCGCTTGGGTGGCGGGACCGCTACTTTCGTAGGGTTCCCGACACCATGTCCCCGACGTGTGTTGTGACTCCAGCCGTACGGGCGGTCGTTGGTTTTGCCCCTGTAAACCTGCTCGAACCGTTTGAGCACGTGGGTCAATTCGATGTGATCTTTTGCCGTAACGTCATGATTTACTTCGATCAATCCACCCGTGACACCTTGGTGGCGGGACTGCTGTGTCGGCTCAATCCTGGTGGATACCTGCTTACGGGGCACTCCGAAACCCTGATCCGCCTTCCTCATGGGCTTGAATATGTGCAACCCGCAATCTACAGGAAACTGACATGACGCCGTTTGGTGGACCCGAGATTGTTGTCGGCGTAGGTGACTGCAAAGTGGCCTCCGCTCCCGCCCGAACTTTGAGCACCTATGCGCTCGGCTCTTGCATCGCACTTGTCGTCTACGACTGGAGGTCGAGTATGGGCGGTCTCCTGCACATCATGTTGCCAGATTCCTCAATTGATCGGGAGAAGGCTGGCAACAAGCCATTCGTCTATGCCGACACCGGGGTTCCAGCTCTCTTCCGTCGATTGGACGAACTCGGCTGTTCGAAACACAGTCTTCGTTGTTGTGTGACGGGTGGCGCGAGTATGATGCTGGACTCTGCCCACTTCGAGATTGGAAAGCGGAACTACCTTGCAGTAAAAAAAATGCTGTGGCGGCAGGGTGTCTTTACAGATCATGAGGATGTCGGAGGGAATGAATCGCGATCTGTTCGGCTCGATTTGGAAACGGGAAGAATCGATCTGCGAAAAGGTGGCGCGCCCGAGCGAATTTTGCTGTCGGCTGGCATGAACATGATCGGAAAGGGAAATTATGAAACGCGTTCTAGTGGTCGATGACTCGCCTCTCATGCGCCGTTATGTGGTTAGGAGCCTCGCAATGGCAGGGATGGACATCACCGTATACGAAGCGGGCAATGGACGGGAGGCTGCCAAGATGGCTCAGGAGATTTTCCCGGACCTCGTGATCACCGATTTGAATATGCCTGAAATGTCGGGAGGAGAGTTAATTGCTTGGCTCCATGCTGCACCCGGGCTTGAGCACGTTCCGGTTCTGATACTTTCGGCTGATCAAGGACAGAAGCGATCAAGTGAGTTGTTGGCGTCCGGGGCCGTTGCCTACTTAACCAAGCCGGCAACGCCTGAGACTCTTCGGCGCAGTATCGCCGGTTTTGTCGGGGGACGGATATGATAATTCCTTCCGAAACGGTTGAGCTCGCCCTTGCACAGATCGTCGAGCCGATGTATTTTCGCGAGGTAGCCCATTTAGGTTCAGGGATGATCCCCGACCCCTTGGTTGCCGCAACTCTATCGTTCGAAGGTCCGCTTAGCGGATCATTCACGGTCGCCCTAACTGAGGAGTTGGCGCTATCTCTTACCGGCGAATTCTTGGTTGAGGACGCAGCCGTTGTGTCCCTCGACGAGTCCCGATCAATGGTCGGCGAACTGACCAACATTGTATGCGGGAACATCTTGGGTGTGTGGATGCCCGACGGCGACTTTTCCTTCGCAACACCGCAACAGGCCCAATCTCAGGGAAACTGGTTTCCATACGTATTTTCCTTGGATGGGACAAATCCCCAATTCGCGATTAGTGTCCTGTTTCGGTCCAACTAGGCCACCATTCTTGGTCTCCTGGCCTCCAGGACTCTCATCTTAGCAGCCAAAGTTGTTCGCTTGAGTCCCAATAAGTCCGCTGCGGCCGTCTTGTTTCCGTGGGTTCTGGTCAGTGCTTGATCAAGGAGATTCTTTTCGAATTCCTCCAAAGCCCGCTGATAGTCGATTCCGTCGAGGGGTAGCGCTACCGACGGCTGGCGATCAGATCCCATTTTGTCGGCTGTGTTTACCCTCAGCTCACCTGTTCTCTGGCGTTCTACATCGATTCGAATGTCCGTCGGATGGATTACCTCGCGGAATCCGCTCAGGATAACGGCTCTCTCCACGCAGTTCTCCAGTTCTCGCACATTGCCTGGCCAGGAGTGTTGTTGAAGCAACCTGATCGTGTCTTGGTCCAAGACTTTTTGTGTGAGCTGTTCACTCGTGCAGATCTTGGTTAGAAAGTGATTCGCCAATTCAAAAATGTCCTCCTTCCTTTCTCGTAACGGTGGAATCGCAATCCTGAAAACATTCAAGCGATAGAACAGGTCTTGACGGAAGGTGCCTTGGCGAACACGCTCGGCCAAGTTGACATTGGTGGCTGCAATCACTCGGACATCCAACGGAATCCTTTCGTTCCCGCCCAAACGTTCTATTTCCCGTTCTTGGATCACCCGCAGTAGGCGTCCTTGGGTTGATAGGGGCATGTCTCCAATCTCATCCAAGAAGATGGTGCCTTGATTTGCTGCTTCGAACTTCCCAACCCGCATCTGGATTGCCCCTGTAAACGCACCCTTCACGTGACCAAACAGTTCTGCTTCCAGCAGCGATTCAGGAATGGCCCCGCAGTTTACCGCGATCCACGGGCCGCGGCGCCTACTTCCCGATGCATGGGTCGCTTTGGCGACAACCTCCTTGCCAGTCCCGGTTTCGCCTTCAACCAGCAAGTTGCATCGGTGGTTTGCGACCTGTGCAATCTCTTGCTCAATTCGCTTGATAGCAGGGCTGACACCAATCAGAGCGATTCCCGATTCAATGGCTACCCTCACCTGAGCCGCAGTACCTTCGCGCATTTCGTTCATCGCGGCCTCAAGGTCGTCCAAATTGCGTGTCACTCGGATGGTGCTCAGAATTGGATGTTGTTTCACCATGCTCCACACCCCAGTCGGATCGTAGATGACA
>CAIYDY010000003.1 GCA_903925015.1 uncultured Acidobacteriia bacterium
GTCGTCGTTGTCGGCGGCGGCATCTCCGGTTGTGCGGCCGCCCTCACCGCAGCACGCCTTGGCCAGCGGGTTGCCTTGATCCACGATCGACCAGTCCTTGGCGGTAATGCGAGTAAAGAAATCGGCATTATGCCTCGGGGTGTTCAGGGAAAGATCCTTGAGGAACTTGCCCAGCGAACTGAGGACGGTGACCTATCGGCCCTATCGCTACTGCGCGCCGAACCCACGGCCCAGATATTCCTAGAATATAGGATCATCTCGGCCACGAGGGAGGCAGACCGCATCGTTTCTGTGCTCGCCGTCGAAGCGAAGGGAGGACATGAGCACCGCTTTACTGGGCGCATGTTCATTGATGCGAGCGGTATCGCAATGCTGGGGGTGCTTGTTGGAGCCGAGACCCTGTTTGGCCGCGAGGCACGCTCGGACTTCGATGAGCCCTTTGCTCCGGAGGTTGCTGACGACATGCACCACGGCAACACGCTCTTTTTCCGGACTCGTATGGCGGACGAGCCAGTTCCCTTCCCGGCCGTTCCCTGGGCAACTGAGGTTTCTAAGGACTACGCAAATTTAAGCGGGCAACTTGTTCAGCCAGGATCGGATAACGGAGATGGACCCAGAGCCAACGTTAATCCCGACGATCCTACATTCCAGTTCTCAGCAGATCCATCTCAAGCGTGGATGATGCAGTTTCCAGCCACACACTATTGGGAATACGGTCAGTGGCTAGATCCATACACGTCTGGCGAGTTCGTTCGCGACTATCTGATGCGCGCGCTTTACGGGACCTTCTCGAACGTCAAGACTATGGAGCCAGAAGCCTACGCAAACCTAGAGTTTGACTGGATGGCGTTCGTCGCCGCTCAAGGCGAGTTTCGGCGCTACAAAGGTGATCACATCCTTACGGAAAACGATATCCGGAACCATACTCGGTACGACGATCTCTTGGTCGCTAATGATGGCTTTTTCTGCATCCACTGTGCCTGGGCACCGGGTGAGGGCAAATACGATTTCCGGCTGAAGGACTGGATTGCTGATTTTCGTGATCAAGAACCCTACGGCATACCGTTTCGCTGTCTCTATTCGGCTAATATTGACAACCTAATGATGGCGGGAAAGCACATTAGCGTCACGAGTGTGGCCGCCTCGTCGGTCAAATTCATGGGCAATGGGGCACAGCATGGGGTAGCGGTGGCAGCGGCAGCCTTCCTATGCAACGAACACAACACAACACCACGTGGGCTTTTGGATAATCACTTCGACAAACTTCGTGCAATGGTGGATGGCCTGACAGGCCACCGGCATGATATGACGAACAGTCCTCCAACCCGCAGGTTCGTTGCTGTCCCGAGTTGAAACATAGTCCGGGCCCACTTCAGCCAAAATCGGTTTGAACGTGGATCACAAAATCTAGTCGATCAGATCAACCTGCCTGAACTCAAGTAGCGGTGTTGTCAGAGCAAAATTGACGCCGCCCAGCAGCGGCGTAATCTGGCTGCGATGACCCAACCCAAAAGCCCATTCCGGTATTTCAATTCGTCGCCCGAGATCATCCGGCTCGTGGTCATGATGTACGTGAAATACCCCCTGTCGCTGCGAAACGTTGAGGACCTCCTGGCCGAGCGCGGCATCGACATCTGCCACGAGACCGTGCGGTTCTGGTGGAACCGGTTCGGGCCAATGTTCGCCGCTGAGATCCGCCGCAAACGGGTCGATCGGATGCGGGCGTTCACGCACTGGCGTTGGCACCTCGACGAGGTTTTCGTGAAGATCAACGGCCAGACACACTATCTATGGCGCGCCGTCGACCA
>CAIYDY010000004.1 GCA_903925015.1 uncultured Acidobacteriia bacterium
ACCGGTAGTTTCCGGCCAGAGCCTGCTGCGTATAGACGCGCGGTACGGAGCCGAATGCCTTGTCGATGGCTTGGGACAGGCTCACTTTCTGCCCCTGCCACGAGGAGTAGAAGAACGTCCGGTTCTTGCGGATCGGACCGCCAACCTCCCATCCGTACTGGTTGCCCCGGAGAATCGCGCGCTTCTGGCCCTGGGCGTTGGCGTAAAATTCGTTCGAGTTGAGGTCGTTGTTGCGGAAATACTCCACCAGCGAGCCGTGGAACTGGTTTGTGCCCGACCGGGTGGCGATCGAGACGTTCAAGCCCGAATTCTTGCCTTCCTCCGGCGTGGGATTGCTGGTTGTGACCTTGAATTCCTCCACGTTGTCCGGATTCACGCGGAACACGTTGTTGGTGGGCGTGGGGTTGGACGCCTCGTTGGCCTCGATGCCATCGATTGTCACGTTACCGGCCTGGGACCGCATGCCGTTGACGTTGATGGTGGTGCCGCTGCGTTGTGTAACGCCGGGCTCCAACACGATCAGATTCAATGGGTTGCGCCCGTTCAACGGGAGCGTGACGATGGTCTGCCGTTCCACTACATTGCCCAGGGTCGCGTTCGAGGTGTTGAGCTGTTCGGCGGCGGCTTCCACCTTCACCACATCGGTTGCCGCGCCGACTTCCAGTGTGACGTCAATGGCAAGCGGGGTTCCCACGACGAGTTTGTTCCCGCTTTGGCGCGATGTCTTGAACCCCGGCGACTCCACCGTCAAGGTGTACTGGCCGACCGGGATTGACGGAAATGCGTAGAGGCCGGTTCCGTTTGAAAGCTGTTTCAACGTTGTGCCGGTTGCATCATTGGTTGCCGTGACGATGGCTCCCGCGATAACCGCGCCGGAGTTGTCGAAAATTGTGCCGCTGATGATGGAAGTGGAGGTTTGGGCCGTGCAGATGGCGGCGAACGCCATGAGCCAACCGGTTGCGAACAACGTACGGATCTTTTGAACGGACATCGGAATTTCCCCCTGAAAGGCAAAATGATGTCGGGTCGGGGACGGGGGTGTAGCTGCTGGGACGGATCTTCCGGGACGGGTCTGCGGGGAAAGCGCGTGCCGCGGCGCTGTTTGATCGAGGCTAGCACATGGCTGCCGCAATGGCAACCGGATTCTCATGCGGGGCGGCAACATTTGCCGCCCCAAAAACGGATGATCGGAGCTACTTGTCTTTCTTCTTCTTCTTCTTCGCCCGGTTCTCCTCGCGGTTGGCATGGCGACCGGTGCCGTCGCCGTCATCCAGAATCCCTCCAGCCGGATTCAGCGTCGCCAACGCAGCGGAAAGCCTCGCGCGGGCGGCGACGGCTCCGGCATCCTTGGAATCGGCCGCAACCAGGATTTCCTCGAACGGCGATTTCCGCATATCGTACAACTCGCCGGACTCGTTCAGCTTCCACATTTGCTCCCGGACATACCACTTGCGAGCCAGTTCGATGAAGATCCAATCGCGCGGCTTGCCCGGCTTGCCATAGATCTGTGGCAGGAAGCTGTGTCCGTCGATTACCTTGTTCTCGGGCAGCTTGGCACCGGTCAGCTCGGCGAACGTCGGAACGAAATCCGTTGAATCCACCATGTCGGTGGACACTTTGCCTGCCGGGGTCTTTCCAGGCCAGTTCACGATGAAGGGCACGTTGGCACCCCCCTCCAGCATCGATCCTTTTTCACCGGACAAACGCCGACCGCCGATGGTGGATTCCGCCGCATAGCCGCCGCCGGTCCCGTTGTCGCCAACAAAGATAACGAGGGTGTTCTCGCGGAGCTTCAAGTTCTCCAGTGCCGCAATCGCCTTGCCCACAAGCTTGTCCATGTAGGCGATATTGTCCGCGTAGATATCCCGGCTGTCGGGCTTGCTGTCGGGAGTCGGCAGAATCTCCGCGTGCACATGCGAAAGCGAGTAGTAGACGTAGAACGGGTCGTTGCGGTGGCGCGTCAGAAAGTCCACCAGAGTGTCGTGCATCACGTCGGGCAGGTATTCCTTGTCCCGCAGCTGCAGAACCTTGCCGTTCATGGTGTAGTTCTTGCCCTTGTCCTGGGTGTTCCAATAGACACCGCTGCCGCTGAACTTCATGTATTCGTCGAACTCGAATTCGGTCGGTCCCAATGGCAATTGGCCCCACTTGCCGATCATCGCCGTCTTGTAGCCCACCTGCTTCAGAATCTTCGGCATGAAGGTTTCCGCGCTCGGCTTCATGAGCCCTGTTGCGTCCTGGTTGGTGGCACCGGTACGGAAAGCGTAGCGGCCGGTCATGATGAGCGCACGGGAAGGGCCGCACAACGGAGCCGTGTACGCGTGGGTGTAACGGGTCCCTCCCTTGGCCAGCTTGTCAATGTTCGGAGTCTTGAAGTTGTCCGCGCCGTAGCATTGGACGCCGTTGATCCCCAAGTCATCGGCAAGGATGAAAAGGATGTTCGGCTTCTTGCCGCCTGGTGCAGGTTGCGCATGGGATTGTACAAATTCCCCGGCGATCCCGGCTCCGGCGGCAAGCGTGGCTGCGGACTTGAAAAACTCTCTGCGGTTCATGGACGTGGTCTCCTTGCTTCAGGTACGGCTCAGGTTATCACGGATGCCAACGGACCATGCCGCTCCAGACAAACCGCTTTCAATCCTGGACAATTGCGGTTCTGGCTACGCGTTCATATTCCAGATGTCGGTATGCCACTTCCAAAGGCCGTCCTCCTCACGCCAATGGACCACGTACTTCAACTCGACATCCATTGCGTCCTGGCCCTCGGGCTGGAGTGTGAGCACCGCCTTTCCGATCTCGACAATTCCATCACCCGCTAGGGCAACGTCCACGGAAGAAAGCACCACCGACTTCGCGCTCAGGGATGCGATTGCCGACGCCCAGAATTCCTTGATTGCGGGCCGCCCCGAGATCATCGGAGCTCCGGGAGGCAGGATGTTGGAGTTTTCGGTGTAGATTTGGTCGAAGGCGTCGTAGTTGCCCTTCGCGAAGACCTCCGAGTTGAAGAGGTCGTTGGTTGCCGCCATGGCGGCTTTGATCTGTTCCAGCGTTTGCGTCATATATGTGGATTCCTTCCAAATTGAAAACGGGAGGACTACTCCCCGCCCGAGGCCACCGGTGTCGCCTTGCCATCGGCCGTTCGCTTGTAGCGTTTGAACCAGCTCATCATGTACAACTGCGTCCGGATGAAGTTTGAGGGTTTCGATCCCGTCCCGTGGTATTCCCCTTCGAACTGCAGCATCACGCTCGGTACACCCCGCATCTTGAGCGCAGCGTAGTACTCCTCCGTCTGCGGCATGGGAGTCCGCCGGTCGAGCACACCCGTCATCAGCATGGTTGGCGTGGTGACTTTACCCACCGACATCAGCGAGGAGTGCGCGAGCCATTCCGTCGGGTCCTCCCAGAACGGCTTCTTGAAGAAGCTGTGGGTGAAAAGCGGCAGGTCCGAGTGGCCGGCAAAGCTCAGCCAGTCGATCACCGGGCAGCGAACGGCGGCAGCGGCAAAACGGTCGGTGTGGCCGATGGCCCAACTCGAAAGGACGCCGCCGCCGCTGCAGCCGGATACGTACATGCGTTCGGTGTCGACGTAGCCCTTTGCAACTGCGGCGTCGACCCCTGCCATCAGATCGTCGAAATCAGGTCCGGGGTAGTTGTGGTCGATTCCGTTTTGGAACGGCGTACCGTAACCAGTGCTACCTCGCGGATTCACGTACAGCACCACATAGTCGTTCGCGGCAAAGTTCTGGAACATGTAGTTGAAACCCACGTTGTAGTTGGCGAAGGGTCCGCCGTGGATCTCCAGAATCATCGGATACTTCTTCGCCGGGTCGTAATCGGGCGGCGTTACGATCCACGCCTGGACCTTGGCGTTGCCGCTGGAAGCGTAGCTGATCTCCTGCACTTTCCCCAGGTGCTTGCCGGACAAGAGACCCGCGTTGAGGTTGGTCAGCGTCTTGAACTCCGAGGGACGCCGCAGATTGAAAAGTGCCACTTCGGCCGGATGTTCCGGGTCCGTCACGGTGCCGGCCGCCATCATGTCCTTGGATGCGGAGTCGAACGTGAGGATGTGTGTGCCGGTTGTCACGGGCTTTACGCCGCCGGAAACCGAGGCGAACTGGACGTTGCGACTGCCGTGGTCGTCCGCACCGAAGTAGATGCCGGAGCCGTCACCCGCCCACTTGAGACTCACAGGATCCCGGTCGTAATCACCACTGAGCTTGAGCGGCTGGCCTCCAGTGATCGGCACCACGTAAAGATCGGAAACGCTTCTGGTGTGTTCAGACTCCGGAAACCCATGAAAAGCAACCATCTTGCCGTCGGGGGAAACCACCGGGCCGTTCCAAGTACCCGTCACCGACACCAAGTCGCGAACCGAGCCGGTCGCCACATCCAGCACCAATAGTTGGGACCGTTCATACTCCAAATCCGCATTCGCATCGCGGTTGGCACCAATAATGATCGACTTGCCGTCGGGTGTCCAGTCCATGGAAACTGGACCGCGCAACTCGCCCCCGCCCCCGACAACACTCCATTTGCCGCTCGTCAGTTGCCGGGGGGTACCGCCATCCTCTGCAACCACGAAGAGGTGGGTCGCGCCTTCGTCCACAAATCCGACCTGGTCCTGCCGATAGTGCAGCGTTTCCACGATGCGCGGCGCGGCGGTCCACTTTGCACCAGCCGGGGCTGGCGGCATCGAAATCGACCAATTGTTCTTCTTGGGGACGAACATCGTGAACGCGATCCACTTGCCGTCAGGCGACCAATTGGCGTCCGCCACTTTTTCAGTGGCACGAGTCACTTGGCTGGAGGGACCGTCGGAATCGATCCACTTCACGAAAATCTGTGTTCCCTTGGGCTCTCCCTCGGACGTGTAGAGAATTCGCTTTCCATCCGGCGACCAGCGCGCGCCCGAGCCCTTCGCCAAAAACCGGTTGCGCGACCCGTCCGAGTTGATCATCCAGAGTGAGGAGTCCCACCGGTCCTCCACCTTGTTCGCCTGTTGTCGGGTGTAGACAATATGGGCACCGTCGGGCGAAATCTGGGCATTGGTGACCCGTTCCCATTCAAAATAGTGGTCGTTGGTCAGCCGATTGGTTGAGGCAACCTCCTGGGCCGCGAGTTGAGTCGCCAGGATAAGAAGGGTGCAGGTTGTGCGCAGCGCATGGATCACCATATTCGAGGATTGTACCCCGAAATGCGAGTCAAGCTGCGCTGAACAGCGACATTTGTGCCGGACCCGCCGAGCGCGGCATCATGGCGGCAGGGGTGCCCCGAAGCCAGCAAAGGTCGCTCTCGATCCGGAGGATCGCATCCAAGTCGCCATTGACCCTGGCTGCGGGCAGCATCACGTCGAGGAATTCGATGGCCTCCGCATTCCGGTCCCAGTTGCGTAGCAGTGCCCGAACAGCCCAACCCAGGCGCTTGCCCGTGTCGTAATCTTCCGATAACAGGGATGGCAGCACCACCAGTGCCGATCCCAACAAGTCGGCGCATCGATCCAAATCGCGGCCAGCGCTGAAAAACGCCTCGCAAACCTCGTCCACTGTTGGCGCTTCCCTCGATTCCGACGCCACAAAGATGGTCGAGGAACGGCCTCCAAAAGAAACCAGCGGACGATCTGCCGGATCCACATGGCGGAAGACAAACAGATCCCGGTGCGCTCGGCAGAACTCCAAGAGCTGATCGCGGCTTTCGTCGACCGTCCCAGGCAATGCCAATCCGAGCACACGCCCTATCTGGCCAAAAAGGCCAGCTGCAGTGCGCTCAGAACCGTCGATTGCATGGACCGCGCGGAAATCCCGGGCGTAAGCTCCGATAAACCCCGCGCTATCCGCTGAGGGCAGGTCAAAAACCATTCCCGGCTGGTCGGCGAGTTCGGCCCGTAGTCCTTCAGTCACCAAATCCACGGACCCTGACTTGGTCATAGGCGTTTCCGGATCCAGAAGCCACTGTTTCAGCAGGCGGGCTGTCGCGAGCAACCCGTCGGCAAGTTCGAAAAACGGCATCCTTCGGAAGAGTTCGGGAAATCTGCACGCCTCCAACAAGACAAACCCAAGCTGGCAACCGACTGCTGCCCGTTCCTTCACGAAGATAGGCTCCCATCGCGCACGGTCCCATTTGGCGGGCACCGATTGCGGAGACATCAGCACCAGAACAGCCTCGGCGGAAAGCGCAATCTCCACCGTATCGATCAGATCCAGATCCCCGGTGATCCGCCCTTCCTCCCGCGCCACTCGGAGCGGGAGGTTGGTTTCGAGAAAATCCGCAAGCCGAAGTGCGGTTTCGGCGTCGGCGGCGGCATGGCAGATGACGAGTTGGCGCAAGCTTGGATTATCGCGCATATACTAGCTGTCGGGACCCCAGCATCAATCCAAGAACCATGAACCGAAGAAAATTCCTCCGCGCCGCCGCAGCCGCTTCCGCCGCCACAACCATCAGTGCTCCACTGCTGCACGCGGCATTGCCCAAGATGAAGATCACCCGGATTCGGGCCTACGCGCCGCCCAATCCGAACCCCCTCTTCAACCAAGCCGATACCGTCGTCACCATCGAAACGGACGCGGGAATCACCGGAATCGGAGAAGGCGGCTTCACCGACACGATCCGCCAGTGCGCCGGAAGGTTAATCGGGCAGGATCCGGCCCGGATCGAGCACCTCTGGCAGGACATGCAGCGTTCCTTTTTCTACCCGCCGGGGCGTGAGAAAACACACGCCCTGGGTGCGCTCGACATGGCGCTTTGGGACATCAAGGGCAAGGTGCTGAAACTGCCCGTCCACCAGATTCTGGGCGGGGCCTCCCGCAATTTCTGCGAGTGCTACAACACGGCCGGCGTGATCCCCGGTATCCAACCCGGTATGGGCATCAAGGAGCGGGCGGCACTGACGATCGCCGCCGGTTACCGGGCCTACCGCATGGACGCAGCCTCCCTCGGTCGTGGAAACGCAGTCTTCAACACCCGTGAACGGGTCCTTCAGGTCTATGAGGATTGTGCCCAGGCCCGCGAAGGCGTCGGCAAGACCGGCGACTTTTGCATCGACTTCCACCAACGCTTCGACCTGATCGACGCCGTCCGCGCCGCCAATCTCATCGAGCCGCTCGCCCCGCTCTTTGTCGAGGACCCCATGCGCACCGAGGTTTTCGACCAGGATCTGCCCAAATTCCGCCAGATGGCCAAGGTCCCCATCGCGGCGGGCGAGGAGTGGGGCAACAAGTGGGATTTCAACCGTCTTGTGGAAAACCACGACATCGACTACGTTCGCGCCACGCTGCCCAACGTGGGCGGCATCACCGAAATGATGAAAATCGCAGCCATCTGCGAGACGCACTTCGTGGGCATCATCCCGCACTTCACGGGTCCGATCGCGACTGCAGCCCTGGTGAACTGCCTCTCGACGTTCTCGGGACCGGTGCTGATGGAGTACAATTTCCAAGGCCGGACACTGCCGCATTTGCCCGTTTGCCTAGATTTCAAGGACGGCAAGCTCTATCCGAACGAGCGTCCCGGTCTGGGCGTGGAACTCGACATGAAGCCTCTGACACTGCTGACCGAAATCGACAAATACGACACAAACCGGGCCCAGACCTACTTCCGGCCCGACGGTTCCATTACGAATTGGTAGGGGCGCGGGGTTCGCCCCTACTCGGGCCGCCAGAACGGCTCGACCGCCGCGATGAACTCCACCGGCACTTCGGGCAACAGTGGTTTCAACCAGTCTGCGCAGTATTTCATACCGGCCTGTTCGGAGACTACGTGGCCCAGCACAACCAGCGCCTTCTTCTTGCCGGATGAAATCTGGTCTTGGACGTACTCCACCAGCTCCCACTCGTGGGTCTCGCCGATAATCAGCAGATCCACGCCCTCCTGCGCAAGGAACGGCACGCCCGGAAACAGGCTGCAATTCCCCCAGCTGGCCATCGCCCGGTTCACCGGCATCTGCGGGTCGCCCACCACGCGCATCGTCCGGATGCCCAGTTTCGATTGCATCTCCTTCGCCAGCCGCCCCAGCGGGATGCCTGAAAACTTCAACTGGCGGATGTTTTCCGGATCGGCGTTCTTTTCCCAGCCCAGTTCGCGGAGCATTCCGGTGCCGATCCCGTCGGGTTTCCGACCGTGCCAATGGTCGTGGAAATGGAATACGACCATGCTGTTCCGCTCGATGAAGTCAAGCTTGAATTTATAGGTCGGATCCTGTTGAAATTGCTCTACCTTATCTTGATGCGAAAAGAACGTGGATTCATGTGTGACAACCATATTCCGCCCCGCCGCCGCAGCCCGCTGCAGCACGTCCAGTGTCGCCATCATGGTGGTTGCCACACCCTTGACCTCCGTCTCAGGCTTTCCCGCCACAATATTGTCCACCGTCTGCGCCCGCCATGGGATGCCAACACCAGCCTTGATGCGTTCCACAACCTGAGCCGCCGTGAGCCCCGCTGCCTGCGCGGGCAACTCAGGGGCCAGCAGTAGCGATGTGCCCGCGATGGTGCCGGTTCTCAATACGGTTCGTCGGGTTGGATTGGTCATTTCGTGAGCCACTATACAGGTCCTTCACGCTTGACGTCAACAACTTCAATCTGTACACTGCTTATGTACAGTGAGCGCTCCACCCGTAGTCAGCATCCACCCCGAATCCCCGGATCCCGCGCGCAAGCAAATTGCGGACCAAATTCGGTCCGCCATCGTCGAAAACCTGTTGATGCCCGGGGACGAACTGCCTTCAGTTCGACGCTTGGCAATTGACCTTGGAGTGCATTTCAACACCGTGGCGGAATCCTACCGGCTGTTGTCCGCCGAGGGTTGGCTGGATATCTCGCACGGCAAGGGTGCCAGGGTCCTGAGACGCACCGCCACTTCCCTGCCCGACGATTCCGAGAGGGAGGAATTCCGTCAGCGTATCCGGCACTTGGTGGCTGAGATGCGGGGTCGCGGGATGGAGCCATTGGCTATCCGTGGAATGCTTTTGACGTCCCTGGAGGGAATTCAATGAACGAGTTCAAATTTGGCAGCGGCCTGATCGCCTCGATGCCGTTGTTGATCGGCACGTTGTTGGCGTTGGGACCAGTCGTGAAACGGCGCGGTCTGATGTTTTCCGTCCGCGTCACGCCGGAATGGTCCGGGAGTGCGGAAGCCGGAGCAATTCTCCAAGCCTATCGGCTCCAAGTGGCCGCGTTGACGATTTCTGCGGTTCTCTTGTCGATTCTTGGTCTTCTCAGGGCAACGGACTGGGCTGTCGCCGGAGGGCCGTTGATCCTCCTTGGTGGCTGGCTTTTCGCGTTCACGGCAGCACGGCGGCAGACGCTCCCGCACGCCGACCCAAGGCCGCCGGTCCGCACAGCCGCCTTGGTTGGCGCGGATGCCCCGGAATTCAATGCCATCCAGACACTCGTGCCCTTCGTGATCCTTGCTGCCGCCGGCTGCTGGCTCAGCCTGCACTGGGATGCCATCCCGGCACGCTTTCCCACCCACTGGGACTTGGCTGGCAAGGCGAACGGCTGGTCATCCCGAACAGCAGCGGGAGTTGATGGACCGCTCGCCATCGGTGCGTTCATCTGCCTGACAATGGTGCTGTCGGAACTGGGCATCGTATACGGATCCCCCAGAACCACGGGCGGAGGGCGAACCGTGCGCTGGCAGACGGTGAAGATGATGCGCCGCATGGGGTACCTGATGGGCGTGATGTTCGCAGTTATCTCAGTGGCACCGCTCTACCCACACCAACTCCGCCCGGGCTTGCTGGCACCGGCAATTCTACTGGCGACGATCCTCATGGTCGTACCGGTCATTCGCGCTTCAAGCGCCGTGGACGGCTCAACAGTCGAACAAACGCCGGACAGCGCCTGGAAACTCGGCCTGTTCTATTACAACCCGGCCGATCCGGCCCTGATGGTCGAAAAGCGCATCGGCATCGGATATACGTTCAACTTCGGCAATCCGGTCGCCCTGATCGTGACCGTGGCGGCATTGGCAGTCCCAATCGTAATTGTGATCTGGAAGCGCTTCAGTTAGGGTCCGCCGGTTGCTACACTGGAGATTCCCCCTCCATTACCTGCCGTGATATCTGTAAACAATGTAAGCATGCGCTACGGCGCCAAGATTTTGTTCGAGGACGTCACAACCGTCTTCCAAACCGGTCGTCGTTACGGCTTGTCGGGACCCAACGGGTCCGGCAAATCGACGTTCATGAAGATTCTGACCGGCGAGTTGGATTCGCAAAAGGGGACCGTTGTCCGCCCCAAGCGGGTCGGCATCCTGCGCCAGGACCAGTTCGCTTTCGACGCGTACCGGGTCATCGACACGGTCATCATGGGCAACCCGACCCTGTGGTCGGCCCTTGAGGAACGCGACAGGCTATACGAAAAGCTCGATATGACCGATGAGGACGGCATGCGACTCGGCGAGTTGGAGTCGATTGTCGCCGAAAACGACGGCTACACCGCCGAAAGCGACGCCGCGATCCTCCTCGACGGCCTCGACATCCCGGAGAATCTGCACGAGCGGAAGATGAGCGAGATCCAAGGCGGCGAAAAGGTCCGCGTGCTCCTCGCCCAGGCTCTTTTCGGCGGTCCCGAAGGCTTGCTGCTGGACGAACCCACAAACCACTTGGATTTGGAATCGATCCACTGGCTCCAGGAGTTCCTCAACCGCTACCAGGGCACGCTGATCGTCATCTCGCACGATCGCCACTTCCTGAACAGCGTCACCACCCACACCGCCGACATCGACTACCAGACGATCATCACCTACACCGGTGGGTACGACGAAATGGTGCTGGCCAAGACCCAGATCCGGTCGCGGCTCGA
>CAIYDY010000005.1 GCA_903925015.1 uncultured Acidobacteriia bacterium
GCCTTCGGCTTCATAAGCCAATAAGGCTTCGTTAGCTTTAACTCTCTGCCAAAACGAACCTACTACTATTGTCGATCCATCCCGGACGCCAAATGGCGATTTTTGAGCGTCTGTGGCGGTCTATCTCCGACAGACTCCTAGGGTCGATAGCTAAGATTGTCAATGTCTGTTATTCTAAGCGGCTTTCGGGGGCTGGATAATGGCCGCAAGTTGCGGGATCAGGTAAGGGGTGGCTTTGCGTTTGGACTGGAGAGCTTCGAGATCCTGCTTGTTCAGTTAGAGTCGCGCTTTCAGGACTCGGATGAGGCGGGCGAAGCTGGGCAGTTCGGACAGGGCTTTCGCGCTTAGAGTTTCGAGAACTTCGAAGGAACGTTTGCCTTTCCGGTAGGCGTTGGAGCAGTTGCGGGTTGCGTGCTCCAGTTTGGCGTGGACATCGTGGCGGTGGCGAGTTTCCAGGGCGTGGAGGGCGGGGAGCGCGTTTTCCTGGAGCTTATGGCCGTAGTGGTGTTTGAGAGCTTCCCGGTCTGCGACGATCCAAGTCTCCATGCAGGTTGCCATGAGGAGGGCCTGGTCGTCATCGGCCCCAACGGGGCGGTCCCAGTTGTCGCCGGGGCGCTGTTTGAGGTGGGTCCAGGGTTGTTCGGGATCGGCTACGGGGTCTTCGCTATCGACGAGCATGGCGATGAAATCGCCCGAGTTGCGGCTCGCATGGGCGGTTTTGAAGGCATCGAAGGCTGCGTTGCGGGGGCCGGATGCGGTGAGGCGGGGCATTTTCTCCAGCCCGGCATCTTTCAGCAGGGTACTGAAGGCCTTGCGGCAGAGGATTTGGTCCGTTTTGCATTGGGCGCCTTCGATGTAGAGGTGGGCACTCACCAGCGAGTTCCTCCGATTTGCCCCCTGGTCCAGAGTTCTCCCAAGCGGTACTTTTCGAGCCATTCGGCCAGATCGGCGGAGTTCAAGCGCTCCATCACGGTTTGTCCTTCGTGCTTCGAACAGACGACTACGGATTCCGGGGTGTCCGACATGGCATCGACGAGGATGTCGGAATGCGTCGTGACGATGATTTGGGTGCGCTGGGAGGCAGCCTTCAGGAGATCGGCGAGGCCGGGGAGGATGTCGGGATGAAGGCCGAGTTCGGGCTCTTCGATGCAGATGAGGGGTGGCGGTTCGGGATCGCAGAGGATTGCGAGGAGGCAAAGGTAGCGGAGGGTCCCGTCGGACAGGCGGGTGGCGGGAATGCTGAAGTCGCCTTCGTGAAAGAAGACCTGGACGGTTCCACCCTGGATGGAGACCTCGAAGTCCGTGATGCCTTCATAGAGGTCCTGGAGACCTTTGAGGATGGCGCGTTTGGCAACGGGGAACTTTGTTTTCAGGCGGTTCAGGAAGAGGCCGAGGTTTCCAAAGTCTTCGTCGAGTGAGTCGTTGCGAAGATCGGCTCTTTGCGGTTCGCGAAAAACGGCATTACGCCCAAAAGACCATTCGCGGTAGATGCGAACTTTCTCATAGTTCTGTGCAATCCAAGTCATTTCTGGATAGACTTCGGCATCTCGGCGTTGCGCCAAGATGGAACGATCTGGTTCGATTGATTCCCTCGATAGGGCGCGCTTGCCATTCTCAGCCGTATTCAGGACGGGGTGGCCATTCTGGTAGCGGTAGTAGAAATAGACATCCTGCTCGTTGGGATTCGTCGGCTCTGTATTTTCAACGCGCTCGTCATCTAGTGAGAACGCCTGGGAAATGGCCCGAAATGCGAGGAGGTGCCTTATCGGCTTGGGCAGTAGGGAGTAATTCACTACCCACTGAACAGAAGCTGGAGATGCTGGGTTACCCTTCCAAATCCACTCGGCAACGCCACCACCCTTTCGAGTGACGTCGCGTAGTTCTTTTGGGGCCGAACGGAGGAAGTTTATTGCTTCAATGAGATTCGACTTGCCGCTTCCGTTGGGGCCGATCAGAAGATTGAGGGGGCGGAGATCTATACCGGGATTGTCCGGTCCGAAGGACAGGAAGTTTTTCGGGGCTATATGTCGAATCAGTTCAGGCATTCACTGTCTCCATTGTCGCTGCCAATCCCCTATGCCGCCAAAGGCCATCGGGCGTAGAGGGCTTGCGCCTGCTCCATGATCTTTTCCACGAGGTACTCGAAGTCTTCGCGGCGAACTTCTTGCGTCCTCAGGACTCGGCGAAAGGCGGAACGGACTTCGGCCTGGACGGCGTCCCGGTGGGGTTCGGTCCAGTCCCCTTTCAGGTTTCGCTTGACGGCCAAAACCACGTCGTGGATCAGGCTGGCGAGGAATTTCTGGTCGTAGACGGTCGCGAGTTTGGCGGCTACTGCGTCATAGAACGCCAGTTCTTCGGGGGCGAGGTTGAGTTCTCCGGCCCTTTGCTGCTTGGTTCGGTAGGCTTTTCCGTCGGCTGCAGTAGTCAAGTGATCCTTGACGACTGACTGCTCCACGATTTCACCCTCGCGAAACAGATTCTTCAGGTGGAGCCTGACATTCTGCTTCGTTGTATCGAAGAGGTCGGCAATCTCCGCCTGCGTTAGCCAGACGGTGCCTTCCGTGGCCCGTAACAGGATCTCACTTGACCCGTCCTGTGTCCTGTAAAGAACCAGTTCCCCTTCAGACATTCAGGCCCACCTCCCGTAAATGCTCCGGCATCTTGACCCGTGGTTTCCGGCGCTCGGAGGATTTGCGCTGCAGCCGGACGCGGGCCTCGGCCGGGCTGACGGCCTCGCCGCGATCCAGGGACGGGAGGCGGCGGCCAAGCTCGCCGTCGAATTCGGCCAGTCGGGAGGCGCGTACGGAATCGTGTCCCTCCGGGAGCCGGAGCGCTTCGCGCATGGCTTCACTCGCCGAGTTGCAGCGGCCCGAGGCGACCTTCGCGCTGACGAATTTTTCCGGCTCCGGAGTGAGCGATACGTGCCATAACCCCAGTTTCCCGCATGCCGCCGCCGGGAATCAAGGGAATTGACAGCGTTGGCGCATCCCCCGCCGAAGAGGCGCTCTGGCCGCATCAGACGTCACTGGGAGGTCCAGCCTTGGCCTGTGCGGGTCGGCAGTCGCTCAGGCGCGTCGCACTTTACCCGTGGTCAGGCGGCTTCGAGGTCGGTGTGGAGAAAGTCGTTGCCCTTGAAAAGCAGAGGTTCCTGAAACGCCGAGGCGAGGGCATAAGTAAAACAATCCCCATAGTTCAGGCTGGCTTTGTGCCTGCCCTTGCCGAACAGGACAAAGGCCTGTCGTGCGCGGAGTGCCTGGTCGGCGGTGACAGGCTCGATTTGCAATTCGAACTGTTGAATGAAGGCGTCCAGCATCGTCCGCTGCGATTTCCGACGAAATCGCGAGGCCCGTCGAACGGCGTCTTCATTCCGATCCAAATAGCTGGCCGCCTCCAGGTAGCTGGCCGCTGAAAGCCGAACCACCTGTGCCCGTTCCATGGCCGC
>CAIYDY010000006.1 GCA_903925015.1 uncultured Acidobacteriia bacterium
CGACCAATACCGCCCCTATCCGTCCGAACAGGGCCCCGCGACGCAACCGTGGGTGAAATCCACCGATCCCTACCCCCACGCCGTCCGTGGCGGTGGTTGGGCCGACGTGGCCGAAAAATGCACGTGCGCCACCCGGGTGCAATCCGACGCCTCCTGGAAGCAGCAGGATCCCCAGCTCCCCAAGAGCATTTGGTACATGACCGACGCCCAATGGCTCGGCTTCCGTCTCGTCCGCCCGCTCAGGACTGCCAGTCCCGAGGAGATGTACGCCGCGTGGAACAACGGCGTCGAGCGCGACCGCTAGGAGCGCGCTGGGTAGCCGGCAAAATTACAAAATAAACCTTTTCTAAATCTGCGCTACTCATACTGATAGACTCAGTCAACTGGGTGATCATCGTCTTGTCCGGCGGTAGCCGCCTTGTAATTGGACTCTTGGAATGGGGGGACGGAACGGCGTGGTTGAAAACAGGTCGAGGCGCGTGCATTTGGTGAATCCGAGCGATATCTCGTTCGGAACCGCGGTGATTACACCCCGCTGGCTGTTCGTGTTGGCTGCGGCGACTCCGCCAACGTTCGGCGATCCCATCCTCTGCGATGAGACGCTGGCCCAACTGGATCTCAACACGATCCAATCCGGCGACATTGTCGGCATTGGCATCCACACCAGCAACGCGCTGCGGGGCTATGCCTTGGGACGCGAGTTGCGCGCGCGCGGTGCTTGGGTTGTCTTTGGCGGCATCCATGCCACCCTTTATCCCCAGGAATCCATTGAACGGGGCGGAGCACACGCCGTCGTCAAGGGTGATGGCGACGTTGCCTGGGGCGAGGTCGTTCGTGACTGCGCTGCTGGAACCATTGGCGGCGAAGGCGGAGTCTATGACGGCGGTCGGATCGACGCGAGCAAGTTCCGCGCCGCCCGCTGGGATCTGATCCCAGACGGCGCCTACATGTGGGCCTCGGTCCAGACCGTCCGTGGCTGTCCCAAGCACTGCTCGTTCTGCTCTGTCTGGCGTACCGACGGCCAGAAACCCCGCCAACGCGGCACCGATGTTGTGGTCCAGGAAATCGTCGAGCTGCGCCGCAAGGGTTTCCGCTTCATCGCGCTCGCCGATGACAATTTCTATCCCGTGTCGCTCACCGACATCCGCCTCGCCGAGCGCCAGAACAACCAAGCCCGCGTCGAACAACTAAAGGCCACCCGCGCCGAGCGCTTCGAGTTCATGGAGCAGCTTTCCAAGCTCCCCAACGACATGGTGATGTTCACCCAAATCACCATGGAAGCGGCCGAGGACCCAACGTTCCTGGATGCCATGCGCAAGGCCCGAATCCGCGGCGCGCTGGTGGGTGTCGAAGCCGTCACCCCCGAAGGCCTCAAATCCGTCTACAAGGACTTCAACTACGTGGGCGAGGAACTCGTCAAACGGCTCCAAGTCTTCAAGGAGCACGGCGTCCACGTCCTCGGCTCCTTCATCTTTGGTCTGCCGACCGACCGTGCCGACACTTTCAAAGCCACCTGCGACGTGGCCGAGCGCGCCGGAGTCACGTTCGCCCAGTTCGTCATGTTGACGCCCTTCGCGGGCACCGTCGATTTCGAACACTGGGAGAAGTCGCTCGGAGCAACGCCCCCAACTGTCGATGGCATTCCGATCACCCGCCACTGGTTGATCCCGCAGGACAAGCGTCCGAAGATGTTCATGCCGCATCCGACGATGAGCTCGGAGGAGATGCGGGAGCGCACCCAGGGTGTTTGGGACCAGTTCTACAACTGGGGCAATATATGGAAGCGGTCGGTCTGCTGCCCGACTTTGAAATCACGCATGGCGTTCGTGCTGATTTCCCGGCTGTACAGGGAGATGTACGCCAGCACCGGTATTGCCACCGACAGCGCCCGCAAGAAGAAGGCCAACCGCTGGGCGTCGATCCTCGCCAGCCAAGTGCGCAACTTCTTCGTATCGAAGCCGATGCCCGAATTGCAGGCTCCCGAGCCCGTCGGGTTGCCCATGCCGATGTTCGAAGCCCCTGTGGCTGAGGCCGTTTTCAAGGCCGATCCCGCGTTTAAGATGGTGGGCTAGTTAGCGTTGTCTTCACCGCGACCGCAAGATTGCCCTTGCGGTCGCCCATCTTGATTGGCCCGAAAACTCGCGACCGACCGTGCGGTGCATTGCCCGCGCACGGGACTTATTCGGGCTGGGGCTGCTCGGTCGAATCCGCACCCACAGCCGTATCGGACTCCCCAATCCCCACAGCCTTCGGAGACGCAGCCAAAAGCAACGGGTAAGGGTCGATCGCCACGCCCCCGGACCACCGGTGTGCCGGACCTGTCAGGCTCACCGCGAAATGCAAATGCGGTGCCGACCGCTTCGCATTGCCCGTATACCCCACGTACCCAATCACTTCGCCCTTCTGGACTTCCTGGCCCTCGTGAAGACCCTTCACGTAGTGGTCGAGATGTCCGTAGAAGAAACAGTATTCCTCGCTGCCATCGAAAAGGTAGATCGAGATCCCGCCGGTCTTGCTCCGGTACAGCCTCCGGATCGTGCCGTCGGTCACGGCCATCACGGGCGTTCCACGCTTGCGCATCAGGTCGATGGCCTGGTGTTGGTGGCCGCGCCGCCGGTCCTTGAACTGGCTCCGCAACTCGCGTGGCTTCACGTCGGCCAGCGGATAGCCAATCTCCGGAGGGGTAGGCCGCTTTGCGGCTCCCAGCAGGGCTGGCAGGGTCAGTAGAAGTGCCACCAAGACGATTCGCATGGGAATTTTGAATCATACCTCACGCGCTTGCGTGGCGGTATCGCAAGATTTCATGTCCGGTTCCGGCTCAGCCTTCCGCTTACATGTACAGGAGCCCGAACAACAACATGAAATCGATCCGACACCAAATTCTCGCCGGCCTAATAGCCGTCGCCGCCACCCATGGCACCTGCCAACAGGTACAAGCATCAATTTTCGTCACCGGCATCTTCAGCGGTAACGTTGCCAAGGTCGATGAGACCACCGGTGCCTTTCTCGGCAACGTCACCACCGGGCACCACCAGTTGAGCGGGATTGCCGCCGACTCCCAGGGGAACCTGTGGGTTGGCAAATACGGCGGCGCGGCCGAGGTCTACCACTATTCGCCGGACGGCACGCTCCTGTCCACCACCGATGCCATTTCCGGCGGCGGTACGCTCTCTCAATTGGCGATTGGCCCTGACGGCAACATCTACGCCCCCGATTTCAACCAGAACGCGGTTGCCCGCTTCAGTACCTCCACCGGAGCATACTTGGGCGCTCTCGGTTCCGGTGTCATCGGCCAAGTTTCGGGCGGGCTGGCCATTGAGTCGAATGGTCGGATTCTTGTGGGCGACTATTCGAACAGCTCCATCCGCGAACTGGACCCCACCAGTGGCGCGCTGCTGCGGACCATCGGTGCCGGTCAAGCCTACAACGTCGTGTCACTGGCTGTCGATGCTTCGGGCGACATCTTCTCCGCCGGAGTCTACGGGGACATTCACAAATTCAGCTCGTCCGGCAGCCTGCTTGCATCAGCCTCGGCTAGCAATGGCAACTACGATCCGCTTGCCGGCGCGGCTTTCGGACCGGATGGACTCTTCTACGTATCCGAACAGAATACGACTGGGAACATCCTTCGCTTCAACCCGTCCACCTTGGCCGAAATCGGGGTCTTCACCAACCTGGGTAGCAACATCTCCGGCCCCAGTTCGCTCGCATGGTCGTCGGCCTCCTCCTCCGGTGCCCCTGAACCGGCAACGTTGATGCTGGCGGGCGTGGCGCTGGCTTGCGTTGTCCGCATCCGACGCAGAACGGTTTGACCCTTCAAACGTGCAACTGGAATCAGGATCGGAGCGCACCCACGTCCCGATCCTGATTCACAACGGTCCAGCCAGTTGGCCGCATCCTGACAATATAATGGTCACGACATGCGCATCCGCCTGGCGTCCTTAATCGTTACCGCCTGCCTCTTGGGAATTGCCCCCCTCCACGCCCAGCGCGACATCCCGCCAGGCTCCCTCAACAAGCCCGACCGCCTCGAATGGTTCCGCGACCAGGGCTTCGGCCTCTTCATCCACTGGTCCGTCGATTCCCAGACCGGCGTCGTGATCTCCCACTCGCTCCCCGGTGCCGACGCCGCCTACACCCGCCGATTCTTCGAGGATCTTCCGAAAACCTTCAACCCCCGCAAATTCGAACCCAACGACTGGGCCGCCCTCGCCAAACTCGCCGGCATCAAATATGCCGTTCTCACCACCAAGCACCACTCCGGATTCGCCATGTGGGACACCAAGACCACCGATTTCGGCATCATGAGCACGCCCTACAAGCGCGACCTGACGAAAGGCATCCTCGACACCTTCCGTGCCCAGGGTATCGCGGCCGGTGTCTATTTCTCGCCCGATGATTTCTGGTGGCTCTGGAAGCACAACATCGACATCCAGCGCGGCATCCCCTCCGTGCAACCCCGCAACAATCCCGGCCTCATGGACCTCGATCTCGCCCAGGTTCGGGAACTCATGTCGAACTACGGCAAGATCGACATCGTCTTCTTCGACGGCGAGCCCGAACAACTCCGCGACCTCGCTTGGAAACTCCAGCCCAATACCGTTGTCACTCGCGGTGCCATCCAGACCCCCGAACTCTACGTCCCAGGCCTGCCCCTCGAAGGAGCCTGGGAGGCCAACTTCACCATGGGCACAGCCTGGCAGTACCAGCCGCAAAACGAGGTTTACAAGACCGGCGGCCAGGTTATCGACATCCTGGTCGAAACCCGGGCAAAAGGCGGCAACCTCCTGCTCAACATCGGCCCCAAGCCGGACGGCGAACTCCCCATCGAACAGGAGGAGCGTCTGCGCGAAGTCGCACTCTGGATGCAGGTCAACCAGGAATGCATCTACGGCGTGCGTCCGTGGGTGGTGACCAACGAACAGAACATCTGGTTCACCAAGGCGAAAAACGAGGACACCGTCTATGCCATCGTCAAGCAGGAGCCCCGCTGGGTCCGTGGCCAGTGGCGGGATTTCGTGCTCAAGAGCGTTCAAGCCTCGCCAGATTCCGTGGTCACCGTGCTGGGACAGAACGGGCGGGTCCTGGAATACCGGCCCGAAGTGAATCCCGCCCCGTCGCTCCGGCAGGAATCCGACGGACTCCACCTGCGTGCCATGTTCACGCACCGTTTGCAGGACAACAGCAAGTGGCCCAACCCGATCGTCCTCAAGATCACCCACGCGAAGCCCGCCTTCACGCCCCCCAAGCTGCTCACGAAGGGTTCGAAGTTCGATGCGGCCTCCAAGACAGCCACCCTCAACGGCACTCTTCAGGACATGGGCAAGGCGGCATCCCTCGAAGTTGGCTTCGAATACCGCAGTATCGTCGGACTCGACGCCAGCGACCGCTCGATTCCTTGGCAGAAGGGTCCCGCCACCACTCTCAACGCCCCCGGTGATTTCTCGCTGAAGCTTCCCAACCTGAATGCCGACGGTGTTTACGAATACCGTGCCTACGTCAAGCACCCCTTGCTCAGCATCTACGGCGCCGACAACCGGCTTCCGATGAAATAGGACTACACACTTTATGCAGATCCTGCTCCTTGCCGCCATCACCGCTGCTACCCTGGTCGCCCAGGGTGTACCTGCCCAAGCCCCGCCGATCCACCGCGAAAACATCGAGTGGACCGACGTCTGGTTCCCCAGTTCCAACAACCACGACCTCCCGCGCGTCCTCCTGATCGGCGATTCCATCACTCGCGCCTACTTCACCGCCGTGGAGGAAAAACTCAAGGGTAAGGCCTATGTCGCCCGCATCGCCACCTCGAAGGCCATCGGAGACCCCGCCCTGCTCACCGAAATTGCGGCGTTCCTCCCCCAAGCCAAGTTCGATGTCGTGCATTTCAACATCGGCATGCACGGTTGGGACTACACCGAGGACGACTACCGCAAGTATTTCCCGGCTCTGGTTGCGGCGATCCGCAAGCACGCCCCCGGTGCGAAACTCGTCTGGGCCACCACCACTCCCGTTCGCAAGGACCGCGAGAAAGGTGCCACCAACGCCCGCATCGAAACCCGCAACGCCATCGTCAAGCAACTGGCGTCCTCGGAAAAGATCCCCGTCGACGACCTCCACGCCGCCATCGCCCAGCATGTCGAGATGCACTCAGACGATGTCCACTTCAATAAGGAAGGCAGCGCCCTGTTGGCGGAAAGCGTAGCGACCGAGATCGCCAAGCTCCTGCCCGTCAAATAAGCGGGTTACCGATGTGCCTGCCGGAATACAGCCGTTTCCGGCCGGTTGGACCAACTGGGTTTTTCGGCACGGTTGGCCAGCGCCCAGATTCCCGCTGCCAATCCCCGGTCCACCAATTGCATGTTCCGGTAGTCCAGGAGGTCGGCCTTGTCGGTCAACTGGTGGTACCCCGGAAATTCGAAGAGCACCATGGCCGTATGTGCAACGATGCCTGCCTTGGCGAATGAATAGTTGTCGCTCCGCTCAAAATAGGTATCGCCATCGGGCTTCCGGTAAACCGAGACATGCTCGCTCCGTGCCGCCTCTGCAACCAGACCGGGCAGATTCGAATACGACGGCCCGTTGAATGCAAAGGCGGCGACTTTCGAGCCCTCATACCCGTCCGTCCGCCCCAAGTGCTCCAAATTGATGGCCGCAACGGTATCCGCCAGCGGCACCAGCGGGTGCTCCACGTAGTATTGCGAGCCCAACAAGCCTTTCTCCTCGCCAAACGCAGCCAAAAACACAATGCTGCGCTTGGGAGCGCCGGGCATTGCACCGGCAATCTCGATCAGCGATGCCACTCCGCTGGCGTCGTCATTCGCGCCGTTGAAGACTTGGCCCGCCTCCATGCCGACATGGTCGTAGTGGGCGCTCACAATCACCGTTTCCTTCCCGGTGCCCGCCAGAATCCCCACCACGTTCCGCAGCACCACAGGGCGACGCCGCGGCTCCGGAATATGCATGGAAACCCGCAACGGAACTCCGTCTTCGAGCGCGTTCAGAGCTTCGTCGTTGACGATTCGGATCACCGCCGAGGACTGCGCCGCCGCTTTCTCCAGATAGACCATCTCCCGCGCAACCGGTCTGCTCCCGATCATCAGAATCGCAGCCGGATGCAGAGCCTGAATCGGATCCAACGATTCTTCCGACTGGAATCGACCCGCCACCACTGCCACCACGCGCCCCGCCAAACTGGTTGACGGCAGCTTCTCAGGCAGCGCGTAAATAGCCTCGTCCCTGAGTTCGACCGCCCGGCTGGATCGCACGGAGTCTGGCCTCAGCGCCATCGACGCCCCGTGGGCGCTCAGCACAACCTCGGCCCCAACTCCGGGCGTAATCTCCACGAACTCCGCCCGCTGGAAAAACCCATCAGCCCCCGGCACAGGACGCAGTCCAACCTTCCGAAATCCCTCGGCGATGAAATCCGCAGCCTTCTCCAACCCATCCGAAGGCGTATCCCGCCCCTGAAGTTCGTCCGACGCCAAATACGTCACCATCGCCCGCAGCGACTCGGCCGAGATCTTCGAATAACCCGGCCCCTGTGCCTTCCCGACAACCAGCAACGCCGCCAGACAAGACAAACCCAGTCCAGCCGCCCGCCGCACCTACGCCCCCAACAGCGCCGACGCCGTTTCCTTCGCCTTCTCGAACAGGAACCCGATGTCACTGCCGCACCCCAGGAATTTCATGCCCCGTTCCTTCCAGAAATTCGCCTGCGGCACGGCCCGCGTCTGGGTGCCGGGCGCGATCCCCTTCGTCAGACACGTATCCCGGATCGCCTCCATCGCCGCCACCATCGTCGGATGCTGGAAGTCGCCCGGCACGCCCATCGAGATGGAAAGGTCCGCCGGTCCGATCAGCACCGCGTCAATGCCGGGCACCGAAAGAATTTCCTCGCGAGCCTCCACCGCCCGCTTGGTCTCGATCTGCAACACCGTGATCGTGTTCGCGTTCACATGTTCGATCACTTCCTGGAAGGAATGCTGCTCATAGTCCAGGTGCGGGGCCATCAATCCATACCCGCGCACCCCAACCGGTGGAAATTTGGTCCACCCCAGAGCGGTTTCCAGCAAACGCGGGTCCTCGATCCGGGGGAAAATGATCCCCTGCGCGCCGCAATCGAGCGACCTTGCCACCAGCGAATACTGCAGGTCCGCCACACGCACGATCGGGCACAGTCCGGCCAGATTCGAGACCCGGCAAATGTCGTTCACCGTCTCCAGATCGAAGTTGCCGTGCTCGGTATCGATGAACGCCCAGTGGAATCCAGCCGCCGCGAATAGCTTCGGCAAGTCCTGGGACCGCAGCTGTCCAAAATTGAAACCGAGTTGCAACTGGCCGGCCTTCAGGGCTTGCCGGACCGTATTGGTGCGCATATGAATAGACGATATCAGGAACGTCTGCGGCCAACCGCTAATATGGGAACAGATGAGTCCAGGACAACAGGCGCAGCCCAAGCTGCCGATCGCCGGCGTGGCGAACTTGATCGCGGTAGGCAGTGGCAAGGGCGGGGTAGGGAAGACCACGGTTTCGGTGAATTTGGCGATTGCCCTCCAACAGTTGGGCTACAACGTCGGCCTTTTGGATGCCGATGTCTACGGCCCCAACGTCCCGCTCATGATGGGCACCAACCGTACCCCTGCCGCCATCGGCGAGCGCATCCAGCCCCTGGAGCAGTACGGCGTGAAGCTGATGTCCATGGGCTTCCTCAATCCCGGTGACAAGCCCCTCGTCTGGCGCGGCCCGATGCTGCATTCCGTCATCCAGCAGTTCCTGCGCGGCGTCGATTGGGGTTTCCTCGACTACCTCATCATCGATCTGCCCCCCGGCACCGGCGACGTCCAGCTTTCCCTCGTCCAGTCCGCCCCCCTTACCGGCGCGGTGGTCGTCACGACCCCCTCCGATGTCTCTCTTGAGGACGCCCGCAAGGCCGTCCACATGTTCCAGCAGGTCCGCGTGCCGATCCTCGGAATCGTGGAGAACATGAGCTGGCTCCAGTGCCCGCACTGCGACGAGCGTATCGACGTATTCAGCACCGGCGGCGGACGGCGTACCGCGGAAACCATGGAGATCCCGTTCCTGGGCGCGTTGCCGCTCGACCCCCACGTCCGCGTGGGCGGAGACACCGGCCACCCCATCGCCACCAACGGGGCCGCCGATTCGCGCGCCAAGGGCTTCTACGATCTCGCCAAACTTGTCGTCGAAAAGGCCGCCGAGGCCGCAGCCGACAAGGGCCCGTCCATGACCATCTCCGACTAGGGCTCCCAGGTACCGCGGGCCACTTTTCCGTCCTCGTCGCCGTTGTCCTCTACTTCAACGGTGCCGGGGACCGTCGCAAGTTGCGCCACTACCAAGCTTGGCAGGTCATCAATACCGCCCAGGGCAAGGGCGGCAACGGCGGTCGCATCTCCGCTTTGCAGGAATTGAACGGTGACCATGTCCCGCTGGTTGGCGTCGATGCAGACGGCGCATACCTTGCGGGCGTCAAACTTCAAGGTGCCGATCTGGCCCGCTGCCAAATCGAATCCGCCGACCTGCGCGGTGCCGATCTCTCGGGCGCAAACTTGGAATACGCCCATCTCGCCTCTTCGAATATCCGCGCCGGGTCCCTTTGGAAGGCGAACCTTTCCCATTCCGATCTGTCCGATATCGATCTCGCAGACGCAACCTTGGCCGGTGCCGACCTCACGGGCGCGGATCTGTCCGATTCCGACCTCCGCCGCGCCGACCTCAAGGGAATTCGCTGGCAGGGCATCGCCGAGATCTCGAAGGCCAATATCCACGGAGTGCGCAACGCGCCCGAAGGCTTCGTCGCCTGGGCTCTAGCCCACGGAGCAGTTTCGGAACCTGGCCAGGACTAGCCAAATCCGTTGCCCTCAGCGCCGAATCTCGACAATTGCCTCGCCCGCTTCCAACAATTGGCGGGCCATCCCAAAGGTGACTGACAGGATACCCGTCAAAGCCTTCGTCGATGTATTGCCGCAAGTCAACCAGATGATTGCTGGAGGTGGTCCACGTCTTCTAACAAGTTCAACAAAGTCCCGGTCCTTGGTAACCACAATGGCACCCCATTTCCGGGCCGCATCGAAGATGTCCGAATCGGGACTGTCGCGAAGATCCAAATCTTCAACGTGGTAGGCATCCACGCCAAGGTTGCGCGACATCCACCGCGCCAAGGCTGGCGATAAATGCGCGTCAATCCAAACGGTCATGCCGATACAAGCACCGGGTGGTCAATCTCCCTTGCGGCGTAGGCCATGCAGGCTTCCAAATCCGCATATTCCAAATACGGAAGCTCTTCGAGAATCTCGGTTGCAGTCAAACCGGCCCCAAAAAGCTCCAGGACGTCGGACACCCGCACCCGCATTCCCCGGACACACGGACGCCCGCCGCACTGTGCCGGATTGCTCGTGATTCGTGTAGCCAATTCCATAACTATGATTCTAGCCCCTACTCGAAAAACTGCTTTCGGTGCTGCTCGGCATACATCTTCATGCGCGACGCCACCTCTGGAAACTTCTCCACCACATTGATGGTTTCAAACGGGTCCTTCTCCATGTCGAACAGCGAAAGATCAATCTTGGCCTGCCGGAACTTCCCCGGTTTGCCGTTGTTCCCAACCTCCACCAGCGTCCGGTACGTATGCGGCACGTGCAGTTTCCAGTGGCCGTCGCCCGAGATTACACCCTCGAACTTATCCGCCGTGCTGAACGCATAGAAATCGTGCGGATTGGCCGCACCCGGCTTGTCCACAATCAAATCCCACACGTCGAGTCCATCGATGGGGTTCTTCGGCAGCGCCGCCCCCGCCAGCCGTGCGAATGTGGGCAGCAGATCGATTGTGCACAACGCCTTGGTCGAAGCCGACCCCGCCGCAATCTTGCCCGGATACCGCATGATGCACGCACTCCGGGTGCCGCCGTCGAAACCTGTCCCCTTCGCCTCGCGGAATGGAGTCGCGCCCGCGTGGTTCCCGTACGATGTCCACGGGCCGTTGTCCGACGTCAGGACAACCAGCGTATTTTCGTCCAGCCCATCGTCGCGCAGTGCCTTGAGGATTTCGCCGATGGACCAGTCCAGCTCCATCATCACGTCGCCGTAGACGCCCGCCCCCGACTTGTCCTTGAACTTTTCACTACGGAAAAGGGGTACGTGCGGCATCGAATGGGGTACGTAGAGCAGGAAAGGGTTGGCCTTGTTGCGGTGGATGAAATCCACGGCGTGCTCCGTGTACCAAGTGGTGAGCATCGGCTGCAGGTCGGGCGTCATGCGTTCCACCTTGACCTTGCCGTTCTCCCAGAACCGCAGCGGCACCGTATAGTTTTGCGCGGCCTCGGGGTGGAACTCCCACATGTCGTTGGAGTACATCAGGCCGCAGGATTCATCGAAGCCGCGTGCCGGGGGCCGCGTTTCCGGCTGGTCGCCGATGTGCCATTTGCCGAAAACGGCGGTCTTGTAGCCTTTGGCCTGCAGGACCTCGCCCATGGTGGCGAAGCTGGGCTCCAACCCGCGCGCTCCCGGACCGTGCGCACCGAAAACCTTCGTGCGCCCCGGATAGCAGCCGCTCAGCAGGGCCGACCGCGAGGCGGAACAGATTGCCTGCGGGACGTAGAAGTTGTTAAACTGGCAACCCTCAGCCGCGAGTTGCTCGACATTGGGGGTCGAATACGGGGGATGTCCGAAGGGTTTGAAATCCGCCCAGCCGGAATCGTCTAGGAGGATGACGACGAAGTTCGGCGGACGGCCTTCCGCTCCGGAAAGCACGTTGGAGGAGGCGGCGGCCGCAAGGGTGCTGGCGAGAAATTCCCGGCGATTCATGCTGTTCCAGTTTAATCGATGGCTCTTTACGGCCGACGACATATCGGCCACTTCAACATTTTGACAGTGGGGTTAACAAGAACTGCCCATCGAGTAGTGCTCTCCATAAGTGTGATAATTTGTATAAATGTCCCAGCATCCATGGAGCAGGGGAAGTTCTGCACGTTGCTTGCTGCTAGGCGCGCGCATCATGATATTTTGCGTGTCGTTCTGGTCGATTTTCCTTAGTTCCAGTCCGTTGTGGGGAGCGGCGACACTCGCTTCGACCACGGCCAGCGTGCTGCCCATGGCGGGGTCCAGCACGGTTGCCCTCACGATCAGCCCGGCAGCCGCTTGGACCGCGTCCAGCAGTGCAGCATGGCTTACCGTCTCCCCGACCAGTGGGACCACGAGCGCCACAGTGACCTATTCGTTTACAGCGAACACCTCCACCGCTGCGCGCACGGCAACGGTGGTAGTCGCCGGTCAGCCTCTCCATGTGCTGCAGATGGGCTCAAGCGGATCCTATACCGCTTGGTTTTCCACGGCCAGCCGGGGAATCATCCAGACCATAGCGGGTTCGGGCTCCGGCGCCACCTCCGGCGACGGTGGCCCTGCCAAGTCTGCGGGCATGATGCCTACCGCAACCGCCGTAGATCCCAACGGCAATGTCTACATTGTGGATTCGACGGCCAACCGGGTCCGGCGCGTCGATGCCGCGACTGGAGTCATCACGGCCGTCGCCGGAAGCGGCGTTGCCTCTTTTTCCGGAGACGGCGGCTTGGCTACTGCGGCCACCCTGTCGGCTCCGTCCGGGATCGCAATCGACGCGCTCGGCAATATTTTCATTTCGGACAAGGGCAACAACAGGATTCGGAAGATTGATGCGGCGACGGGGAAGATCGCGACAATTGCGGGGACTGGTGTAGCGGCCTCGACCGGAGATGGCGGAGCTGCTGTGTCGGCTACGTTAAACAGGCCGGGAATCCCGGCGGTGGATGTGGCGGGCAACATTTTCGTGCCCGAAGGGGCCCGCGTACGGCGCATCGACGGCACGACTGGAGTAATCACCACACTTGTCGGCAATGGAGTTTTGTGGAACACTGTTGCGCCTTCCGCAGTAGCGGTGGATCGTGCTGGCAACCTGTTTATCAATGACACGGGCGGCGGTATCGTCGTGCGGTTCGACGCCACGACCAAGAGTGTGAGGATTGTCTCGGGGACGGATGAAATTGGTTACGGCGTGAATTCCGTTGGCCAACTGGGTACGGATGCCGCAGGAAACCTGTACTATGTTCATTTCAATCAAGCGTCAGTGGAACGATGGGATGTCACGACAGGGGCAATATCTGCCGTGGCCGGAAGCCTCGGTCCCAGTGGGTTTCTACCCTTGGTCGGCGATGGGGAATTGGCGACCAATTCAGATGTCAGCAATCTTCAGGGCGTCGCGGTTGATCCGGATGGCGGGCTCTACCTTGTTTCGGGTAGCCATTCCGTGCGCTATGTTGACTTGGCGACTCCGCAGGTGGGGTTTGGTGCCACCAAGCTCCAAGGCCAAGCTGCGGGAAGCGATAGCCTGCCGCTAACCCTCTCGCCGGGGAGCGCGGCGTGGATGGCGTCCAGCAGTGCATCCTGGTTGAGCTTGGCGGCTTCGGGCGGGACGGGCTCAACAACGCTGTCTTACAGTTTTTCCGCCAATGCATCGACGCTGCAGCGGTCCGCTGCGATCACGGTGGCGGGCCGGTCCGTCAATGTCACGCAGTCTGGTTCTGCGGAAACGCTCAGCCAGAACGTTGTCCAAGTTGCAAACTCGGCGGGGAGCGCCACCGTTACTTTGAGCCTAGCCCCCAACGTTTCCTGGTCTGTAACCAATCCCAACTCCTGGTTCACCATTTCGCCCTCCAGCGGCAGCACGGGCGGGACTATCACCATTTCCTACGCCAACGCTTTGCCATCAACGCCCCGGAGTGGGAGGGCGATGATTGCCGGGCAGCCGATCACAGTGAGCCAGGGCGCGGCAAATGGCGCGCTCTCGCCATGGGGCACGACAGGAACGGCACAAATCAAGTCTCTGCCGGGCATATCCGGAATCATCGCGATTGATGCCTCCAACAATTTATATTTCCTGGTCGGTGCCTCCAGTGTCGTTGTAAAGCGCATGGATGCGGTATCAGGGGTTATCACGACAATCGCGGGTGGCGGACCTTCCGGAGTTCGTGGAGACGGCGGTCCTGCGACCAGTGCATACCTTTCCACCGTCAGCGATATGACTCTGGACTCATACGGAAATCTCTTCATTGCCACTCCGGGCGATTGCTCGGTTCGGAGGGTCGACGCCGTGACCGGAACGATTACCACCAGTTTGGGAGACGGCAAGTGCGGCTATGCAATTGACGGGTACACGAACGGCCTTTCGGTCGGCAGCATTTACAGAATCCGAACCGATCCTTGGGGCAACCTGGTCTTCATCGAAAATTTCGGATTGAGGGTTCGCAAATGGGACCATGGCACCGGTGTGGTTACCACGATCGCCGGCAACGGAACCAGTGGCTTCAATGGTGACGGTGGACCGGGCAATCAGGCTCAACTCGCCGATCCAAACGGTGTGGCTGTGGACGGCTCAGGCAATGTCTATATCTTGGATTCGGGAAACTATCGCGTTCGCCGCGTCGATGCTGCGACCGGTGTCATTACGACAGTTCTCGGAACCGGCACCCCTGCAACTGCCGGCGACGGCGGGCCTGCGACGTCCGCCTCCATTAGCCTTTTCGGGGGCGGCGCGATTGCGTTCATTCCGTTGGGCAACCTCACTATCAACGATGGGGGAACCATACGTCAAATCAACGCCAAGACAGGCATCATTTCAACAATCTTTCCTACCATACCGATTTTAGGTTCGGCGGCCATATTCTTTGACGGGTCGGGACTGCTCTACGCGTCGGGTGGTCTGAACCTGAGAGTCATCGACTTGCTGACTCCCGTTGTCTCGATCACTCCGGCGTATATCCGCTCCTCTGCAACCGCCGGCTCGGGCACGGCAACGGTCGCAATCAATCCGGTAATAGCCTACGCGGCTGTCAGCAATTCAGGGTGGCTCACAGCATCCATTGGCGGCGGCGTCTTGAGCTACAGCTATACCGCAAACACCTCACCCTTTACGCGGGTAGGCCAGATTTCGATAGGCGGGCAGGTTTTCACAGTGACACAGTTGGGGACCCCAGCATCCCTCTCAAAGTCCAGTACAACCGTCTTTTCCTCCGCTACCACCGGAACCTTCAACCTAACAGCCCCCTTCGCCGACTCTTGGAAGGCTGTCAGCACGGCTTCCTGGCTGACTGTCTCTCCGACGAGTGGTGCCGGAAATGCCTCGATTTCCTATGCCATGTCGGCGAATACCCTTGCTACAGCCCGGACTGCGACGGTGTTCGTCGCGGGCCAGGCGTTTCGCGTGTTGCAACTGGGTACCGGCGGATCATATTCTCTCTGGTCCGCGAATAGTTTCCCGACCATGGTCCATGGTGTTGGAGGAAACAATGTGATTGCTTACGACGTGAATGGCAGCGCCATTGTGGGTTCTGCGGGCCTGATCCAGCGCGTGGACTCGGTCACGGGTACGGTTGCAACTATTGCCGGAAACGGAACCCAAGGGTTCTCCGGTGACGGTGGACCCGCCACCAGCGCAGCAATTGGAGTGATAAATTCCATTGTCTTCGATTCGGCCGGGACCATGTATTTCTCGGATACCAGCCGGATCCGCCGGGTCGACAGCACCACTGGAGTGATCTCCACAGTGGTCGGCAACGGAGCCTTCGATACTGTGGCACCGGACGGTCCGGGCACGAGCTGGGGCACAAGTCCGGGCAAGCTTGCCATCGACCTAGGGGGAAATCTCTACTTCTGGACTGCGATCTCAGCGGCAAACTCGAATCAGGTGTTGATTCGCCGGTGGGACGCTGCAACGGGTTTTGTCGCCACTATCGCGGGTGCCGGGACGGGCGGCGACGGAGGACCCGCGATAGCCGCAGGTTTCGGGTCCTCTCCCGGCTCTCAAAACGACATCATGGTTGATGCAAGAGGCAACGTCATCGCCGATGACCGTGCAAGCCGCCTGCTGAGGCGGATCGACGCAACAACAGGTCTCATCACCAAAATAGCTGGCTCCAACCAAGTCGGCGCTGGCATCCCGCTGGACGGCTCGTTGGCGACTTCGGGAGTTTTCCTGACCACCACGAATACCTGCGATGCTGCTGGCAACGTATTTTACTTCGAGAACGGTGGCCGCATCCGGCGCATCGATGCGCTGACCGGCACCGTAACGACTGTGGCCGGCCATACCAACAGCCTGCAGCCTGACGGCGAAGGACGGCCAGCCCTTTTTGCGGATTTTTACGGCACTACCTCGATGAGCGCGGACTCTCTCGGGAACCTTTACACTTTCGACACTACACAGGTCCGCGTCGTCGACTTTGTTAGTCCAAAGATCAGCTTCGGAACGGTGGCTCAGGCAAGCCAGACAGCAGGCTCGGGCTCAGTAACGGTGTCCGTTTCGCCCAGCAATTCACCTTGGATCGCAAGTTCGTCTGCCTCTTGGTTGACTGTGAAGACTCTCAACGGCTCTGGCTCCGGCTCGGTTGCCTATACCTTCACCGCCAACGATTCGACGTCCACCCGCACGGCGCAAATCACGATCTGCGGACAGTCCGTGTACGTCATGCAACCCGGGGTTGCGGCAGTCCTCAGCCCCTCCTCGCTTGCGGTCCTGCCGTCGGCGGGATCGTCCAGCACTGTGTTGTGGCTATATCGTTCCGTCGCATGGACATCGACCAGCAGCGCGTCTTGGCTGACGGTGAACCCGGCCTCCGGCACCGCCGGTGGAACGGTCTCGCTGAAGTACGCTGCGAATCCCTATCCGTTCGCGCGGACGGCCACGGCTACGATCGCCGCGTTGCAGGTTACCGTTGTCCAACTTGGAAGCGACGGTTCTGCTACCGCGTGGGGCAGTACGGCTTATGGGCAAATCCGCACGGTCGCGGGTTCAGCCACCACTTCAGGGTTTAACTCCGACGGGTTGCCCGGTCCGGCCACCCTATTCAACGGAGCCTCCGGCCTAGTTTTGGATTCCAATGGCAGCATCTTAGTTGCGGATACGAACAATAACCGGGTTCGGAGAGTGGATTCGATTAGCGGTATCGTTTCGACCGTGGCTGGAAATGGGGGCGCAAGTCCCTTTGTTGGCGTTGGCCCGGATGGTATTGCGGCGACCACGGCCTACGTGTCTTCGCCTTTGGATTTGGCATTGGATCCGGTGGGCAATCTTCTTATCGCCGAGTTTGGTTCCCATACAGTTCGCAGGGTGGATCGTTCCACGGGCATCATCAACGCGGTTACGGGCAATGGACCTGTGACTCCCGGGAGTGATGGGGCCCCTGCCGCGGCGATCGGCTTGAGTTTCTTACGCGCGACCCGCGCCGATGCTTCCGGGAATGTTTATTTGGTGGACGACTCGGCCAACCTGATCCGCCGGGTGGACGCCATCACCGGCACCATAAGTACAATCGCCGGAACAGGAACGCAGGGATTCAGCGGCGACGGCGGTCCGGCAACCGCAGCCCAGTTGAACCAACCGAGGGGTCTTGCGTTCGATAGTGAGGGCAGTCTGTACTTCTCGGACTCGGGGAACAATCGGATAAGGTGCATTAACATTCGTGGAACCATCACCACTGTTGCCGGCAATGGTTCGTCCACCTACAGCGGCGACGGCGGTCTGGCTACAAAGGCTGGGCTTGCGGCTCCTACCTGGCTGGCGATTGACAGCACGTGGAATATATTTGTCAGCGATTCCCGTAGGATTCGACGAATTGACGCAGGAACCGGAGTGATCTCGACTATTGCCGGAAACGGCACATGCTGCAACTATGCGGGCGAGAAGGGGCCAGCGCTGTCCGCCTCAATCTCTCCTACAGGCTTGGCGCTAGACCCCAGCGGGAACCTCTTCTTTTCCGACAGCCTTGGCATCAGAATGGTGGATTTTGCGACTCCGGCAGTGACGTTTGCTTCTACGAGGGTCACGCTCGGTAGTCTCGCGGGGGCCAGCACCGTAGGCCTGACTCTCGGTACTGCCGGTGCGCCTTGGGTCGCGACGAGCAACGCACCTTGGTTGATGGTCAAGACGGACTCCGGCACGGACAGCGGGTCCGTGACATTTTCGTACTCGGCAAACACTTCCGGTGCCCCTCGCTATGCACAGATCACAGTCTATGGCCAGACCCTTGCTGTCACCCAGTTGGCCTATAGTACGCCGATCTTCAGTTCATCCTCGGTAGGGTCAGCGTCCGGAAGCGGGACCTTCAACTTGGTCACCACCGTAGGTGCTTGGTTCGCAACCAGTAGTGCTCCATGGCTGACGATTCCAAGTCCCAGCGGCAGCGGTAATGGGCTAATAAGTTTTAAATACTCGGCAAACACATCCACCAGGGCCCGCATGGCTACGATCTTCGTCGCGGGACGAAGCTTCGCCCTCCTTCAGGCCGGGGCAACAGGCTCGACGTCGCTGTGGTCGTCCAGTTCCTTCGCCAGCCAGATTTCGACGATAGCGGGCTCCAGTTCACCGACGGCGACAAACACGGAGGGCGTGCTGGCGACCGGTGCCTACTTGTCTCCCGCGTCCACCGCGCTGGACGCGAACGGCAATCTCTACATTGCGGAGCCGGCTGCGCAGAGAATCCGCAAGGTGGATCAAGCCAGCGGTACCGTCCAGACGATTGCCGGTGGTTCCAGCGCAACCAGCAACGGCGACGGCATCCCAGCCACCGCCGCAGTACTGTACCAACCCGCGTCGGTGGCGGTTGACAGCGGGGGAAAAGTTTTCATAGCGGAAACCGCGGCCAACAGGGTCCGGCGGATCGACGCCTCAACCGGTCTCATTTCGACGTACCCTGCCGGATATACTTTCACCTCGGGGCCCTTGGCCGTGGCCGTGGATCCGTCCGGCAATGTGTTTGCTGTCAGTCAGTCGGGGGTCACCAAGATTGACCCATCCGGCGGAGTGTCGGCGGTTACAACTGGCGTAGCATTTGCGCAACCTTGCTACATCGCGCTCGACGCCAACGGCAACATCTATGTTGTTGGCTCCGGCCTTTTGCGCCGTATCGACGCCGTCAGCGGCTTGGTTTCAACGGTCGCGGGCAATGGCGCATCAGGAGATCCCATTGACGGCAGCCTCGCCACAGCCACTCCGTTTCCGGCCGCGGGAATCGCCTTCGACCCGGCTGGAAACATCTACTTCGTCGACACGGTGACGTCGACCCTATGGCGGATGGACGCCATTACCGGTATTGTCAACGCGGTGGTCGGGCAGGATCCATCCTGTTGTTTTAGCAGCAACGGGAGGATTTCCGAGACCTCCCTCCTTGCGAGAACCGTCGCCGTCGGTGCCGATCCGTTCGGCAACCTGTACCTGTCCAATGGTTCCCTAGTCCGGTACTTTGACCTCACAACGCCGAAAGTGACTCTCGGGACGGCTGCGCAGGCCGGGCCGAACGCCGGTACCGGCAGCATCACCATCGCGATTGCTCCCGCAACCAGCTCATGGGTCGCCTCCAGCGATTCGTCCTGGCTCACCATCACCACCCCGACCGGCACCGGGAACGGGACCATCGGGTATAGCTACGCGGCCAACACGGGTGCCCAGCGGACTGCACTGATCACGGTCGGCGGCAGGACGTCCGCAGTTGTTCAATCCGGGGTGTCGGCATTCCTGAGTACAACCACTGCAACGGTCGGGCCGGGCGTGGGAAGCACTACGACGACTCTTACCATCCCCGCAACCGGCCCGTGGACTGCAGGCAGCGGCGCTACTTGGCTGACCGTATCCCCGACCAGTGGCACCACGGGCGGCACCGTTACCGTCAGCTTCGCGGCGAATCCATCCACCGGAATCAGAAAGGGCACCGTCACCATCGACGGCTTTTCGTTTACCGTGACCCAGCTTGGATCCAACGGTTCCTACACTGTCTGGGGTACCCCGGGGTACGGACTGGTGCGGACCATCGCGGGTAGTCCATCCATCTCCGGCTTCAGCGGTGATGGCGGACCTGCGGTTTCCGCACTGCTGTCCGGCGCGTCGCGGCTCGCGATCGATTCTGTCGGCAACATCTTCGTGGCAGACAGCACGAACAACCGCGTCCGGCGGATCGACGCTGCAACCCGGACGATCACGACCGTAGCGGGAACTGGGTCGGCTGCTTTCTCCGGCGATGGCGGGGCTGCGACCGCAGCCGGGCTGGTTCCCGCGGACGTCGCACTCGATTCGTCCAACAATTTGTATGTCGCCGATTCCGCCGGGAGTCGCATCCGACGCGTCGATGGGACCAGCGGCATCATCTCGACCGTGGCCGGAACAGGCGCAACCACCTACTCGGGCGATGGCGGGCTTGCCACGGCTGCGGCAATCGGTACCCCCGCCGGGATCTGCGTCGACAAGTCGGGGAACCTGTATCTGTCGGACTCCACGAACAACGTCATCCGGCGTGTGGACCATGCCACCGCGAAGATCACGACAGTGGCGGGTCCGTCGGTGACCGGTTTTAACGGAGATGCCGGTGCCCCAGTCTCTTTGTTCAAGCCGGGATCGCTGGCGCTCGACACGACTGGCAGCCTCGTTTTCTCCGATGCGGGGAATCGACGGATTCGCACAGTTTCGCTATCTACCGGTGTAGTCACCACCATTAGGTCAGGCTTCGTCCCGGGCGGCATTACGGTTGCTACGAACGGAAGTCTGGTTGTCGCCGACCCGTATGCGATCTCGTCCATTTTCCTTGGTACGGCCAGCACGATCGCGGGAGTCGGAACATGTTGCGGGTTTGCAGGGGAGGGCGGTCCCGCAACTAGCGCGACCATTTCGCCGACCGGGGTCGTCTTCGACAGCGCCGGTTCCCTGTATTTCACCGACGGCACGGGCGTGCGGGTCATCGACTACGTGTCGCCTATTTCCAACTTTTTCAGGCCAAACGTGACAATTGGATCGGGCGCAGGTTCCGGAGCCGTCTCCATGACGATCAGTCCGACCGGTTCCGCGTGGGCCGCCACGAGCTCGGCATCGTGGCTGACATTTCCAACTCCTTCCGGCAACGGCGACACTCAGATCGCCTTCAGCGCAGCTCCGAACAATACGCCGTTTGCCCGCTCGGCGCAGATCACCGTCCTCGGTCGTTCCACCACGGTGATCCAAGCGGGGACCCCCCCGGCGTTTTCGCCCCAGTCGGCGGTGGTTGGCGCGGCGCAGGGCACGGGATCGGTGGCGATGGCAATCCCGTCCAGCGTGCCATGGACCGCTACCAGCACGGCACCGTGGCTTACGCTGGTCTCGTCCTCCGGTACCGGCGGCGCAACTCTGGCCTATAACTACACAGCCAACACGGGAACGCAAAGCCGGATGGGGACACTGGTAATTGCCGGACGAGCATTCAGCGTGCTGCAGTTGGGCAGTGCGGGCACGTATTCTCCTTGGGGCGTTGGAGGGTACGGGTCGGTCCAGACCATCGCCGGGATCGGTCCAGTGGGAATCGGATCGCCATTCTACTCGGGTGATGGTGGACCCGCTCTCGGTGCCCAGCTCGCATATCCCGGCGGAATTGCCGTGGATGGCAACCGGAACGTCTTCATCGCCGACTACCTGGCTGGTGGTGTCGTGCGCAGGATCGACGTGGCCACTGGCCGGATTTCCGCCTATGCGGGAGTTCCCACCACCTGCTGCGGTTCCTTGGGTGACGGTGGTCTCGCCACAGCGGCGCAGCTCCAGCGCATCACCTCGATTGCTATGGACCCGGCTGGGAATCTCTTCATTTCCGAAGGGAACCGTGTCCGCCGGGTCGATGCTGGTACCGGCATTATCACCACGCTCGCGGCCGGGGACTCCTCGACACAGTTCATGCAATTGGCAGTGGACCCAGGCGGGAATGTGTTCGCCACCGACAGTGTGAACAATGTCGTTCGACGGATCGACGGCGCAAGCGGTACCGTCACCAGGGTGGCGGGAACGGGTGCCGCAGGTTTCGGCGGAGACAATTCTGATGCGGTCTTCGCGGCTCTTTGTTCTCCCCAGGGTGTGGCTGTCGACGCTGGCGGCAACCTGCTCATCTCGGACCGATGCAATTCCCGCTTCCGGCGTGTGGACTCTAGCACCGGCGTGATCACTACCCCCTTCCCAATCGTGCCGGGGTCCCCGGGATTGGGCCAGACAATAGCCTCTGATCCGCAAGGGAACCTTTTTGTGGCGGACTTCAATCACTTCTACCGCCTGGATGCGACCACGGGGAACACTACATTCATTGGGGGAACAGTCTATGACGTTTTCAACGGTGACGGCGGCCTGGCAAGCACCACCAACCTCTCTGCGAACGGAATAGCAGTGGATGGCTCCGGCAGCCTCTACTTGGCAGCGACGAACCAGATGCGGTCGTTCGCCGTCGACTTCACCACGCCGCAGATCGAGTTGAGTTCCGCTACGGCCGCGGTGCCCCTCTCGACAGGCACCGGGAGTGTCGATCTGACCATGGTTCCCGCCGGATCGGCGTGGACCGCATCCAGCGGTGCCTCGTGGCTAACGCTGGCGGCCACTTCCGGGTCTGGGTCCGGTACGCTCCAGTATTCGTTTTCAACGAACAATAGTGCCCAGCCACGGAGCGCAGTGGTCACGATTCTGGGGCAAACCCACATTGTCACGCAATCGGGTTCCGTCGCCAGTCTGTCTTCAACCTCGACTAGCGTCGACGGGGCAGGCGGTTCCGGAACGGTGACACTGACTCTGACGCCTGCGGTGCCCTTCTCTGCCGTAAGCTCCGCGGCTTGGCTCACCGTTACTCCGACGACAGGCAGTGCCACCGCCACGCTCAACTGGTCGGCGTCCGCCAACTCCGGACCGAGTGCCCGCACCGCTGTCATTACTGTCGCGGGGAAGTCCTTCGCGGTGCTGCAAAAGGGGTCCTCCGGTGCACTGTCACAGTTCGGCTTTGGCTCTAACGGAACCTTCCGCATAGTCGCCGGCGGGAACGGGGCGGGTTACGCCGGGGACGGCGGGGCTGCCACGCTGTCCCAACTGTATATTCCAGGAGCCGTGGCAGTCGACGGCAACGGTAATTTCTACATTGCCGATACTTCCAACCACCGTATCCGCCGGGTGGACGGGGCTACCCGAGTTATCACTACGGTAGCGGGCACCGGAACCGGAGGATACGGCGGAGACGGCGGGCCCGCAGTGGCTGCCATGCTATCGTTCCCGGGCGGTGTGGCGCTGGATGCCTCTGGCAATATTTACATTGCAGACACCCGGAACAACCGCATCCGTAGAATCGACGCCACCACGGGCAGGATTTCGACTTTCGCTGGCACCGGGCTGCAAGCCTATAACCGGGATGGAGTCCCGGCGACAACTGCTCCACTGTCCGGCCCGGTGTCGGTCCAAACCGATAGTTCCGGCAATGTTTATTTCTGCGACACGGGGAATAGCTTGATCCGTAAGGTCGACATCTCCACGGGGTTGATCTCCACGGTGGCGGGTGACGCGCTGCCGGGCTTTAGCGGAGACGGCTATGCGGCGACCAGGGCACAACTGAATAACCCCGGCGGCTTGGCAATCGACCAAAAGGGAAATCTCTACATTGCGGATACCGGGAACGCAGCTGTTCGACGGGTCGATGCCGCGACTGGCTTGATCTCCAGCGTTCCCGGCATATCTCAAAACACACGTTCCGTAGCTGTAGACTCGGCAGGCAATCTGTTCGTTGGGCTCGGTAAGATATGGCGCGTCGATGCTGTCTCGGGCGCGGTTACACAATTTGCCGACAATTCTCCCGACGGATACAGCCTCTCCGCGAGCGGGCTGGCCGTTGATCCTTCAGGGAACCTGTACGTCTCGGACTCCACGAACAGCCGGGTGGATTACGTCGATTTCCTCAGCCCGAAGTTGGTGCTGGCCTCCACATTCACCACCCTTCCGGCCACGGCGACCTCCACCAGCATCGCCTTCACGGTGAGCCCTGTGACAGGCGCGTGGCTTGCAACGAGCGACTCCGCTTGGTTGGTGCCGTCCGCTACGAGTGGAACCGGCTCCGCAACGCTCGTTTTGACGGTGACGCAAAACCCTTCGACAGCCCGGAGGCGTGCTGTCCTCACCATCAACGACCAGATTTTTGTGGTTTACCAAGTCGGTTCCGCGCTCACTTTCTCGGCGGCAAGCGCTACCGTGGTCGCATCCGCGGGGACTGGAAAGGTTGACCTGTCCGATGCGCCCGCATTGGCATGGACGGCCAAGAGCACTGCGGGATGGCTGACAGTTTCCCCCGCATCGGGAACAGCGACCACGACCCTAACCTACTCGTTTGCAGCAAACAACTCCACCAAGTCGCGTTCCGCCACGATCGTAGTGGGCAGCACAGCGTTTTCCGTCGTCCAAGCTGGAACCGGCGGCGCACTCAACCCTTGGGGTTCAACCGCTTTGGGGCAAATCTCCACCATCGCCGGGACCACCGTCCCGGGCAGTTTCTTCCCAAGCGGGGATGGAGGGCTGGCCGTGCTGGCCACGATCTATCTTCCACGCGGGGTTCTTGTCGATGCCACCGGCAACGTCCTTATCGCAGGTCCGAACTACATCCACAAGGTTGATGCCGGTTCGGGTATCATCAACAAGTTTGCCGGCCTCGGAACGTCGACCGCTACCGGGGACGGCGGTCCGGCCTTCGGTGCGAGCATCGGCATCCCCGTGAATATGGCAATGGATGCGGGCGGGAACCTGTTTGTCGGCGATTCGAAGAATTCCGTCGTCCGCCGAATTGACGCAACAAATTCCTTGATCACGACGGCATTTTCAGCCGGGGCCGGGTACTTGACAGCTGACCTATCGGGAACCCTCTATTTTCAAGGGGCCGTCATAACCACTTTCAATCCGCAAACCGGCCAGTTCAGTTCCGTGCCGGCCGTCACGTCTGCGTCCTCGTCGATACCGGCATCAGTCGGCACTTTGGCCGCCGCGACCGTGGACTTACAGGGAAACATCTTTGTGGTGGAAACGAGTAGCCGGGCCAACACTGTCCGGCGCATCGATGCCATTACATCTGTCATCACAACCGTCGCGGGCGGCGGGACCGGGGCCGACGGCAGCCTCGCCACCGCAGCAGCTCTGGACTCCCCCGTGGACGTGAAGGTCGATGCCGCCGGTAACATCTACATCTTGGAACTATCCAAGCACCGCGTTCGGAAGGTGGATGCCGTGTCAGGGAAGATTTCGACCGTGGCCGGCACGGGAACCCCGGGCTTTTCAGGCGATGGCGGGCCAGCCACCTCGGCCCAATTGTTCCTTCCTGCGGGAATAGCGTTGGACTCAGGCGGCAATCTCTATATCGCGGACCAAGGGAACTATCGTGTCCGCTTTGTGGACTTCACCAGTCCGGTTGGAGCCCCGCCCAGCACGGGTGGCGGCGGCGGAGGAGGAGGAGGTGGTGGCGGTGGTGGCTTCGCCCCGCCCGTCACTCTGTCCGTCAGCCAGAACATCCTCACTTTCTCCGCTGGACCGGGAGTGGTGCCGTCCGCCCAAACTGTAACGTTGGCCAGTACTGTGGCACCGGACGGCTTCCGTAGCAACACCACCTACAGCTCAGGTTCCGGCTGGATTTCCGTCAACCCCTCATCGGGCACTACGTCCGCGTCCCTGCCAATCAGCATCACCGTCGATCCAACAGGATTCAGCCTCGGCAGCTACCGGGGTGCTGTGAACATCGCGTCCGGCACCCAACTGGTTACCGTCAGTGTGGTGATGAACGTTACGGCGCAACTCAAGGCTTCGCCGTCGGCAGTTGCGTTTTCCGCAACACAAGGTGGCTCCGATCCGCCTACGCAAACACTCAACGTCCTCAGCCAACCCGCTGGCGTCCAGTACACCGCAACTTCCAACACCGCCACCGGAGGCAACTGGCTCTCCATCTCCGGAGGGGCTGGCAAAGCCCCCGGTTCCATCCAGATTACAGCCAAGCAGGTGGCACTTCCGCCCGGCACCTATTCGGGCTCGGTAACTGTTGCCGCTGTCGGAACCGATGCCGATGCCGTTACAGTCCCAGTGACCATGACGATTTCCAAAAACCTTCCACCCGCCATGTCTGTGAATTCGACAGCCAAGAATCTCTCGGGCGTTGTCGGTGGACCTGTGGTCTCAGGACAGATAGGAGTTGTCAACACAGGCGGGGGAACCGTCAAATTCACCGCTGATGCATCCTCAGACGATGGTTGGCTGACGCTGGCAACCATCTCGGGTACCGCTACCACCCAGTCCCCAGCGGCAGTGGCCTTCACGGCGGATCCAAACAAGACCACTGCGGGTCTCCACACAGGCCGGATTACCATCCATGAATCAGCCTCGCCGAATCAAGTTGCTATTAACCTGACTTTCGTTGTTACCCAGTCGGCACCGGTGATCCAGCTTTCCCAAACAGGACTCAACTTCAGCGTAGTCTCAAACGGTCCCGTCCCCTCGGCGCAGGTGTTTACCATCTCCAACTCCGGTTCCGGGACACTGAACTGGACGGTCGAGTCCAGCTCGGCCTGGATCAAGTTGGCCGCAACTAGTGGTTCCTCGTTGGCTGGCAAGGGCGGCGCACCTGTGGCGGTTTTGATCGCTCCGTCCGGGCTCTCTGCCGGCCAATACTACGGCTCGATCAACGTATCCGCCAGTGGCGCAGCCAACAGCCCGCAGTCCGTCTCGGTGGTCCTGAATGTAGCGGCCAGTGCTCCCACCACGCCCTCGATCACACTTTCAACCAGTGGCGTCATATTTGTTGGGACCGCTGGCAGTTCGCCGCCGCAGACCCGCCAAATCAACCTGTTTAATCCCTCCTCCACCCCTGTTGCTTACACGACATCGGCCTCAACCGCGGATGGCTCGAACTGGCTTTCCGTCAGTCCCTCGAGCGGCAATCTTTCGGGAGGTGCCAACAACCTTTCGATCCAGGCCGACTTCGCGTCCCATTCACCCGGCATTCAAGCCGGAGTGGTCAAGGTGGCGCTTACAAACGGCACAAGCTACGCCATCCAAGTCCAAGTGCTCGCGACGGGCACTACTCCCAAGGCAGTCGCAGCATCGGCCTTCCAGCCGAAGACGCTTGCATCTTCCTGCGTCGGGGGCAAGCCCGGGTCGGCCCTCGCCGTGTTCGAACAGCCTGGCGACCAATCGGCCCTGCAAATCGGCGTCGCCCAACCGCTCCAGGTCCTGATTTATGACGATTGCGGCAAACAGCTTAGCCATGACGACGGCGCGTCAGTCCAGGCTGTGATTCAAAATGGTCCCGGGATCGACCTGACCGATGTCGGCGACGGCCTGTGGGAGGCAACTTGGACACCGTCCACACTTGCAGCGCAGGTCGGGCTTCAAGTCGCGGTGTCGATTCTGGGTGCCAGTATCCCGGTATACGCCCCGTCTACCTCTGTTTCTGTGAAAGCGGCCCCGCTGAATGCGCCTCCTTTGCCGACTGGAATCGTCAATGCCGCCGCCGGAGTGCAGGCTTCCGTCCAGGTCGGCGCGCCTTCCAGTTACATCGCGGTTTACGGGAGCGGTCTTTCGTCGGACGGCGGCGTGCTCGCCACTTCGGTTCCGTTTCCGACCACGCTCAATGGCACACAGCTGCTGTTGGGCGACAAGGCACTGCCAATATACTTTGCCAGTCCCGGCCAGATCAACGCGCTGGTGCCGGCAGGCCTGAACCCGAATACAACCTACTCTTTGGTGGTCGTACGGGGTACGACTCGCTCTGTGCCGACGCCTATGACGATCGCACAATTCCAGCCGGGCGTCTTCAGTGCGGACGCCTCGGGCTCCGGCCAAGGAGCGATCCTTATCGCTGGCACAACGTTGATTGCGGGCCCCACCGGTCCCAACTCCAGGCCTGCGTCCGCAGGTAGGGACGTGCTCGCCCTTTTTGGCACCGGCTTCGGACCCGTCGCCAGCGCCGACGGCACGCCCGCACCCGCCGATGGCGCCATTGCACGGGGTACAACAATCTTCAACACAGTCGCTAAGATCACTGCGACCATCGGCGGTGTGGACGCGCCAGTTGTGTTCTCTGGACTGACTCCGACTCTGGTGTCCCTCTACCAAATCAACGTCTCGGTTCCAGTCAACGCTCCAACCGGCCCAGCTGTGCCCTTGGTGTTAACCGTAACCGACCCGGTTACACGCAAGGCGATCACCGCGAACACGGTTACCGTGGCGGTGCAATAAAGTGGCAGTGCAATAAATCGTAGGAATCTGAAATTTTAGATTGCTGCGTGAGCCCCCACGCGTTACATTGGTTCTTGCGGATCCTCCACTTATCCCTGCTAGCCACCCTCCTCGCAACCACCTGTGTGGCCCAAACCCCGTTCCCCGGCACTCCCACCCAGTGGCAGGGCTTCACCCGCTACGATTTCCCCCTCGCCGAACGCACCGTCACCGTCGTAACACCGGCAAAGCCCGCCCCGGGCACCCCGTGGCTCTGGCGCGGCGAGTTCTTCGGCGCTTTCGCCACGGTCGACGCGGCACTTCTCAAACTCGGCTGGCACGTCGTCTATCTGGCCGCTCCCAACACCTTCGGCAGTCCCGACACCATGAACCGTTGGGCCAGCCTGTACGACGAATTGACCCTCCGGCACGGCTTCTCCCCCAAGCCGGTCCTGCTGGGCATGAGCCGCGGTGGCCTCTATGTCTACAACTGGGCCGCCGCCCATCCCGACAAGGTCGGCCTGATCTACGGCGACGCCCCGGTTTGCGATGTCAAGAGTTGGCCCGGCGGCAAGTCCCCCAGTAAGGGCAAAGGTAGTTCCAAGGACTGGGACCTGTTCAAACAGGTCTACAACCTGACGGAACAACAAGCGCTCCAATGGAAGGGCAACCCCGTGGACATCCTCGCGCCCATCGCCAAAGCGCACATCCCCATCATCCACGTGTATGGCGACGCCGACGATGTGGTCCAGCACCACGAAAACACCCTTGTCCTCAAGCAGCGCTACGACGCTCTTGGAGGTCATGTCGAATTGCTCGCAAAGCCCGGCGTCGGCCACCACCCCCACTCGCTGGAAGACCCAACCCCCATCGTCGACTTTATCCTCGCGCACCGCCTGCAATGACACCTCGGTCACAGTTCGGAGCAGGAAATTCCAGATCAC
>CAIYDY010000007.1 GCA_903925015.1 uncultured Acidobacteriia bacterium
CCCCCAGGAACTGCCCTCCGGCCGCATCCTGCTCCCGATGTATTCCGACGGCTATTCCTACGGAATCATGGGCATCAGCGACGACGGCGGCTATACTTGGACCGCCAGCGAGCCCCTCGTCGGCAACGGCAGCATCCAACCGTCCGTGGTTCGGAAACAGGACGGCACCCTCGTCGCCTACATGCGCGACAACGGACCACCCCCCAAGCGTGCCCTCATGAGCACATCGAAGGACAACGGCCTCAGCTGGACCCTCGCCCACGACACGGACATCCTGAATCCCGGCACCAGCCTCGAAGCCATCGTCCTCAAGAATGGCCATTGGATCATGGTTTACAACGACTTGGAGGACAAGCGGCATTCGCTCGTCGCCGCAATTTCAGAGGATGAGGGCGCCACGTGGAAGGTTCGCCGCCACCTTGACGGCCGCCCCGACAAGCCAATCAACAGCCAATACCACTACCCCTCGGTGATGCAGGCCAAGGACGGAGCCATCCACGTGACCTACAGCTACTTCACGCCCGAAGGCAAATCGATCAAACACGTGCGCATCAACGAGGAGTGGGTCCGGGCGGGCGACCAATAGTCCGCCCCATCCGTCAAGCCAATCCGGTCAACACCACCCGCACCTGTTCCTCCAGGAACAGCGCGATTTTTTGCGTCAGAGCCCGTGGGTGCTCTGTCTTGGCCATCGCCAAAGCCTGTACCCTGGAAATCGTGTGCTCAGGAACCCGGAAAGCCCGGAATAGCCCTTGGTGGTTCCGCAATGCGCCTTCAGGCAAAATGCTGTACCCGAAGCCCGATTCCACCATCCGGAGAATAGCCGCCGTGTCGTCGGCCTCCATGATCACCTTCGGACGAACCCCGATCTTCCCTAGAAACCCGTCAATAAGCGTCCGCATATTGCTCCGTCGCGGGTATAGCAGGAACGGCGCATCGTCCAATTCCGATGACTGGATCTTGCCGATGTGCCAGCTCCGGGTCCGCGTGTCGGCGTGGCGGACAATCAGCAGCTCCTCCTCGAAAAGAGGCTTCACCACCAATTCCTCCGTGGGAAATGGCAGCGTAATGATCGCCAGATCAAACCGCCGGTCCAGCAGCCCCGCCACCATCTCCTCCGTCGCGGACACGGTAATCTGCATGGGTGTTTTCGGAAACCGCTGCCGAAGCAACTGCAGGGGCGTCCCCAGATGGTGAATTAACGCGGTGGCCCCGGTGGCAAAGTGGAATGGTCGGTTGTCGGAGTCCGCGGAGGACTCAAATTCGAATTCGATCTCCCGGATCCGCCGCACCACCACCCGCGCATGTTCCGCCAAGCGCTGCGCGGCCGGTGTAGGTTCCAAACGCTTTCCCGCCCTCACAAACAAATCCGTCCGGAGTTCCTCGGCCAAGCTCCGCAGCTGCATGCTGATCGCACCGGGTGAAATATAGTGCTTTTCCGCCGCGCGCGTCATGCTGCCGCAGTCGAGGACCGCCAGAAACAACTCCAATTGCCGAATTTCCATGGTTCTCCCGACCCTCCGCTATGCCGACCGGTAATTCGTCAGCTGGATTCCCCGCCGCTCCAGCACCCGGCGCGTCTCCGGGGCTGTGAGGGCCGATAGCTCAATCTCACGGCTCTCCTTCAACCTGGTCCTCGCCGCCCGCAGCTCCGGCCCCAGCCGACCCGGATGGCACATGAATTCCGTCAAACCCTCGGGCAACCGCTCCAAGGTCGCAGCCAAGCTGCCGGAATCCAGCCGTCCAGTGACTTGGAATCCGGTGAAGTGGTCCGTGGTTTTGAGTCCCTCCAGCGTTCGCGCGAACTTCGGGGCCATGGCACGCATCCCCAACGCTACAGCGCGCTTCATGACCTTGGCCCCAGAATCAATTCCGAAATCGAACGGGCGTCGTACCCATTCGATGCCGAACTCGCGCGCCACCCGCGAAACGGCGTCCAAGACGGGCGGCAGCAGGTGCGTGTGTTTGTGGGTGTCGATGTGGCTGGGCCGGATCCCGGTCGCCACGATGCGCTGTACCTGCGCGCGGGCTTCCTCGTACACCGGAATTTCCCGGCGCACCAGTGCTCGGATCAAATCCGGCACCGTGGCAGGCATTTCGCGCGACGGGTCCAGCACGCTGCGGCCTTGCACCATCACCAAGTGGACCCCTATATCCAGAGTGGGATCCTCTCGGGACAACGCGACCGCGTGGTCGAAGGCCTCGCCGTTCGCCATCAGAGTGGTAGCGGTCAGAATCCCGTGCTGGTGGGCTTCCACGATGCCCGCGTTGACATCGCGGGTGAATCCGAAATCGTCCGCATTGACGATCAGCCGCACCATTAGAAGATCGTAAAGCGGATCGAGATGAACTTCTTGGGATTCTTGTGCACGTCGGCCAGGAGGCTGTTCATCTCCTTGGCGACGGAATTGGCAGAGTTGAACAGTTCCGGATTCACCAACAGTTGCCCCATGGTCCCCTTGCCGGCATTCAGGTTTTCTAGCGCCGTGTTGAGCTTGGCGGCAATTTCGGTGAGCTGGTTCGCCAGTTGATCCTCGGTCAGGAGCTTGCCGGCTGTGCCCTTGCCTTTGTTGAGGTTCTCCAGCATCTTCTTCGCCTCTGCGATGGTGGCGCGGCTCTCATCGGCGATCGCCGGATCGTAGAGCAACTTGCCAGCCGTGCCCTTGCCCTGCTGGACCTGCGCCATCATGTCGTCGGCCCGCTTGAGCAGGCGCCGCATGTCGTCGTAGAGTTCCGGGCTGTAGAGGATTTTCGAAACCGAGCCGTTGCTGTTCTTGACGTCCTTCACCAGCTGCTGGATCTCGCCCAAAGTGGCGTTGAAACGGTCGTACAGCTTGTCGTCGTGCAACAGTTTGCCGAGGTTGCCCTCTCCCTTGTCGACAACCGCTAGCATCCCGTCCACACGTCCGAGGATTCCCTTGAACTGCCCAAGCAATCCGGAAGCCTGAGAGAGGAGTTCCGGAATATCCTGGGTTTCCAGGGCCTGCAATTCCCCGCCTTCGGGAGCGCGTTTGGGATGGGTGCCCTTGGTGATGTTGATGTATTTGTCGCCCAGCAGGTTGGCTGCGCTGATGGCGGCCTTGGAGTCCTCGGGGATCAGGTCGACATACTTGCGGGAGATCTTCATGGAGATCTCGACCGTCTTCTTTGGATCGTGCGAGCCCGAAAGCTGAACTTTGCTGATGTGGCCCACGAAAATGCCGTTGAGGCGCACGGGGGCATTTTCCGCCATGCCGGCCGAGTCCTCCATGAAGGTGCGGAGGACGAATTCGCCCGTAATCATGTTGCTCTGGCTGGTCAAAAGAAAGATCAGCAATCCGGCGATGATCATCGCAATCGACGCGACAATACCGACCCGCAACTGCGCCCACCCGACTCTTTTCTGGGATGCCATAGTCTTCTTGTTGCGGTCCTAGATGCCGCTTTTCTCCGGCCGTTTCACGAACTTGGATATATACGAATCTTTCGAGGCTTCCAGTTCCGACTGCTTCCCCTCGAAGACCAAGCGACCTTCCTTGAGCACCATGAAGATGGTGTTCTCCGCCGCGTCGGCGCAAGGGTCCAAGCGGCCACTACTCGAATTGTAGCGGAAGTTGGCCACCAGGTTGCCATCCTGGTAGCGATGGGTCACTACAAGTGCGGTTGTGTTGTCGACATCGCGCTCCTTCACGATCAGAGCCATGATGGTGTGGGCCGTAATGGGATCAAGACCGGCAGTGGGGGAATCGTAGAGCAGCAGTGCGGGCTTGGTGACAACGGCGCGCGCGATCGCGACACGGCGGCGCATTCCGCCGGAAAGTTCGCTGGGGTACTTGAGCATGGTGTGCTCCAGTTCGACGAAACGGAGGGAGTCGCGGACGGCTTCCTCCATCTTTTCCCGGGGCATGCGCTCCCCCTGCTGGTTCAGCAGGGGGTAGGCCACGTTCTGCGCGATGGTCATGGAATCGAACAGCGCCGATTCCTGGAACAGCATGCCGACCTTGGAACGGATGGCGAACAAGTCGTTTTCGGGCTTGTGGGTAATGTCCTCACCCAGAAGGGTCACCTTGCCTGCCGACGCCCGGTTGAGCCCCATCGCAGTCTTCAGCATGACGGTCTTGCCGCTGCCCGCAGCTCCCATGACGATCCGGGTTTCACCTTCCCGCACATTGAAGCAGATGCCATCCAGGGCATCCACATCTCCGAAAGACACCTTGACGCTGTCGAACCACAGCAGGCTCTTGTCGGACCGCATCAGTTCCCGGTGTACTTGACGAAAATCAAGCCCATGAAGAGATTGAGGATTAGGATGGTGACGGACGCGGCAACCATCGCCTGCGTGGTGGCCTTGCCGACGCCCTGTGTGCCGCCGGACGCCTTCAGGCCATAGAAGCAGCCAATGAGGGAAACCACGAACGAGAACACGAACGGTTTCAGCAGGCCTTGGATCACGTCGGTCCAATCGAGGGCGCGCCAAGCCTGGGACCAATATTGGAGCCAGTCGAGATCGTAGACCAGCTTGCCGATCAGCCAGCCGCCCAGCATGCCGACGAAATCGTCGATCACGGTGAGGCAGGGGAGCATGACGGCGGTGGCGATCATGCGGGGTGTCACCAGTTTCTGTTCGGGATCGGTGCCCAGCGCCCGCATGGCGTCAATCTGCTCGGTGACCTTCATGGAGCCGAGTTCGCTGGCGATTCCCGAGGCGTTGCGGCCCGCGACCATCAGCGAGGTGAGCACCGGTCCAAGTTCACGCACCAGGATGATGGAGACGACGGTGCCGGTCCGGCCCGTCTGGCCGTATTGCTGGAGCGCGCGGCCCATCTGGAGCGCCATGACGGCACCGGAGAAAAAGCCGGTCAGGAGTACGATGGGGATGCTGCCGACACCGATGGAATCCATTTGGATTTTGATGTCGTCGGTATAGTGGGGTTTGCGGGCAATATTCCGCAGCGCCCGGCCCGCGAGCAGGTAGAAATCCTGGATTGCCTCGAGTGGGCCCTTGAGAAAGTCAAGCACGGGTGTGGATATGGATTACGAACCGATGCTAGCATACCGGGCGGGTCTACCGCCAGCCGCGCCGGGGAGAGGGAACAAATGAAAGGCCTTACAGACGTCCCGGGGATCCGTGTGGGGCACGCCACCAACGCCGATGCGCACACCGGATGCACCGTTATCCTGTGCGGTCCCGAGGCCGTGGGCGGCGTGGATGTCCGGGGATCGGCGACGGGTTCGAGCGAGCTGGACACGCTGGATCCGGGGCACGTGACCCAGTTCATCGACGCCATTGTGCTCTCCGGCGGCAGCGCATTCGGGCTGGAGGCTGCGTGCGGGGTGCGGCGGGCTCTGGAGAAGCTGGGGGTCGGTTTCAACACCGGAGTTGCCCGGGTACCCATTGCGCCGTCGGCGATTCTGTTCGATTTGGGGATCGGCAAGCCCGACGTGCGGCCCGACCTCGAAATGGGCGGGAAGGCCGTGGCGGCGGCGAGCGACGGACCGGTTGTGGAGGGCAATGTGGGGGCCGGTACGGGCTGCACGGTGGGGAAGCTGTTCGGGATGAAGCAGGCGATGAAGGCCGGCATCGGCAGCGCTTCGTTGACATTGGGCAACGGCGCGGTGGTGGCGGCGCTGGTGGCAGTGAATGCGCTGGGCGACGTGATTGATCCGGAGACGGGCAAGGTTGTGGCAGGTGCCCGGAAGTCGGCGGAGAGCCGGGAGTTTGTCGGGTCGGCGGCGGCGATGCGGCACGGGGTGGCGGGACAGCCGTTCCGGGGGAACACGACGCTGGCCGTGGTGGCCACCAATGTGAAGCTGGACAAG
>CAIYDY010000008.1 GCA_903925015.1 uncultured Acidobacteriia bacterium
CCGAAATGCAGGTCGCCGCCGAGGTACTTCCGAAGACTGCCAGCTACATGCCCTTGATCGGCCTGTTCGGCCTCACGGCGCTCGCCGGTGCCTTCGTGGCGACCAAGTCGGCTAAACGGGCCTCGTAGTCCATAGTAGGTATACGCTTTGCGGGGCCGGAGTCCATCCAGCCCCGCAAAATCCCCGCGCCAGCAGTCCAAAGAGGTTTCCCATGCTACAAAAACCGAATCCGCCACCCACGGCACTCCCGAGGAGGTCCAGCAACGATCCCGCCAGGCACCAGACGACTGCCCGCGGCTTTGACGTTCTCAATTCCCCCCTCCTCAACAAGGGCACCGCATTCACAGTGGAGGAACGCACCGCCCTCGGACTCACCGGGCTCCTGCCTCGGGATGTCTGTTCCCTCGAAACCCAGGTCAAGCGGGCCTACCTCCAGTACGACCGCCTCCCGGACGCCCTGGGAAAGAACATCTACCTGACTGCGATGCACGACCGCAACGAGGTTCTCTTTTTCAGGCTCTTCTCCGAACACCTCCGGGAGATGATTCCCATCGTCAACGACTTGACGGTCGGCCTCGCCATCGAGCAATACCACCACGAAAGCCGTCGTCCCTGCGGCGTTTACCTCTCCATAGACCACACCGAGGACATCGAACAGGCCTTCGCCAATCTGGGCACCGGCGACGACATTGACTTAATCCTCGCTACCGACGCGGAACAAATCCTCGGCATCGGCGACTGGGGCGTGGGCGGCATTGAGGTCTCCATCGGCAAGCTGGCAATTTACACTGCCGCCGGAGGCATAGACCCTTCGCGCGCCGTGCCCGTCATGCTGGATGTGGGGACAAACCGTGAGGAACTGGTGGGGGACCCAATGTACGTGGGCAACCGACACGCCAGGATTCGCGGAGACCGTTACGTGGCGTTCATTGATCAATACGTCCACACTGTCCGGCGGCTTTACCCCAACGCAGTCCTTCTCTGGGAGGACCTGGCCCCCAACAACGCGCGCCGAATCCTCGCCCGCTACCGTGACCGCATGTGCATGTTCAACGACGACATCCAAGGCACTGGGGCCGTCACGCTTGCCGCGGCAATTTCCGCCAACCGAGTCTGCGGCACCAACATGCAAAGCCAGCGGGTTGTGATCTTTGGAGCCGGGACAGCCGGCATCGGAGTCGCCGACGAGCTGCGGAATGCAATGATGCGCGAGGGCTTGACCCGAGCGGAGGCCACCAGCCGCTTCTGGCTCGTGGACAAGCAGGGCCTGTTGACGTCCGACATGGCGGATGTGCAGGATCACCAGGCACCTTATGCACGATCGTCGGGTGAAGCCAAGGGCTGGACACGGACATCCAAAGGCGTGGATCTGGCCGAAGTTGTGCGGCGGGTGAAACCGACCATGCTGGTGGGGGCTTCCAACGTGGCTGGCGCGTTTACGGAAGCGATCATCCGGAACATGGCTGCCTATACCGAACGGCCCATCATTTTTCCGCTGTCGCACCCCTCGGCCCGGTCGGAGGCCAACCCGACGGACCTGATCGAATGGACCGACGGAAGAGCTTTGGTCGCTACCGGGACGGCATTCACGCCAGTGACCTATAAAGGCGTCACCTACGTGATTGGCCAAATCAGCAATGCCATGCTATATCCGGGCCTGATTTTGGGGACCGTGGTGTCCCAGGCAGGCAGGATCAGCGACGGCATGTTTGCAGCCGCTGCCAGCGCCTTGTCCAGCTTGGTGACGGTCCGCCAGCCGGGATCCTCCCTCCTTCCGAACATCAACAATCTGCGCAGCGTGGCGATGACCGTGGCGGGTGCGGTGGTCGAGGCTGCCATCAATGAGGGCCTGACCAAGTTCAAGACGATGGATATCGGCCGGGAAGTCGAGGCGGCCATGTGGCAACCGCAATACCACCCGCTGAAGGCGATTTGATGCGGGCCCCGATTCTTGCCGGATTCGTCGCGCTCGCCCTGCCTTTCGGTCAGCAAGCCCAGCAACCGTTCCAGATTTCGGTGGATGTAAACGTCGTTTCGCTCCAAGCCTCCGTCCACGACCGCAAGGGCCGGTTGGATTCCGCCTTGAAGGAGCGGGACTTCGCCGTTTTCGAGGACGGAGTCCGGCAGACGATCCGGTTGTTCCGGCATGACGACGTCCCCGTTACCATCGGGCTGGTTGTCGACCACAGCGGCAGCATGCTCCGCAAGCTGCCGGAGGTGGTCCTTGCGGCCAAAACCTTCGTCCATTCCAGCAATCCCGATGATGAGATGTTCGTGGTGAATTTCAACGAACATGTCGTGATCGGGCTCCCGGAGGGCGAGGCGTTCACCAATCGTGCGCGTGACTTGGAAGCCGCGATCCTGAACGCGCCGGTAGCGGGCCAGACTGCTCTCTATGACGCCGTCATCGAGGCCCAAAGCCGACTCCTCACAGGCACCCGGGCCCGGAAGGCGCTCGTTGTGATCAGCGATGGTGCCGACAACGCCAGCACCCACAAGCGTGACGAGGCGCTCAAAATCGCCGGACTTTCCCAAGCGCTGATCTATACCATCGGCATCTTCGAGGAAGGCAGCCAGGACAAGAACCCCGACATCCTGCGCCGCCTAGCCCGCACCACCGGCGGCGATGCCTTCTTCCCCCAAAAGCAGGAAAAGGTTGCCGCGATCTGCGAGCAAATTGCCCGCGAAATCCGCAGCCAGTACACCATCGAGTATGTCTCGACCAACGCCAGCCGTTCCGGCGCTTGGCGGAATATCAAGGTGACGGCAGCGGGGGCCGGGGCGGATCTGGTTGTCCGCACCAGGTCGGGTTACTATCCGCAGGTCGCACCGAAGTGAAATGGATGGCGCGACTCCTGTTTGGAGCTGGCCTGGCCGCCTTGGGGTGGTGCGCCTTTGTGCTGGCGGATGGCTTGGCATACCAAGACAGCCAAAGTGATCTCCTGGATCAAAGCTTGCGGGAAATAAAGGTGGTAGCTGAGGCAGTCCCGGTCAACGCCAAGGTCGCAGTGAATAGGGGAGCGCCACCCAACCAGGATATCTTCGGCAGGCTCGAAATCACCAGGCTGGGTCTATCTGTAATTGTTGCCGAGGGTGTGGACAGGCTATCCCTGCGGCGCGCCGCCGGACACGTTCCGGGCACGGGGATTCCGGGCAGGACCGGGAACATCGGCATCTCCGCCCATCGCGACACATACTTCCGCCGCCTGAAAGACATTCGGGAGGGCGATGTTATCGTCCTGACCACTGTTCCAGGCACATTCAAATACCGGGTTCTATCCACCAAGGTGGTAGCGCCATCAAATATAGAGGTAATGGACCCCGATGGCGGCGAGATCCTTACGCTCATCACTTGTTATCCGTTCTACTTCGTCGGCGCGGCTCCCGAAAGATTCATCGTCCGCGCCGAACGCATCAACTGAATAGCACCCTTTTAGTAACGCATCCCGCCAATCAAGTAGAACGCGAGCATGATCAAAAGGATCGAACCCAGTCCCATCCCGGCCCCGCCACCATACCCCCAGCGGCTGTGGCCATAGTACCCGCCGCCACCGCCAAACAGCAGGATCAAAACAATCATTAGAATCAACATGTTAGGCCGCCTTTCTCGCCGCCAGCAGAAGCACCACCCCGCCCATCACGGCAATAGCACCGGCGATGGGAGGCAGATCGACGTTGTGGGTCTCGTCCCGGGTAGCATGGATCGGTCCGACGTCAATGATATTCTTCCTGGTCGTGTAGGTGAAGCCACCCCATGCCAAGCCGACTAGGCCAAGCACGATCAAAACCAATCCAGCTGTCCGGGTCATGGCGGCTATACCCCGAGCTTCTTTTCGACTTCGCCAGCTGCCTTCTGAACATGGCCGAGAACTTGCTCCGCCTTGCCCTCGAGCTTGCGCTTGGGGTCGTTGAGAACGTCGCCGACGGCTTCCTTCACAGTACCCTTTATGACGTGGGCCGTGCCTTCGATTTGGTCTGTTGTGCTGTGTTTCATTGATTTCTCCTCTGCACCTTGCAGTGCACAAAGATGAATGCAATCGGGTGGCCGCGCGGTTGGAATCCCGCCAAGATATTGAGGTGGAATCCTTTAAGGTTCTTGGTCGCAAGCGGTGCTAGTGACCGCCAGCCGCCAATCCGCCGTCACCTGACCTTCGGAGCTACGTCCAGCGCACGTTTCGACCGGCGGCGAAACCCAACAGACCCATTGACAGATCAGTATTTCGGTTATACTAGAAATACAGGATCTACCAGGAGACCCAAATGAAAGTCATCCAAGTATTTGACCCGGCCCTGTGTTGCAGCACCGGCGTATGCGGTGTGGATGTCGACCAGGCCTTGGTCGCATTCTCCGCGGATGTTGCCTGGGCGAACCAGAGCGGTGCGCGGATCGAGCGCTTCAACCTGGCACAGCAGCCCATGGCGTTCGTTGAAAATGCCGCAGCGAAGAAGTTCCTGGAGCGCTCCGGGCAGGAGGCCTTGCCCTTGGTTTTGGTGGACGGCGAAGTCGCAATGGCCGGGCGCTACCCCAACCGGGCCGAGATCGCGCGCTGGGCCGGAATTCTGCAGTTGGCACCGGAACCCAAACCCTCCGCCAACTGCTGTTCCGGCAGCAAGTGTTGTTGACCACCGTCCGATAGGAGCAACCGCCATGAAATTTCTGGAACAGCCGCCCCGTTTCCTTTTCTTTACGGGCAAGGGCGGCGTTGGCAAGACTTCGATTGCCTGCGCAACGGCAATCGAATTGGCCTCGGCCGGAAAGCGGGTTCTGCTCGTTAGCACGGACCCGGCCTCGAACGTGGGCCAGGTGTTTGGCATTAGCATCGGCAACACGATCCGCCAGATCCCGGCAGTTCCGGGTCTCTGGGCCTTGGAGATCGACCCCCAAGCTGCAGCCCAGGGCTACCGGGATCGAATTGTCGGACCCGTGCGAGGCATTCTTCCGGATGCCGTCGTCAGGAGCATCGAGGAGCAGCTTTCAGGCGCGTGCACCACCGAAATCGCGGCCTTCGACGAGTTCACCGCGCTGCTTACGGACACGGCGCTCACAGCCGGGTACGACCATATTGTGTTCGACACCGCCCCCACCGGGCACACCATCCGCCTGCTGCAGCTGCCTGGCGCATGGAGCGGATTCCTCAACGAGGGCAAGGGCGACGCGTCCTGCCTCGGCCCGCTGGCAGGCTTGGAAAAACAACGTGCCCAATACAAGGAAGCGGTCGACTCCCTGGCCGACCCGCTGCGAACCCGCCTGATCCTCGTTGCCCGCGCCCAAGTGTCGGCGCTGCGGGAGGTGGCGCGCACCCACGAGGAGCTGGCCAAAATCGGAATGTGGCAGCAATTTCTAGTGGTCAATGGCATGCTTGCCCGCACGGAGGCTGCCGTTGACCCACTGGCCGCAGCGATTTGCAGTCGCGAAGAGGCCGCCTTGGCCGCCATTCCCGAAGCGCTCAGCTTGTTGCCGATGGACCGCGTGCCGCTAAAACCCTTCAACTTGGTTGGATTGGACGCGTTGCGGCTGCTGCTCGCTGACACGGCTCCGGCAAAATGCATCGAATACCCGGACACCGCCTTCGATAGTCCGAGTCTCTCCACACTCGTGGATGCAATCGCCGCCGACAAGCACGGCTTGGTGATGCTGATGGGCAAGGGCGGTGTTGGAAAGACAACAATGGCCGCCGCCATCGCGGTGGCACTGGCAAGCCGCGGTTTCCCTGTGCACTTGACAACTTCCGATCCAGCGGCACACCTGGCCGAAACGCTCCACGGCGCGCTGGAAAACCTGACCGTCAGCCGCATCGACCCCCACGCCGAAACCGAAACCTACAGGCAACACGTCCTTGCCACCAAAGGTGCCGCACTCGACGCGCCCGGTCGTGCGCTGTTGGAGGAGGACCTTCGCTCGCCATGCACGGAGGAAATCGCGGTATTCCAAGCGTTCTCGCGGATCATACGCGAATCCGGCACCAAGTTTGTGGTGATGGACACCGCACCAACCGGCCACACCCTGTTGCTGCTGGACGCAACCGGGGCCTACCACCGGGAAATCACGCGCCAGTTGACGGAAGGCACAATGCGGGCCACCACCCCCATGATGCGGCTCCAAGATGAAACGCAGACGAAGGTCCTGCTGGTGACCCTGGCCGAAACAACGCCGGTTTTGGAGGCGGCTGGACTGCAATCGGACTTGCGCCGGGCAGGGATCGAGCCCTGGGCTTGGATCATTAACAACAGCGTGGCCGCGGCCCACCCCGTTTCCCCTTTGTTGAGGCAGCGGGCACACAACGAGCTGCGTGAAATCGAGGCCGTAGCCAAACACCATGCCCATCGGTACGCGGTTGTTCCACTCTTGAAGACGGAACCGGTCGGTGTCGCACATTTGCGCGAACTCTTCCGGTCGGGTGCGGTCTAGACTGAATCAAGGACGCAATCCACCTGACGGAACTACTCGGCTATTCCGCAATTCTCCTCGTAGGGCTCATACTCGGCCTGATCGGTGGCGGCGGCGCGATCCTGACCGTGCCGATCTTGGTCTATGTATTCCGCGTGCCCGCCACCCAAGCGACCGGCCACTCGCTGTTCCTAGTGGGCGTTACAAGTCTGGTGGGTAGCCTGGTTCAACGGCGGCGCGGCTTGGTCGACTACCCGGTTGCCTTCCGTTTTGGCCTGCCAGCCACAATCGCCACGCTATTGACCCGCCGCTGGCTGGTTCCTGCCTTGCCAGCCCGCGTAACAATACTAGGTGCCGGTATCCCGCGCGACCGGCTGATGATGATTCTGTTCGCGCTGCTCATGCTTACGGCTGCGGTGGGCATGATGCGCATGGGCAGGACAACTTCCGAAATGTGCCAGGTACGGGCCGATTGCAGTCGCCTGAGCTGGATCATCGGAAGCGGCGTCGGCTTACTGGCAGGAATCTTCGGAGTCGGGGGCGGATTCCTGATCATCCCGTCTTTATCCTTCATTTGCGGACTGCCGATCCGCCTCGCCGTTGGAACTTCGCTGACGATTGTAGCTGCGCAGTCGCTGGTTGGATTTGTCGGAGCAGCAACTGGCGCAGTCGAGTGGCCGCTGCTACTGGCCCTGACCGGCCTCTCCCTCGCCGGAACCACCGTCGGCCTGATCCTCTCCACCAAGCTGAGGCCCGACCAACTCAAGGTGGGGTTTTCGTGGTTTGTGCTGGCGGTCGGGCTGGGAATTCTCGGGCACGAATTGCTTCGCTGAAGCTCAGCGTTTGACTTTGATGTCGGGACGCGAATCCGGCACGAAGCCGTCGCGGTTGGGCATTTTCACCTGCGGCAGGGTCTTTTCGTTCAGCTCGTCCCCCTTGCCAATAATCCCGTTCAGATGGAGAATGTAGGCGACAGCCGAATACACGTCGTTTGGCGGCAGGATATGCGGCGAATTGAACGGCATGGCCCGGTTGATATGGTCGAACACTGTGGTTGCGTAGGGCCAGTAGCTACCCACGGTCTTCACAGGCTTCTTCGTACCCAGGGACCCGATGCCGCCAACCAGCGCCGGATATTCGCCCTTCCGGCCCTCGCCCTTCGCGTTGTGGCAGAGGGCGCACCGGCTGTTGAAGATCGCCTCGCCGAGAACGGCGTCGCCGTGTCCAACCGGCAGACCGGTGCCGTCAGGGAAGACGGTAGTGTCGGCTTTTCGAATCTCGTCCGGCGCGGCTGTACGGCCCAAACCGTAAACGGGTGCCTGCGCGAAGGCAACCCAGGCAAAAACTGCCAACCCAACCGCGCTAAACAACAATCGGAACACTGGTCACCTCCCCGCTGGCCAGAACCTTCCACGGCTTGATCGCGTTGTAATGGTAGCCGCTGAACAATCCGCGCGCCGCCACCAGTTCCTCCCGCGTCGGCTGCAAGTAGCCGGTTTCATCCATGCAGCGCGATTGGATCACGGCCTCGCGTCCATCCCACTGCCACGGAAACCGGAATGCGGTGAGGGCCTTGTCGAGGACGGGCTCCTGCAGCTCCGCTTTCGCCCATGTAGTGCCGCCATCCACGGACACCTCCACCAGCTTGATCTTCCCCCGACCTGACCAGGCCAGCCCGTCGATCTGGTGGAATCCGGGCCCCGGGGCGATTTTCCGCCCGCCCGACGGCCTCGTGATCACCGACCGCGCTTCCATTGCGAAACTGAAGATCTCGGCCTTGCCATCCGACCGCAATTCCGTGTAGTAGGCTGTTTCCTTGCTCGACATGGCGGGTTGGTCCACCAGGTTCAGCCGACCCAGCCACTTCACGTTGGCATTGCCTTCCCAACCGGGCAGGACCAGCCGCAACGGATACCCTTGTTCGGGACGCAGGGCCTCCCCGTTCTGGCCATACACCAGAAGCGCGTCGTCCAAGGCCTTTGCAATTGGAATACTGCGGGCCATGCGGCAATTGTCCACTCCCTCGGCGATCATCCATTTTGCGGCAGGCTTCAACCCCGCTTCGCGCAGCACGATGGATAGGGGGACGCCTGTCCACTGCACACCGCTGACCAATCCATGGCTCTGCTGCACATTCGGCGTCGATTCGCCGCGCTGGTCCCCGAGGTTGTTCCCGCCGCATTCGAGGAAACAGATCCGCGACACCGAGGGGAAGCGGCGGATGTCGTCCATGGTGAAAACCAAGGGACGGTCCACCAGTCCGTGGACCAGAAGTTGGTGCTTGGAGGGATCGATGGTCGGAACACCCGCATGGTGGCGCTCGTACGTGAGGGACGATGGCGTCACCATGCCGTACAAGTCGGCCAGAGGCGTTCGGCTGGAACCCGTGCCGGAACTGGCGGACAGCATCCTGATGGCGCGAACCGGCTTTTCAAAAGCGGACCGCTCACCATAGGGACGCATGTTCGCCGCGTTTCCGGCGGTCTGCCCGTCGGAAGGGGCGGACTCTGTTGGCTTGCCACACGCGGCAAGCGCCGTCGCGCCCGCCACCAACAGGTCTCGGCGCCCCGGCTTGGCTGGGTGTGGGCTGCTCATAAGTCAACCTGCGCCGGACCTCTAGACCATTGCGGCGGGGGAGCAAGGGTTGGACTGGCGGATCGCCAAGTAGCCCGCTGGAACCACAGGGGCATAGACAAAACGCCGTTCGCGCAGTCCGAACTTGTGCATCAGCCGACCCACATGGTCCTGGTCGTATCGGATGCCGAAGCGATTTTCAATGGCGTCGGCCAACCTGCCGGTTGTCCAACGGTCACTGGAAAATCCGTACGCCGAAGCGCCATCCAGATACATCCTACGAATGGACTCGACTTGATCGGCTGTAAGACGACTCGGACGTCCTGTTGCGCGGCGCTTCCGCATGCCGTCGACACCTTTGACGACAATGGAGCGTGCCCAGCGGGAGGCGGTGGTACGACTGACGCCGTAACGGCGTGCAATCAAAGATTGGCTGACGCCATTCAGGAGGTCCTTCGCGGCCGCCAAACGACGTGTTTCCATATCGTCACGGGTCTCGGGACCGAGACTGCGGACGTTCAAATTGTTCAACTCACGCTTTTGAATACTCTGCGGGGCAAGCATCGTAAACGAACGCGCGGAATACAGCTGGAGCAAGACCAGAATACACTAAAAACAGAGGTCGTGCAAATTGTTTCAACAGGAGTCGGACAGAAAAAGCGCCATCTCGATCCGGGAGGCGTACAAGACGTACGAAGGCGGCGTGGAGGCCCTGCGCGGCGTTTCACTGGAGATTCCATCCGGCAAGGTAACCGCGCTGCTGGGTCGGAGCGGCTGCGGCAAAACGACTTTGCTGAACTTGTGCGGGGCGATGGATTTCCCCAGTTCGGGTATCGTGGAAATCGCCGGGCAGATCACGGACAAGCTGGATGACGCCCAGCTCACCGCACTCCGGCGGCGCGAAATTGGCTTTGTTTTTCAGTTCTTCCAACTGCTGCCATCACTGACCGCGCTGGAAAACGTGGAGCTGCCACTGCTGCTCGCCGGTGCGCGGAACACCGAGGCGACGGCGCTCGAACGGCTCCGCTGGGTCGAACTGGAGGGCAAGGCCAATTCCCTGCCGACCCAGCTTTCCGGCGGCCAAATGCAGCGCGTCGCCATCGCACGCGCGTTGGTTCACGACCCCCGGATTCTGGTCGCCGACGAGCCCACCGGCAATCTGGATACCGCAAGCGGAGACGTGGTTCTGGCCCTCATCCGCCGGGCCGCCTCCGAGCTCGGCACGGCAGTCGTAATGGCAACCCATTCCGCCGAAGCCGCCGCAATCGCCGATACCCGCGTCCGGATGCGCGACGGGCGCATTGAAAGCGTTGTCCAGTGAAACTCTTCCAAAGGCTGATACTTCGTCCGCTCCGGGCCGATCCGACCCGCACTGTCCTGACAATCCTGTCCATCGCACTCGGCGTCGCTGTCGTGATTGCCATCGAGCTAGCGGGCGATGCTGCAACGGGATCGTTCGAGTCCTCTTTGACCACGTTGTTGGGAAAGGTGGATATCCAAATTTCCGCCAACGGGGCCACGGACGAGGCGTACATGGCGAAGCTGGCGGCGCTTCCGGTCAATGCCAAGTTTTCTCCAGTGATCGAACAACCCGTGATGCTGGCCCAGGGCGGAGTGGTGACACTCTACGGCATCGATACGGTGGGGGCGGCCAGCATGTCCGGCCCGGCACCCGCGCAATCGGGGCCTGCCGCCGACGACTTGGAGCGGTCGGCTGTGGTCTCCAGCTACCTGGAAAAGCAGCTTGGATTCCGGGCGGGCTCGAAGATCGAGTTGAAGGGCCGGACCCGGAACATGGTGTTCAAGGTCGTCGAAGTGGCCAAGGGACAGAGCACCCGGTGGGTGGGTGTCGATATTGCCGCAGCCCAGAAACTGCTCGATTTCTACGG
>CAIYDY010000009.1 GCA_903925015.1 uncultured Acidobacteriia bacterium
ACGTAAAGGCCTACATGCTTGTAATGAACCACACCGTCCGCGGCTCCGCCCCTGGGGAAGGGAATCGTGGAACGGGAAAAATAAATGGCGTTTTCGAAACGGTCGGTGACCACCTTGACCACATTGGGGTCCGTGATTTCGCGGGGGTCCTCAATCCGCTTTTTCAGGGTGCCCATCATGATGGCCTGCTCCTCCAAGAGCGGCATCAGGGCCGTGTCAATGGCTTCTGGATCGATGAGGGGCTCATCTCCCTGAATGTTCACCACGATGTCGTAGTCGGGAAATGCCGAAGCAACTTCGGCCACACGGTCCGTACCGGAGACATGGTCGTCGCGCGTCATGCGGACCCGTGCACCGAAACGCCGGGCTTCCATTTCGATGCGGGCATCATCTGTTGCGACGACAATGGCAGTGGGATAGCGGGCCATGGAGACACGTTCGTGAACGTGTTCCAGCATGGTGCGGGAGTCGAGTCGGGCGAGCGCCTTGCCGGGGAAACGCGTGGAAGCGAACCGGGCCGGGATAACCGCCAGGATCTTGGGGTGCACACACGATGCTACCACGGCGGGTGTTGGTCGGCGGGAACTGTGTCCGGGTTGTTGACTTCCCTACACGCTAGAATGGTTGCCGAATGCAGGATTTCGATACGATCCTCAAGCAACTACTCTCGAGTCCGGGTAGCAATGCCGTGCAATACATTACGGGTCACAGGATGGTCTCCTGGCGGAATGTGGAGATGCCGACCACGCGCAGCCTCCGAGCAGATTCGGTAGGTCGCGACGACGCGCAGAGAACAGTGCAGATCGAATACCAGACCCGCAATGACCCAAGAATGGCTGTCCGGATGCTCAACTACGGTGCCTGGCTGTTGGACGACGAGGGTGTCTTTCCTATCCAGTACGTCCTATACATTGGTTCCGCCCCGCTTTCCATGCCGAGCACTTGTCGGTCGGAGCGGCTTGAATACTCCTATGTTCTGGTGAACCTGCGGGACTTCGATGGCGAACCCCTTTTGGAGAGTCCCGGGGTGGGGGATAATATTCTTGCCGTGTTGATGCGCCTTCGCGACCAACGGGAAGCCGTCCGGCACATTCTTGGCCGCATTGCTGAACTGGCCGACGCTGACAGGCGAACGGCGTATGCCCAGCTTTTGACTTTGGCTGGCTTGCGGCAGTTGGGGACGACTGTAAAAGAGGAGGGAAGAAAGATGTTTGTGATCGACGATTACCTGGAGCACGACGTGTTCGGCCCGTTGGTGCAGAAGGGACTTGACCAAGGGCGGCAGGAAGGGCGGCAGGAAGGGGAACGCGCTGCGGCCCTTGTGTTCCTCAACATGATCGTGGAGCGCCTCGGACCGATCCCCGAGGAGCTAAAACAACGCTACACGGGATTCTCGATACCACAATTGCGCGAGGAGAGCAAGCGTGCACTTGCTGCCAAGTCGATCAGCGACCTGCTGTAATCAAGCCCCTCCTGCGAGGTCGGCCAGTAGCTTTTCGTACTGCGACGTAACTGCGTCCCAATCGTAGCGCTCTTTGACCCTCCGTATGGCGCTGGCCTTGAGTACGTCGCGTTCCGAATCGCTCATCGCGAGCGCTTCCCGCATGCGCGCAGTGAGACCGGCTTGATCGAGATAGGGCAAGCCCGCGCTTCCGCAGACTTCGCGGTTCTCCACCGTGTCCAGATAGAGAACCAGGCATCCACGTCCCATCGCTTCGATGAGTGCGGGGTGTGTCCCCCCGACCTCGGTTGCATGGACATAGGCGAAGCACCAGGAACCCAACTCCCGGTAGCCTTGGCCGTAGATTCCACCCGGAATCACCACCCGTGGATCCCGCGAATCGCGAACCTTGCGGATGTATTCGTGGGCATACGGCGCATCACCTATCAACGCCAGCCTATAGCCGCAGTCCAGATCCTCGAACGCCAGTCGAACCTCCAAGGGGCGGTTTTCCGGCTCCATGCGGCTCACGTACAGGAAGTATTGGTGAGGTTCCAAGCCCAGTTCCCCCAACACGCTCTGGGTCGGTTCCAATACGGTGTCGGCACCATAGGGGATAAACAGGGAGTCCGCGTTGTAAACCTCCCGGTAATAGGTCTTGATGGCCTCCGCGTCGGTGACGAACCTGTTCGGCAGGAGCGTCGAGAGGTATTCCGACATCCTGTACCATGCCTTGGCCGCCCGGTTCCACTTCTTGCGCTTGCGCTCGATCCCGTCCACGTTCAGCGCAACCGGGATGCCGGTCAGGCGGGGCAGGAGCGTGAACAACGCATTCGCAGCATTGCAGTAGAGCGCGACATCGACCCTCTTCCGGCCGAACTGGGATGCCATATGCAGCGTCGATACCGCTGTATGGTACAGAGTGTCCAGGTATTTGTTGCGGATGGTCGGCAGCCACCGCAGTTCGACCCCCCGGTATGTTGGCTCGGGATGCTGCTCGCGGCAGTAAACCACCACCTCGTGGCCAAGAGCGACAAGCCGTGTCGCCAGTTCCTCCGCAAAAGTCTCGAAGCCGCCGTAGTTTGCGGGGATTCCGCGAGTGCCCAGAATTGCGATCCGCACCGTCTGCTGGCGCCGACTAGCGGCGTGCCGCCTTGTAACGCGTCATGGCTGCGGCGAATTTTTTCGGAGCAGCTTTGGCGACGGGCTCGAACGAGAACCAACTGGCGATATATTCGTCATCCACTCTCTGGCGACTCATGATCTCACGCCTTTTCGCCATCACGTTCTTCCAGTTCTTGATTAGGAACGGGAAGGCCTTGAGTGAAGTGTGTTCCCAAAGGATGCAGCACGCGATGACGACCAGATCCCGCAGTGTGATCGCCAGGAAGTTGTGCCGGTAAAGATCGGGCGTGATGTTCTTCATGCGCAACAGGAACCGGTTCTTTACCGAGTGCATGTTGATTTCGGCTGGCAGTGCCCGGCGATTGCCCGGTAGAGCCTTGCGGACGTGGTAGCCCTTGGCGTAGGGCGCGTACAGGCACTTCCAGCCCATAAGCTGCGCGCGCCACGCTACATCCGCGTCCTCGCGGTAGACGAAGAAGTCGGCGTCGAAAAATTCGCCCCAGACCTGGATGTCGTCGACCATCTCCCTACGGTAGAGCGCGGCCGCAGCAGTGGCACCGAACACATACTCGTAGTTCCGGAAATGTCCGTTGTCCACCTGAAGGCTGCCACGATCCAAATGGCGCAGGTTTGGCGTGAAATAGATTCCCGTCGAGTCTACCGTGGGCTCTTCGGGGAAGTCGAAGGTGGCCGTCATGGTTAGGAGTTTCCCGCAGACCGTGCCAACTTTCGGGTCGAGGTTTCCAGCCGTCACCAGCGCTTCAATAAAGCCGGGCAAAAGCAGGACATCGGGATTCAGGGTGAGTACCCATTCCGCCTCCGAGAGCCCAATCGCTTGGTTCTGGGCGGCGGCGAAGCCGACGTTCTCTTCGTTGTACACGATTCGGCAACGATCCTCGAAAGGCTCTAGAATGTCGATTGTGCCGTCTGTGGAGTTGTTGTCAATAACAATGATCTCCTTGAACGGGTACTTTTGATCCAGTACCGATTCAAGGCAGCGCTTGATGAAGCGGCCGCTATTGTAAGTGACGATCGTTACCGAGACGAAGTCGCTACGGGACATGTATGTGCCGGTTTGCTCCACTCATGATTTTCACGCATCGCCATTCGATCCACTTGCGCCATTCAATTCATTAAAAACATCAGGCTCGCCCGACTTCCTCCCCCTGAACCGGCTGATGGCGAGGAGACAGACCGGGCCAAACACGCTCCAGATTCTCCAACCATGCCGCGGCAATCCCCCCAAGGCCCGTAGTACGGATCCCCCAAACACGGCACAGCAAAGAATTCGGAACTCCAACGGCGTGTAGAACTTCGCCGCATACTCAAGAAGACTACCATACCAAAATCGCTGCCTGTCCTTGGAGGGCAATGTGTCAATGGAATGAGCGCCTTTATGGTTTGCAAATGCTCCGGGGGCGAGCCAAACGCGCAAACCGGCCAGCTTCAACCGGGCACAGAAATCCACGTCTTCGAACCAAATCGGCCAGAAACGTTCGTCGAAACCACCCACTCGCAGCCACGCCGCACGGGGGAACATGAGGAACGCGCCGGCTGGCTGTTCGACGGGAATCGGACTGGAGATCGCAGTCAACTGTGAAATCCCCTTGCAACGGTAATGCCAATTGACCGGGTTGCCGGGCCAGAGCTTGTTGATGCCGAGAACTTCGAAGATCAAGGCCAATGCGGAGGGTAGGTTTCGGGCCATGAAGCCCGTCTGCGGTAAGCCGTCCGGACCTGTTAGGATTCCTCCGGCAGCACCCGCCGAGGGATCGTCGAACACTTGGATCAAACGCTCCAGCCCCGAAACATAGTGGGCATCGGGGTTCATGAGCAATATCAGGGGTGCCGTGGTCGCTCGGACCCCGAGGTTGACCGCCGCTGCGAAACCGGCATTGGTCTCATTGGTGACGAGCCTCGCTGGTCGTTGCGCGACTTCGTTGCGGGTCCCGTCCCATGAAGCGTTGTCGACAACCACAATTTCCAAATCCGCAACGCCCGCCAAGGCGTCCAAGCATCCCCCAATTTCACTCCCCGAATTGTACGTGACAATGACTATTGCGACACGGGCCATGGGTCAAAGCGCCGCATCTTTCGTGATTGGGGGCCCTGCTGCGGGTGCACCCGTTGAACTTCGGCCGGCCAGCCGGAAGTACCAACGCCAATAGGGATCCCGGGATTCCTTCCGGATCTCGATCTCCGAATCGTCGAGGAATTTACGCAGGCGTTCGGATTTCGTCCCCTCGACCCGGAAGGCCCTCAGAGCCTCCCACTTTCCTGCGAACCATGCCAGTCCGGCACCATGCCGCAGGGCGACCGCGCCCCAGAGTACTTGGCCTACGAAAATCGGCCACAAACAGGCACGTATCAGCTCTTGATCGTAAAGCCGTGCCACCAACATCATTTGGTTCCGCGAGATCAACCGGACTACGCGTGCGTCCCACCTGCCGAACGTTGCGCTGCCATGGTGCCACGCAACCGATGCCGGGACATAGGTTCCGCCGATTCCTGCCCGAACGCACCGGAGTCCAAAGTCGACGTCCTCCATGTAGGACCCGTACCTTTCGTCGAATCCGCCCAGCTGTTCCAAAACGGAACGACGGAATAGGGACGCTGTTCCGGATGCAATGCCGATTCGGGCCGGGTCCTTGGATGCCGGGACTGCTTGGCCGTACCCGACCCGCCAAGCGCACCCCGAGCGACTGACCAAGTCGTACGTGCCGTCCACAATATCGGACGTCCCTTGCCGCAGGATCAGGCCCGTGGCGAACCCGACGCCTTCATCCGATTCCTCCAGAAGCTGTTCCAGCCAGTGCGGGTCCAGTTCCACATCGCTGTTTAGAATCGCTACCCACTCCGTGGAGGCCATCCTCCAGCCGGCGTTCACCGCGCGCGCGAAGCCCAGATTTCCGCCCATCGCAACCACGCGACAGCCGAAGTTGCGCGCAACATCGCCCGCACCGTCGGTGGAGTCGTTGTCCATGGCCACGACCGCCGAGAAGGGTACGCTTTGAGCTGCCATTGTCTCCAGCAGCCGGGCCAGCAAGTCTGCGCGGTTGTGCACCGGAATTACCGCCGTGACTTTTCCCGCTCCCAATGCCGATGGACCCACGCTGATTCCCTTCACCTGTACACTTGTGATTGTAATGAAACGGCTATTGCTGACCCCGCTGGCGCTCGTTGCCCTCGTCTGTGCCACGATCGCTTCTGCCCAGACCCCTACGACATCCAACGTCTATATTCTGCCGATGGCTGGGGGTATGGACCAATACTTGGCAGGCCGTTTGGCCCGTGAGCGCGTCTTGCCGGTAGTCACCGACCCAAAAACGGCCGGAGTTGTGATGACCGACCGGCTCGGAGAGGCTTTCGAGGCCCGCTTGAACCAGCTCGTCCCACCGCCGGCTGCCGAATCGGTTGACGAGAAGGACGACCTAAAGGCTTCGGCCAAGGAGAACGCCGTCCACCCCGCGTTTCAGTCCTCAGCCCGCCGCGGTACGTTTTTCCTGGTCGACGCCAAGACGCGGCAGGTAGTTTGGTCCGGGTACTTCCGGCCGCTCAAGAATCCCAATCCCGACAGCCTCGACAAGCAGGCTGCGGAGATCGCAAAGAATCTCAAGACCACCTTCGGTAGGTAGCCGTGCTGTTTCTGATCCGCAAACTTGTTGAGTCTCTCCTGCTACCCGTAGGTTTGTGCGGATGGCTTGTGGTTTGGGGTGTACTGGCAAGGCGCCGGGGACTGGCGTTCCTTGGTGTGGCGATCCTCTGGGTTTCAGCCATGCCGATCGTGGGTGATAGTTTGGCCGATCCATTGCAGCGGTCCTACCCGGAGTTGACTTTTGAGCAATGTCCCCATGCGGACGCCGTTGTGGTGCTTGGAGGCTACATTGTGCGGGGGGGTTCCCCGTTCGGAGTGCAATGGGGTTCCGAATCCGGTCGCTTCCTCACCGCTGTCAATCTCAAACTGGCTGGAAAGGCTCGGTTTCTCGTTTTGACCGGCTCGAACTCGTCATCGGGAAATAGCCAGGTGGACGTCCTAAGGTCCGAAGCGGTGAAGTTGGGGGTGCCAGCGGGCGATATCCTCGTGGTCGGGCCTGTTGGCACCACGGCCGACGAGGCGGGAGCGGTGGCCGCCCTTCCGTCCATCCGAACGGCCATCGTCGTGAGCAATGCCTTCCACCTGCCCCGTGCCATGATGCTGTTCCGAGCCTACGGAATCGACATGATTCCATTTGCCACCGACCCCCGAGACTTGCTGAATCCTACACATGGCGTGATCGACTTCGTGCCGATCGGAAGCGGTGTCGGCAACACCGAAACAGCGTTGCGCGAATACTACGGGTTGGCGGTTTATAAGATTCTGCTCGCCCTCCGGCCGCCCCCGGAGCGGATCTTCCGGTAGCGTCCTTGCATCGCTCCATTCGCTGCTACAATGGCGCCAGCGGTCAAAATTGCCGTTTCGTTTTGCCTCGCGGAAGCCAATCCCGGCCGGTGCCGGGCCCGGACTTCAAACCCGGCGTGCGTTACCTAGTATCGCGGGTGGGTTCGACCCCCACTGGCTTCCGCCAACATCCCCCCGATGCGATAGAATCCCCATGTGCCCAAGTTCTCCCCCACCGCAGTCCTGTTTGTCTGTCTAAGCGCAGTCCCGGTTCTCGCCCAGCCGCAGCCGGCCAACTTCGGCCCGGACTCCACGGTCCAACCCAATGTGCCCAAAGGCACACTGACCAAGGCTGTGCTTCCGCCGGGCAAAGTCTATCCCGGTGTTCCCCACGATTACCAGGTGTATGTTTCCGCCAAAGTGGGTCCTGCCAAGCCCGCCCCCTACATGGTCTTTCTCGATGGCGGAGGCTATGCCGGAAACGGGATGCGCATTCCGGTCATCCTGGACAATCTCATCGCGAAAGGGGAACTGCCTCCGATGGCCGCGATCTTCGTCAATCCGGGGGTCCTCGCCCCCGCCGATCCCGAAAAACAGCTCTCCCGTTTCAGCCGGGACTGGGAGTACGACGATGTCCGTCCCGACTTCGCCCGCTTCCTCGTCGAGGAGCTTCTCCCGGCCGTGGGCAAGACCGTCAATCTGTCCGCCAATCCCGATGACCACGCCATCGCCGGGACCAGTACCGGCGCCGTAGGTGCCTTTATGGCCGCTTGGTACCGTCCTGATGTCTTCCACCGTGTTCTCTACCTGATTGGGACCTTTGTAGACATGCGCGGTGCCAACCAAGTGCCCTTTTGGATTCGCAAGACAGAACCCAAGCCCCTCAGGATCTTCCTTCAGGACGGCAGCGCCGATATCGACAGCTATGCCGGCAATTGGCCGTTGCAGAACCAGAACATGAACGCTGCGATGAATTTTGCGGGGTACGACCACAAGTTCGAATACTACGAGGGTGAGGCCCACAGCACCCGCAAGGCCTCGGAGGTGATGCCGGACATCATGCGCTGGTTGTGGCGCGGTTATCCCGCCCCTATCGCGCAAAACGTGCCCGAACTGGTTCCGCCGCCTCCCGGACGTGCCGGTGGGCCCGCTGGCACCGCTGGTGCGGGGCGTGGTCCCGGGCGTGTGCCGATGTACCGGCAACCCGCCTACAACGTCGTGTCCCCGGACAAGCCATGGGAATTGGTGGCTGGCGACTATGCCGGTGCTGCCAGCATCGCGGTCAACAAGGCAGGCGATGTGTTCTTCGTCGATTCGAAAGCCAACAAGGTCTATCGGATCGGCGGCGACGGAAAACCGGCCGTTTTCAAACAGAACGCGGGTGGTGCCAAGAATTTGCGAGGAGGTGCCGATGGCCGTATCTATGCGATCCAGTCCACCGGTCGGCGAATCGTTTCGTGGGGCCCGGACGGTGCGGAGAAGGTCGTCGCTACCAAAGTCGACGGCTTTGACCTTGCTTTGACCAGTGCCGGGAACATCTACTACACCGACCCGGTCCATAGGTCGGTTGTCTGGATCGACGCCAAAGGACAGCGCAAGACCGCTTACAACGGTGGAGGCATCGAATCCCCTACGGCTCTGGCATTGACGCCGGATCAGGCGTTCTTGAACGTTGTGGATGCCAAGACGCGCGAACCTTGGTCGTTTCAAGTGGCTGCGGATGGCACCCTGAATCACGGCGCGCCCTTCTTCCGCTCCGAAACATCTCCCCAGGCCGCGCTGGATACCGTGATGCAGATCGCCATCGACAACTCGGGCAACATTTACCGGGGAACTGTGCTCGGCATCGAGCTGGAAAGTGCAAGCGGAAGGATGGACATGATTTTGAATCCCCCAAAGTACGACTCCCGTGGCGGTATCGCCAGCCATGTGGCGTTCGGCGGTCCGGACCGCGAGTGGCTCTATGTTTCGCAAGACGGCAAGCTGTACCGCAGGGCAACGAAACGCCGGGGTTCGGTCGCATGGGATCCGGTGAAGCCGCCCCAGCCGTCACTTTAGCTTGGTCAGGGGCGTCGAAACGTCGAAAATTTGGCAGGTGCCAAATTTTTGTCGATTTGCGCTAATGCTTCGCGCGTTCTTGGCCGATAGAGCTAGTGAAGGATACGTCCGGTATCGCGGAACCCGCGAGAACCGGCAGCCCGGCATGAGGACGGGTATGTATCGATGCCAAGGATGCAAGAGGACGAAACATGTCGTTATCAATCCAAACCAATGTTGCCTCGCTCGTAGCGCAGAACAACATCCGGGTGAACGGGAATTTTCAGAGGGACACCATTCAGCAGTTGTCGTCGGGCTATCGGATCAATTCATCGGCTGACGATGCCGCAGGCTTGGCGGTTGCAAACAAGTACCGTGGTGACACGGCTGAATTGAGCCAAGGCGTGCTCAATGGACAGAACGGTGTGGCTGCGCTCCAAATCGTCGATGGAGGCATCAGCAACATCTCCACGATTCTGGACCGCCTGCGTACGCTCGCAACCGAGTCCGCGTCGGCCACATTTACCGGCGACCGCGGCACACTCAATACGGAATACCAGGGGCTGCTGACTGAAATCAACCGCCAGGCGTCCAACGTAAAGCTGAACACTGGCGGTACCTACAACACCAATCTCGTCACCTATGTTGGTGGCGGCAGCAATGCATCCAACGCCCAAGTCTCCGTCGACCTCAGTGGCGCAAACAACGCAGTGGATTCAACCGCGCTTGGGATCGCCAACAGCAGCGTTGCGGGCGGCGGCACTCTGATCAGCGGCAACACCGTCCGGCTGGATGATTCTGCGGTGTCGTTCCTTGCCTCCTCCAACACCCAGTCGTTCACCTTCCACGTCAATACTGGGAGCGGCAACCAGGACATTACTGCTACCGTTGCCGGAGGCAGTGCCGGTCTCAGCGGAACACAGGTGATCTCGAACCTGAATACCTCCCTGCAGGCCTACGGCATCACCGCCGCGATTTCCAGCAGCGGCACCTTGGAATTCGGCGGTGCTACGGCCTTTACCGTCAGCGCAGCGGCGGCCTCAGGTGGGAATGGCGTTTCAGGGGCAGGCACGGCGGTCAATGGAGCCAACTACTCCATCGGCAGTGGTACCTTTGCTTCGTTTGCAGCGGGCGGCGGCGCGGCCGCAACGGAAACATTCGTGGTTCAGAACGGCTCGGGCGCCCATACGGTGTCGTTGGATTCCACCAATGCCGGTTCCCTTACGGCCGCGTTGACCACCATCAACACCGCGCTTTCCGGGTCCGGCATCTCGGCTGTGAAGGCTGCCAACGGTACGGACATCTCTCTGCAAAGTACCGACACTTTCAGCGTGAACGAAACCGCCTTCACTGCCGGTAGCGGCGGTGGCACCGGTAGCGTGTTCGGCACGGTCGGCGCACAAACGGTCACCGCGGCGTCCAACACAGCGTCCAACACAGGCAATGCGCTGGCGGCTCTCACAGCGCTCCAAACGGCGGTCTCAAACTTGGGTTTGGTACAAGGCAAGGTCGGCGCGGGTGAGAACAAGCTCAACTACGCTGTCAATCTTGCGCAGTCGCAGATCACCAATTACTCCGCGGCCCAAGCTGGCATCCGCGACGCGGATGTCGCAGCGCAAGCTGCAAACTTGACCAAGGCACAGGTGCTGCAGCAAGCGTCTCTGGCCGCATTGGCGCAAGCCAATTCCGCTCCGCAGGCAGTTCTATCGCTGCTGAGGGGCTAGTTGTTCCGGGCTTGCCATCGGGCCGGATTCAATATCCGGCCCGATATTAGGCCGAAACCTCTGCCACTGGAATTCCTGCCCCTTGGAGCACGGATTCCACGTTTGCGAGCTTCAGCCGCGACGCGTCGAACTCCACGAGCACGCCGTCCCTCGACGGCGAAAGTGTGATCTGCTCGATTCCGTAAATGGCACGCGCATCTGCGATGTTCTGCATCAGTGCCTCATCGAGCACTCGTTGTAGCTTGAAACGCTTCTGGACCCTAGTCATGGCGGAATCCCAATTATAGCGGTTGATCTAATCCAGCCCAATGGTTGACCGGACCAGCTCCCGCCCCCAGTCCCGGGGCCGTCTGAATCGCGTTGAAGACAAAGCATTTCGCTTTTCCTACCGCATCGGGGATACTCATTTCCTTTGCCAGAAGCGCGGTAATTGCTGCTGAATAGGTGCATCCGGTACCGTGTGTGTGCCGCGTGTTGATCCGGCTGCCAGGGAACTCATGGAATTGCCCATCAACCAGAAGAACATCAACTGCGCCAATTTCATCAGGCAGGTGCCCTCCCTTCACCAGAACGGCCCTACAGCCTAAGTCCCTTATACGCAGGGCTGCTTCACGCATGCCCTCCAAACTGTTCACTCTCAGGCCCGTCAATTCTTCGGCCTCCGGTAAATTCGGCGTTACCAAGGTTGCCAATGGCAACAGCCGCTTACGGAGCACTGCCTGTGCGTCTGCCGCAATCAGCGCAGTGCCATGCTTACTCACCATCACTGGATCCACCACCAGCGCGCACCCGCGTCCGAGTTGCTCCAGTGCAGCCGAAACGGCCTGAATAATCTCTGCCGATCCCAGCGCCCCCGTTTTGACTGCCTTGGGGGGAATGTCCTCGAACACGCTCTCGATCTGCTCCCGCACCAAATCGGCCGGGATTAGTTGCACGCGGGAAACCCGCCTTGTATTCTGAACCGTAACAAGGGTGATGGCCGATGTCCCATAGACTCCAAGTTGATGGAAGGTCTTCAAATCGGCCTGAATCCCGGCACCGCCGCTCGGGTCGGAACCTGCCACAGTTAGTGCCGTCGGCGTGGGTCTCTGGGCAATGCAGGCTTCCTCGGAGGGGGTCATACTCAAATTATCGATGGAGGTATGGCGTTCCTTTCCGATTTTGTCGATGGATCTGCATGTTTAGGCGCGCCCCGCTATTCGGCACAATTATTTGTTCGGCTTTTCTGTCGGCGCAAGATGTCCATTTCAAGACTCGAACACTCCGTCCGCAGGCTCTTCAGAATGGGACTGGTCAATCTTCTCCTCTGCCCGTCCACCGGATCGTTCAGTTCGACCACTCCCCAAGCCTGGAAGATTTGGAATCGCTTCTCAAAGATGGGTTCACAATCGTGGCTTCGCTGGCTGACAACTCGGTCGTCACATCTTTGTCGGCAGGAACACCGGAACCAACGGGGCCCAGATCCGGCCTAGTCTGGTCCGGCCCATTGGAGCCCGTCGACAAAATAAGCCCGCTGCTGGCCACCGCATCGCCTGACGAAGTGGTCTCCGCCATTGTCGAGTTTCACTCGGATGTAGCTCGGGACCGTCAAGACGCACTGTCTCTCTCCCTCGGAATCCCGTTGCTGCGTTCCCGCATCCTATTGGAAAATCACGCCGTAGTTGCGGGCCTGCCTAGGGATTTCCAGCTCTTGGCATTGCTGGACGAGGTTGCCTACATCTTCCCTGCAGACGATGCCCTCATGGACAGTGGTTCCGATGCCGGTTTGATGCCCTGTGCGGGCATGATCGGTACGGCGGGGCCGTTGCCCCAATACGCCAACATTGTCCATGGCTGGAGCCTCGATTCCGACAACTCCCTCCACCTCGGTTACTCCTTTGGATCCATCACGCCCAAGGTGCCGCTGGCAACGGTCCAATCCGAAGTTCTCAGGGCTTTTGCTGAGTGGGCCAAATACAGCAATGTCATCTTTCAGCCCGCTCTTGGAACTTCCAGCCCCCGGACTATCGCCCTCCGATTTGTAAGTGGTTCCCACGGTGACCCCTACCCATTCGATGGGCCGGGTGGAATCCTGGCCCACACTTTCTATCCAGTGCCAATCAACGCGGAACCCATAGCGGGGGACATGCATTTGGACGCGGACGAGAGCTGGCATGATGGTCTCGATATCGACATCTACAGTGTTGTCCTGCATGAGACGGGGCATGCGCTGGGGTTGGCGCATTCCGATAGGGCCGGGGACGTGATGTATCCCTACTACCGCAGCCACATGAACCTGTCCAGCAATGACATCGGGGCGGTACAAAGTCTCTACGGACCGTCCTCCGGGGCTGCTCCAATCACGACCGCTCCAACGATTCCAACCTCTATTTCCTCCCCAACCCCGACCGGTCCAGCCATCAGGCTCTCGTTGGACATCCTGCCTGTTGCCACTTCATCGGCTCAGACATCCGTCACAGGCTCCATCCAGGGCGGTGTCCCCCCGTATTCCGTCCAGTGGCAAACCGACCATGGCTATAGTGGCACAGCAGTGGCGAAATTGACCGGAACCGCATCCGCGTCGTGGGGGACCGGCGTGATCCCGCTGGTTTCCGGCGCGAACAACATCAGCGTGACCACCTTTGATTCCGGCGGTCGAAGTGTCACCCAGACTGCAACAATCGCTTTCTCACCACCGGCTTCACCATCGGCCAACTCCTCTGTTTCCATTTTGGTTACTTCTCCCTCGGTTTCCGTTGTCACAGTGAATGCCTCCTCGGCAACCGTGTCCGGGAAGGCCTCCGCTAACAACGGAATCGCCAAGGTCACATGGCAGACCGCAGCCGGGGCGGGAGGAACTGCGTCCGGGACCGGAACGTGGATTGCCTCTGGAATTCCCCTTTTGCATGGCACGAATACCCTCATCATTCGTGCATGGGATTCCAAGGGCAATTCCGCATGGAGTTCCGTCATGGCGGTCCGGCCCTAGTCTTGGTTGCCGAGTCGTACAATTGGATGTGACCGGCGATCCCTTTATGACCAGCAAGAGACTCTCCGTCGCGATCGCGGCCTACGTCGTGCTAGCTGTTATCGCGATGATCGGGCTGAATGGCGACGTCAAAACCGGCACCTTGATCGTGCTTGGTGGTTTGGCCGTAAAGACCCTGCCTTCAAGGCAGCCAAACCTTCTTCCGATCAATAAAGTCCCATCCTTCAAATCCCAAACTGAAACACGGATCCCATTTTGGAATCCCAAGATGGTACCCAAGACCCCTGCCGGAAGTTTCATTGTTGTATAAGTGTCTTTTAATCAAGCGGTTGGGCTGTGTCAGCATTTTGGCTCTGGGCGTGCATTTCTTCTCGGCACAGGAGAACCACATGCAATCCGCAACTGCCGCCGCCACTACCAACACCGCCGAGGACCGGGATAGGCTTGTTCTTCAGCACCAACCCTTGGTGCGTGCGATTGCCGTCCGAGTAGCCGAAAATCTCCCGGTTCATGTCGACTTGGACGATCTGATCCACGCCGGAATCATCGGCCTGTTTGATGCGGCGCTGAAGTACGATGACAGCAAGCAGGTGAGCTTCCAGAGCTATGCCAAACACCGCATCAAAGGTGCCATCCTCGACAGCCTCCGCGACATGGATTGGGCTTCCCGCGACCTCCGGAAGCGTCACAAGCGATTGGAGGAAATCACGCGTGAATTGGCTTCCACCACGGAAAGGACTCCCACGGAAGCCGAAATCGCGGACAAGATGGGGATGGATGTTGACCGTTGGCGACAGGTTGCGGTGGAGCTTCGAATGGTTGGTCTGCTGTCGGCGTCGAGCCGCGCACCGGAGAGCGACAACCAGAACACCCCGGAGTACCCGGCTGCCGCGGATCTGAACCCCGACGTTCTTACAGGGAAGCGCGAACTCCGTTCGGTCCTCTCAGCCGCAATCAAGCCGCTCCCCGCCCGCTACCAAGCAGTGGTGCAGCTTTACTATGTGCAGGGAAAGACGATGCGGGAGATTGGGGAAACGCTCGGTATCAACGAAAGCCGCGTATCGCAAATTCACAAATCGGCACTTGGAAAACTTGCGGAGAGCCTTCAGGCCAAGGGAATTCACTCAAGTGAGTGTGTAATGGGGGCGAACAGGTGGTAGGGGATTGATTGCTAGTGGATTGGTGGACGGAAAGGGATTCGAACCCTCGACCCCCGCGATGCGAACGCGGTGCTCTCCCAACTGAGCTATCCGCCCACTTGCAACCAACATTTAGAATAATAGCAGATGGCCACAACTGACGTGCAAACTACCGAAGCACCCCCGCAACCACTGGTGAACGAAACCCTCCTGGAAAAGATGCGGACCGAATGGGACGAGCGTGCAAGGGAGAACGCCCGCCACTACATTGCAACCGCCAACACCGATTGGGCCGACGAGGCGTACTTCCAGTCTGGACGCGAAAACATTTATCACGAAGTACTGACCGATATGGGCAACGTCGCCCAAGGCATGGAGCCCAAGGCAATGACAGTGCTCGAAATCGGCTGCGGATCGGGTCGGCTTACCCGTGCCCTGGCTGAGAATTTCGGTACTGTCTATGCCGTTGACATCAGTGGCGAGATGATCGAACGGGCAAAGGAGTCACTCCGCGACTTCCCCAACGCAAACGTCTTCCAGAACAACGGTGCCGACCTCCACGTCCTGGACGGGGTCCTCGCCGAAGGGAAAGTAGATTTTGCCTTTTCCTTTATTGTTTTTCAGCACATCCCTAGTGCCGGAGTCATACACAGCTACGTTCGTGAAGTGTTCCGGTTCTTGAAGCCCGGTGGTCTCTTCAAGTTTCAAGTTCAAGGTTGTGCGGCAATGGACGACAGCCCTGAAGACACATGGCTTGGTGTGCACTTCACCGACGAAAGCGCCACTGCCCTGGCTCACGCCTGCGGGTTTGAACCCCGCTATTTCCGCCACGACGGCGAGCAGTACTTCTGGCTCTGGTTTTTCAAGCCAGCCAACTAGCCCTATAAAGGGAACGGCGCGGGGATCGCAATGATCCCCGCGCCGCTTCCGTTTTCAGGCCTCCGATTCAGCCTAGTACCGGTAGTGGTCCGGCTTGTACGGGCCGTCCACCGGCACGCCGATATACTCGGCCTGCTCCGCCGACAAGACGGTCAGCTTTACCCCGATCTTCTCAAGGTGCAACCGGGCAACTTCCTCATCCAGCTTCTTCGAGAGCACATACACGCCGGGCTTGTAGGTGTCCTTGTTGGCCCACAGGTCAAGCTGTGCTAGGGTCTGGTTGGCGAAGCTGTTCGACATCACGAAGCTCGGGTGGCCCGTGGCGCAGCCCAAATTGACCAGACGACCTTCAGCCAACACAAAGATCGCGTTGCCGTTCGGGAAGGTGTATTTGTCCACTTGCGGCTTGATCTCCAACCGCACGGCTTCGGACTCGTTCAGCAAGTCCACTTGGATTTCGCTGTCGAAGTGGCCAATGTTGCAGACGATCGCCTGGTCCTTCATCTTCCGCATGTGTTCCAGCGTGATGACGCCCACGTTGCCTGTCGTGGTCACGTAGATGTCGCCGCGGCCGAGGGTGTCCTCCACCGTCGTGACTTCATAGCCTTCCATTGCCGCCTGCAACGCATTGATCGGGTCGATTTCGGTGATGATCACGCGCGCACCCAAACCGCGCAGGGACTGCGCCGAACCCTTGCCGACGTCGCCGTAACCGCAAACCACACACACCTTGCCCGCAACCATCACGTCGGTGGCGCGCTTGATGCCGTCCGCCAGCGACTCGCGGCAACCATACAGATTGTCGAACTTCGACTTCGTCACCGAGTCGTTCACGTTAATCGCCGGAATCAGCAGGCTGCCCGCCTCCTGCATCTTGTACAAGCGGTGGACACCGGTCGTGGTCTCTTCCGAGACGCCCCGCCATGCCTTCACCACTTCATGCCAGCGACCCGGAGCTTCCGCGTGGACCTTCTTCAACAGGTCCTTGATAACCTGTTCTTCCTTGTTGCCTGAGGGGGTGTTGACCCAGTCGGCACCGTTTTCCAGCTCGTAGCCCTTGTGGATGAACAGGGTGGCGTCGCCGCCGTCGTCCACGATCAGCTCCGGTCCAAGACCGCCCGGATGCGTCAGAGCTTGGTCCGTGCACCACCAATATTCGTCCAGAGACTCGCCCTTCCACGCGAACACCGGAATGCCGGCGGCTGCAATCGCGGCTGCCGCATGGTCTTGCGTCGAGAAGATGTTGCAACTGGCCCAGCGCACGCTTGCGCCCAGATCGACGAGGGTCTCGATGAGCACCGCCGTCTGGATCGTCATGTGCAGCGAGCCGGAAACCCGGACGCCCGCCAGCGGCTTCGTCGCCGCGTACTTCTGCCGGATCGCCATCAGGCCCGGCATTTCCTTCTCGGCGATGGTGATCTCTTTGCGGCCCCAATCGGCGAGGCCCATGTCTGCGACTTTGTAATCGGTCACGTTTCTTTCTCCTTGGAAGCTCAGGCTCGTTGCGCTGCCTGTTATATCAATGAATCTCGATATGTTGATATCATAGCATTTCGCCCAACGAGAAACCACATGCCCGTCTCCATGATCAAAAGCCTCCGGGCGATGGCCGACCCCAGCCGCCTCCGCCTACTCCTCCTGCTCGAGCGCGAGGAACTCAGTGTTGCCGAGTTGCAGGAAATACTTGTCATGGGCCAAAGCCGCATTTCGACCCATCTCGCCATCCTCAAACAATCCGGCCTCGTCGAAGACCGCAAGCAGGGCAAGAACAGCCTCTACAGTTTGAAGGACCGCCGGCTTCTGGACGCGGCGCGTGCAGCCACAGGCGAAATCCCGGAACTGGCCTCCGATACGGCCGCACTCGACCTTGTCCTCGAAAAGCGCCGTGACAAGGTCCGCGGCTACTTCGATGAACTTGCCGGAAAATTCGGCAAGAACTACGTCCCGGGCCGGTCCTGGAAGGGTTTAGCCGAAACGTTGCTCCAACTGATGCCGCCCATGGTCGTCGCCGACCTCGGGGCGGGGGAGGGGAGCTTCTCCCAACTCCTCGCCCAGCGCGCCGAAAAGGTCATCGCCGTTGACAACTCCGCCAAAATGGTGGAATTCGGCGCCCGCCTCGCCGCCGAGAACGGAATCAACAACATCGACTACCGGTTGGGCGATCTCGAAGCCCCCCCGATCGAGCTAGGCACTGTCGACCTCGCCTTCTTCAGCCAAAGCCTCCACCACGCGCCCCATCCCGAGGCCGCTGTAAGAAGCGCCCACCGGATCCTGAAACCCGGCGGACGCATCGTTGTCCTGGATCTAAAAATTCACACATTCGAGCAGGCCCGCGAACTCTATGCGGACACGTGGCTCGGTTTCGCCGAGGTAGAGCTTCGAGCGTTTCTCACGCTCGCCGGATTCACCTCGGTCCGCAGCTGGATCGTGGACCGCGAAACCCAAGCCCCGTGGCTTGAGACTATCCTGGCCATCGGCGAGAAATAGCATTCATGCCAATCTGTCCAGCGCCCAGCTCAAGTTTCCGAGCCCCGTTGGCACTGTTCCGATATCGCTCGGGAAGCCCCACGTCTTCAAGGAAGTCTACATCGTCCTCGACAACCTCGAGTGGCTTTTGGCTGGTATCTCATCCAGCATTTTCAAAAAGCCCGTCCTGCGGATATGTTGTGGCCGAACTGGAGAAGGTGAGCGGTTGACAAGCATCTGGCATTGAATTCAGGCTGGCGGCAACTCGGCCCTACGCTGGCGACAGCCAATCGCCGGAGTCCTAGGCGCGAACCTACCTCGCCCACCCCCGAACTTGAG
>CAIYDY010000010.1 GCA_903925015.1 uncultured Acidobacteriia bacterium
CCGACGTGCTGGCTGCGGGTGCGAGCTACCTGCCGATCACGCTGACGGGCAACATCTCGGCCTCGGCGACCGGCGCGCAGACCAACAAGGCGACGGTGTCGGGCGGCGGAACCGCCGCGCCGGTGTTCGCGACGGATTCCCCGACGGTGACGGCGGTGCCGCCCGTGCTGTCGATCACGAAGACGCACAGCGGGAACTTCAGCCAGGGTCAGAACGGTGCCACCTTCACTATCACTGTGAAGAACACGGGCACCAACCCCACCACGGGCACGGTGACGGTGGTGGACGACCCGACACTTGCGCCGGGCTTCACGGTGACGTCGCTGAGCGGGGTGAACTGGACCTGCCCGGCGGGCGGGTTGACCTGCACGCGGACGACGGTGCTGAACCCCGGATCGAGCTACGAGCCGATCATTGTGACGGGGAACGTGGCGGCCAACGCGGCAGCGAGCGAGACCAACAAGGCGACGGTGTCCGGCGGCGGCACGGCCGCGCCGGTGTCGGACACCAACCCGTTCACGGTGAACGTAGTAACTCCCCCACCTCCGGTAATCCCAACGGTGACGGACCTGACCATCACAAAGTCCCACACCGGCGATTTCAAGGTTGGCCAAATTGGAGCAACCTACACGCTCACGGTTTCGAACGTGGGAACCGCATCGAGCGCTGGAACCGTCGTGGTTTCCGACAGCATCCCTGCCGGTCTGAACTTGACAGGACTCGCGGGCAGCGGTTGGGCCTGCGCCGGTGCTACATGCAGCCGCTCCGATCCACTCAGCCCAGGCTCCAGCTTCCCGCCGATCACCGTTACCGTGGATGTCACCAGCAAGGTTGCCAGCACCGTGATCAATATTGCGACCGTGGCGGGCGGCAGTGACAGCAATTCCTCGAACAATACCGCTTCCGACCCGACCACCATTCTCGGGCCCCCGGACCTGACAATCTCCAAGTCCCACACCGGCAACTTCCGCCAAGGCCAGACCGGCGCCACCTACACGGTCACCGTCCGCAACGTCGGTGACACGCCAAGCGTAGGCACCGTAACCGTTGCCGACTCCCTTCCCACCGGCCTCATTGCGGTCGGGATGTCCGGCACAGGCTGGGCGTGCAGTACTTTGTCCTGCACGCGGTCTGACGTCCTTGCATCGGGCGGCACCTATCCGCCGATCACCGTCACGGTCGATGTCGCCGTGGATGCTCCTCCCACGCTGATCAATACGGCTACAGTGTCCGGCGGCGGCGACACCAACGCGGCTAACAACACGGCCACGGACCCCACCACCATCATCGGTCTTCCCGACCTGACCATTTCCAAGTCGCATAGCGGAACGTTTGCCCTCGGCCAGTCCGGCGGGATCTTCAGTCTCACGGTGACCAATGTTGGACTTGGACCGACCGTGGGTGCCGTTTCCGTTTCCGACAATCTCCCCGTCGGCCTCACCGCAACCGGAATCACCGGCAGCGGCTGGGCCTGCTCGGGCACCACATGCACGCGAAGCGACGTCCTGGTTGCGGGCGCCAGTTATACGCCCATCACGGTCAACGTCACTGTTGCCCCCGATGCGCAGCTCTCCCTGACAAACACAGCCTCGGTCTCCGGTGGCGGCGAAAAGAACACCGCCAACAACACTGCCTCCGATACCGTGGCCGTCAACGCACCCGACCTTACCATATCCAAATCGCACAATGGCAACTTCGCGCTGGGCCAGGTCGGTGCGACGTACACCATCGGCGTTTCCAACGTCGGGGCTGGTCCAACCACTGGCCTTGTCACAATCGTGGATTCGTTGCCCTCGGGTTTGACCACGACCGCGATGTCGGGTTCCGGCTGGGGCTGTTCGGTAGGCACCTTGACCTGCACCCGCTCCGATGTCCTTGTCCCCGGAGCAGCGTATCCGTCCATCACCGTCACCGTGAATGTTGCGGTCGATGCGCCTGCGACCGTTGTCAACACTGCGACGGTTTCCGGTGGCGGCGACAAGAACCCATCGAACAACACCGCGACCGATCCAACCGACATCGACACGCCGGACCTGACCATCGCCAAATCCCACACGGGCAATTTCACCCTCGGCCAGATCGGTGCGACCTACACGATTACGGTTTCCAATATCGGCAAGGCTCCAACAACCGGTGTTGTCACCGTTTCCGACACCCTTCCGTCCGGACTGACCGCCACCGCGATCGCGGGCAGCGGTTGGTCCTGCGCCGCGCTTTCCTGTACCCGCGCTGACGTACTAGCGCCCGGGGCCGCATATCCGCCGATCACCCTTACCGTCAACGTCGCCATCGATGCACCTCCGAACGTGGTCAACACCTCAACGGTTTCGGGTGGCGGCGACCGCACGCCGGGCAACAATACGGCTGCCGACCCCACCTCAATTCCCGGCCCGGATCTCACCATCTCCAAGACCCACACGGGGAATTTCGACCGTGGCCAAAAGGGTGCCACCTACACGATCACGGTTTCGAACATCGGCACTGGTGCTTCCATCGGCCCCGTTTCGGTGGTGGATACCTTGCCTTCCGGCTTGACCGCAACCGCGATTTCCGGGACCGGTTGGACCTGCACGGTTGCGCCCCTCTCTTGCCAACGCTCCGACGTTCTGGCCGCCGCTGCCGCCTATCCCCCGTTGACGTTGACCGTGGACGTCGCCCTCGACGCCCCGGGCAACCTCATCAACACGTCCACCGTCTCTGGTGGTGGCGACCGGGTCCCCGGCAACAATACGGCAACTGATCCCACCGTTGTCAGCTCGACGCCGGATCTCACCATCTCCAAGACCCACACGGGCAACTTTACGATCGGACAGTCTGGCACCTACACGATCCTTGTGTCGAATATCGGCACAGGTCCCACGGTCGGAACCGTCAGCATGTCCGACACCCTTCCGGTGGGCCTCACTGCCACCGCCATCGCAGGTACTGGCTGGTCCTGTACGGTCTCACCGCTCACCTGTACGCGTGCCGATGCACTTGCTCCCGGCTCGGCCTATCCGCCCATCACCTTGACCGTAAACGTGGCGGCGACCGCTCCGGCATCCGTCATCAATACCGCCACGGTCTCAGGGGGCGGTGAAAAGAACACATCCAACAACACGGCTATTGATCCGACCACAATCCTCTCCCTGCCCGACATGACGATTGCCAAATCCCATACAGGCAATTTCACGCGCGGCGGAACCGGCACGTACACCATCGTGGCGACCAACTCCGGCGCGACTGCCACCTCGGGCGCGGTCACTGTGACTGATGCGCTGCCCACCGGACTCACCGCGTCAGCCATTTCGGGAACCGGCTGGACCTGCACCGTGGCAACCGCCACCTGCACGCGCACAGACGTCCTCGCTCCCGGTGCCAGCTATCCGGCAATCACCGTGACCGTTTCCATCGGCGGCAACGCTCCGGCATCCGTCGTCAACGTCGCCACCGTGGCGGGCGGCGGCGAAATCAACACCGCCAACAACACTGCCTCCGATCCAACCACCATCGCCGGATCGGCCCCGCTTCTAAGCTTAGTGAAAACCCACACCGGCGATTTTGCCCGGGGGGGTACGGGAACTTATCTGTTGACAGTCACCAACATCGGCACCAGTCAAACGCAAGGCGTGGTGACTGCAATTGACCAATTGCCGGCGAGTTTGACGGCGACGGCAATTACTGGCGTTGGTTGGTCTTGTGTTCTCTCGACGCTCGCCTGCACCCGGGGGGACATCTTGGACCCAGGCAAAAGCTACCCCCCCATCTATTTGAATGTCAACGTGGCCGTCAATGCCCCCGACAAGATTCTCAATACCGCAACAGTCTCGGGTGGAGGCGTCCAAACCGGGGGGACCACCGGCGGTGGCGGCGGTGCCCAGACCACGGCTTCCGATACTGCGGCCATCCCGCAGTTCCTACCGTCGATCAAGGTTTCGAAATTGGCTGATAAGATCTCTGCCGATGTCGGCGAAATCGTAACCTACCGAATCGATGTGGTCAACGGCAATCCCGGCGCGATCTCCAATACTGTAATTCACGATCAGTTGCCGCTCGGATTCATCTATGTCCCTGGTAGCGCCAAGATCGTCGCCGGCCTGGCTTCGGCTATCGATATAGCGGTCGGCAGCACCCCGGGTGTTCTCACGTTCAGCATTGGTGTTCTGCCCACCCAAACATCGGTGTCGATCACTTATAGGCTCCGAATTACCCCCGCCGCAAGGGCGGGGAACAACGTCAACTCCGCGCGCATCACTGCGACGTTGCCGGGTGGCAACCCCGTCGTCTCCGATGCCGGGACCGCCGGCGTCCGCGTCGGCCTGGGTCTCTTCTCCCTCCAGCAGTTCATCATTGGACGGGTTTTCGAAGATCTCAACCACGACGGCATCTTCGAAAAAGGTGAGCGCCCGATTGCGGGCGTCCGCATCTATCTTTCCAACGGCCAGTCGGCGACCACCGATTCCCAGGGTATGTATAACATTCCCGTCGTCGGTGCAGGTTCCGCCGTGATCTCCATCGATCCGGCGACCGTCCCCGGAACCTTCACCCTGGTGGACGACTATGTGGACGAGCCGGATATCCTTCTTCCCGAAGAACAACGCAAATCCCGAATCCGCAGGCACGATGCCCGCAGCTGGACCCGGCTGCTCCGCACGCCGTTGGGCGGGGGGACCATGCTACGCCAGAATTTCCCACTTGTTCAGGACCCCGATTTCCGCACGGTCGAATCCCGGCCCACCGTTCCGGTCCTGGCCAATCCCAAGTCGACCATATCGCTCAACCAGCGGCTGGTGGTAACGCCGGCCAGCCCGAGCGCCATGGCCGACGGACGCTCCAGCACCACCATTCGATTGTTGCTTGTCGATGCCAAGGGCAAGCCGGTCCCGTCCGGTGAAATCCGCGTGAAGACCAACGCCGGCCAGTTTGTTTCCGACCAGGGCTTGACCCCGGTGCTCGGGAAGCAGACCCCGATTCCAGCCCGGGGTGCCACTTCGACCGCGCTGGTCGAATCGGACATCACCAGCCAGGCGATTCTCAACAACGGCACCGAAACGCTGTTTGGCACCAAGACCAAGATCCAACTTGGCGCAACACTCGAACAGGTTCCGGAACGCATGCAGACTACGACCCTCCGCGTCACCAATGGCTTCGCGCTGGTGCGGCTCATTGCGCCCTCCATTCCCGGCATCGCGCGAATTTACGCCGAGACCGGCGACCCGGAGCACCGGCTCACCGCCGAATCCGAAATCTGGTTCTCCCAGGAGCGCCGCCAGCCGATCCTCGTGGCGCTCGGCGAAGTCGCCATCGGCCGCGCAGCCCCCGATTTCTCGGTCCTCGGCCAAACCGGCATGGTTTCCCGCCGGGCCGATGCCTTCCTGCGCGCCCCGGTCGGAAAGAACCTGGTCACAGTCGCCTACGAGAGCCATCTATCGCTGAACGACACCACCGGCACGCGCCACATGTTCGAACTCGATCCGCATGACCGGCTCTATCCGATCTATGGCGATTCCTCGGCACAGGACCAGCTCGCGCGCTCCAATTCGCACCTCTACGCCCGCGTGGATCGTGGCCACTCCTACGCCCTGTATGGCGATCTGCGCGGCGACCGTGCCCAGCAATCGCAACCCGGCATCAACGATTATTCCCGCAGTCTAACCGGAATCCAGATCCACTTGGAGGATTCCAACCGCACGGAACTAACCCTTGAAGGCGCGAGGCCCGACACCGCCTTTGCCCGCGACGTCTTCCCGGGCTCCACTTTCGGCCTGATCCAGCTTTCCCACCCGACCGTCACGCCGGGCTCCGAACTGGTCACTGTCGAGGTGCGCGACCGCTACAACCCCGAACTGATCCTCTCCCGCGAGCCCCTCGTCCGCTCGGTCGACTATACCCTCGATTGGACCACCGGCACCCTTTTCATGCTGCGGTCCTTCAACGCCACCGACCACGCGCTGAACCTGAACCAACTCGTGGTCACCTACGACTACCGGACGACCGGACTCAGCAGCACCATCTACTCCGTCCGGGCCGCCAAGGAGTTCCGGTCCGTGGGGCTGAAGCTGGGCCTGTCTTTCATGGACCAGAAGACGTCGCAGTTCGGGTCCTACTACTTGGGCGCGGTTTCACTGCAGCAGAAAACCCCCAACAAGGGAATGCTGAAGTTCGAAATGCCTCTGAGCCACGGATCGATCCTGGCCGCAGGTGCGTCCTCCGCCTTCGGTTCCGGCTTGCCCACCACGGGCAACGGCACGGCAATCCGAGCCGAATACGACCAGCCCATCAAGTACCGCCAAAGCATCCTGAAGGTGTCGGCGGCCAAGACGGACAACAGTTTCTACAATCCGTTCGGAGCCACCACATTGCCGGGCTCCCAAACCATCCAGGGCACCTACGACTTCAGACCGCTCAAGGGTGCACGCCTCAAGCTTTCCCTGATGGACGAGAAGAACAAGACGCCTCTGGTGAACAATGGACGCCGGACAGCCTCGCTTGAATGGAAGCAACAGGTCTTCGAGCGCATCATTCTAATGGCTGGCTACAACTACCGCGATTTTGTCGATTCCCTGCATTCGCAAGGCTCCACCTCCAAATCAATGGAGGCGCACGAGGTGACTGCCGAAATCGATATCAACGTCACCAGCAAACTGACAGCGTCGGCACGGCGCGAGCAGAACGTGATGGGCGGAGACCCCACCTACCCGAATCAGACCATTCTGGCCGCCAAGTACCAGCTCAGCCCGTCCGTCCGGCTGTTCTTTACCCAGCGGCTCTCGTCGCAGCCCATCACGCCCATCGGCGATCTGAGCCGATCCGGCTTCACACTGCTCGGCTCGAAGAACGAGATGAGCCTCGGCGTGGAGGACCGCTGGAATAAGTACACCAGCATGCAGGGTCGCTATTTGGTGGAAAACGGCATCAACGGCACCGACAGTTTTGCTGTCATCGGCTTGGTAAACAGAATTCCGCTCTCCGAGCATTTCAAATTGGATCTCGGCCTGGAGCGCGGCACGCTGATCACCGGCAAGGACGGCAGTTTCAACAGCGGCTCCTTCGGGTTGGCTTGGCTGCCAAACAAGTACTTCAAAGCGGCGGCCCGATATGAATTGCGGGACCGCGGCGGTACGGGCCAGATCTTGACCGGCGGTGCAGCCGGACGCATCTTCGAAGGTTTGACCGGCTTGGCGCAGTTCCAGCACTCGAACGCCAATTTCACCCCGAGCTCCAGCGTCGCGAGCCTGTACAATTCCCGCCAGAGCCTGGTTGACCAGGGGACTGCCGCCTTGGCATTGCGTCCGGTCAAATCCGACCGCGAGGCCGTGTTGTTCTCGTACACGCTGCGCAACTCCGACTTGCTGGGCCTGACCGGCTTCCGCCAGAAGGACTCGGTGTCGATTATTTCCAGCGATGCCTTCCTGCAAGCCACCCACGCACTGGAACTGTTCGGCAAAGTATCCTTGAGCCACCGCACCTTCAGCGGCGACGGTGTTCCTGCTGTCTCTACCGACACATACCTGATGCAGGGCCGGGCCCAAATGAAAATCCGGGGCCGTTTCGACGCGGCGGGCGAGGGCCGGATCCTGGGCCAGCCAGCCAGTTCCACCACACGTTGGACGGCGGGAATCGAGGGAGGCTATTGGGCCCTCCGCGATGTCCGGCTCGGTGTCGGCTACAGCTTCAAGTCGATGGACGAGATCAGCCAGAACTTCCTGACCAGTCCCATCCACAGCGGGGTCTATTTCGTGATGTCGACGAAGCTGTCGAACATTTTCAATCTCTTCACCTCTCCTACCGAGATGTACGTGGGTGGAGTGGTGCCGAAGGCAGGCCGGTGACATGTTCTTTAGGAATGTTTCACCGGATTTCCAATGTCGCACGGTAGGACGGGCAAGAGGGGCTACTCCTAGTACTAGGCCCCTGGCAGTTGCGCGGTCCCAAGGTTCTTTGCTAATCTAGACACTGACAGCCCAGTCGCACTACACCAACAGATCATCGGAGGGAATTCACATGGCAGGAAAAATGAAATCAATCATCGGAGTAGCCGTTCTCGGTACTCTTGCAGCGCTCTCAGCGTCGGCCGGAACGGTCAGCTACAACACGACAACCTTTGGCCCCGTGTCGGCCGGTAATTTTGGTGCCAACCGCACAACTCAGTTGAACTTTCAACAGTTCGATTCCTCGATTGGCACGCTTACTGGTGTCCAATTCACTCTCTATGGCACCGTTCTCGGCCACATCTTCAACGACAACTACGGTTCAGAAGTCGATCCGACCGACAGCGAGCTGAAGATGACCTTGGACCTGATTCTTCCCGGGGCGATCTGCGCCTCCTCCTGCACGGCTGTCGAGATTGCGCCGGACTATACGCGACATGACGATATTGCGGGTTCGCTGGACGGAGGAACTACACCGACCAGCGTATACTTCCAATCGGTGGACTCAGGGTCCTCCTATTACGATGCGTCCATTACGAATTCGGCCCACGCGAGTTCGAGCAACTATACCGCCCAGTCGTACTTGGACTTCTTCACCGGCACCTCGACCGCGGCCATTGCCGTCCAAGCGACCGGCTACACCAATTCGAACGAGACCACGGGTAACTTGGTTTCCGATCTCTCGGTCATCGCAAGTACCTACGGTTCCGTGACCTACACGTATTCCGAAGCCGCTGCCACTCCGGAGCCGGCATCTCTGCTCCTGTTCGGTTCCGCCCTCGTCGGTCTGGGCCTTGCCCGCCGCACCCGCCGCTTCTCCAAGTAACCCAGTCTCTCCGTAGTGCTTGGCCGACCCGGAATATCGGGTCGGCCTTTTTTATTGCCGCTTGGCCAAAACCAAAGCCAAATCCCTTTTGTATCGCAGTCTGGCCTCATCGGCAGCCGCCCGGGCCGTGGGAACAAGCTGCTTGCCCTCGGCCACCAGTGCGTCATAGACGGCTATCGCCCTTTTCCAACTGTCCAACCCCGAATCGAACTGTTTGGCCGAATCGTAGACCTCGGCCAAGTGCCCCAGATCCGTCGCCAGTGACAACCGCATCGGGATGCTCGTCGGACTCTCCGAGACCGCGCGCCGCATCAACTGGATTGCCTTCTCCAAAGCCTCCACCGCGTCCGGAGTCCGCCCCAGCGCTGCCAGCACCACACCCTCTTCGGCATAGTTTCCGGCCAGCAAGGTCCTCGTCGCACCGTCCTTGGGGTCCGCTGCGACGGCGGCTTCCCTCAGGTTCACTGCCTCCCGAAAATGGCCCAACGCCTCCCGGTTCCGGCCCAATTGCCCCAGCGCGTACCCGAGGAAATGGTGGGTTCCGGCCAAGGCTGAGATCAGTGCCCGGTCGTGTTCACGCGCCGTCGCAAGTTGCTCTTGGATGGTCAACGCCTTCTCAAGGTCTACCAGCGCCTCGTCCGGATGGTTGTTCTGCGCCTCAATACTCCCAAGCCGGTAGTGGAGCGTTGCCAGTGCCTGCTGTGCCTCGGTCCGTCCCTCGGAAGTTGGAGCCTGCTTCAGGCCTTCTCGGAGTTTCACGGCGCGTCGCAGCAAGGCAGCTGCGTCTTCAGGGTGGCCCGTCACATTGGCGCTGTAGGCCACATTCATGCACGCGTCGGCGGTAAGCACTTGGTAGTCCCTGTTTCCAGGGACGTCCGCAAGCAATTGCTCAGCAATCGCCATCCCCTTCAGATGGATCTCGTGCATGTTGTCGGCCCGTTCAGCACGACCCGTGATATATCCGCCGATCAGGTAGCTGGAAGCAAGTTCATACTGCAGCAGTTTGTCGCTGGGATTCTCGGCGACGAGTTTTTCCCGGATGTCCCGCGCGATGTGCCACGAAACCAGAGCCCTGTCGAACTGCAACATCTCCTTTAGCAGCGATGAGAACTGCTCTTCGGCCAAGGCCAGCGACCGGCGTGTCTCGCGGTCCTCCCCGGTATCTTTAGCCAAACCATGCAGGTAGTCCAGGGACTTGGTGAGCAGAACCTCCCGGACTGGAGTCGATCCAGGCAGTCGCTGCACCGCGCCATGGATCTCCGACAGGAACGTACCTGCCAGCTTGCGGTCTTCCGCCACTCGTCTGGACAGACGCTGGGCCTGCCAAAGTGCTGCAAGCGTCGAGATGCAGAGCAGGGTCGTCAGTATGGCCGCCGTGCCGACTCCCAGACGGTGCCGACGGATGAATTTCCCGGCGAGGTAAAACACCGTATCTCCCGCCGCCCGCACCGGCCGCCCCTCCAGATACCGCTGCAACTCATCGTTGAACTGGTCAACCGAGTGGTACCGGCGGTCGGCCTCCTTGCGTAATGCGTAGGCCAGGATATTGTCCAAATCCCCTGCAAGCTGCCGTCTCAGATGCTCCGGTGTTGTGGCACGGTTGTAGGCGTTGGTGCGTAGCTCCTGCGGATTCCGGTCCCTGTTCACCACTTGATCGCTGGCCCGAAGGATGTCGCGCTCGCAAATCACCGTGATGGCGTTTTCCCAGGTTACCGTGTCGACGGGATACGGTCGATACCCCGAAAGCAGCCGGAATAGCACCACGCCCAGCGAATAGATATCGGTCCCGATCCCAATGTTTTCGCCCCGGATCTGCTCCGGGCTGCACCAAGAGGGCGTCCCAACCCGTTCGGCGGTCGATGTCAGTTCGCTCTCGCCCGGAGTTGGATCCAAAATCTTGCCGATGCCGAAATCCAGCAGCTTGGGTGTCCCGTCGCCGGTAACGAGGATGTTGTCCGGCTTCAGGTCGCGGTGGATGATCAGATTCCGGTGGGCGCAGGAGACGGCGTCGCAGACCTTGCGGAAAAGCGCCACCCGTTCGCGGATCTCCAGGCGGCGCTGGTCGCAGTAGCGGGTCAAGGGCTCGCCGGCGACGAACTCCATCACCAAGTAAGGATGGCCCGTTCGCGTTGTGCCGCCATCCAGCAAACGCGCAATGTTGGGATGTTCCAGCCGTGCCAGCATTTGGCGCTCGCGGCGGAACCTGTCGAGAATTGCCGGAGATTCAATACCCCGGTTGAGGATCTTGATTGCGACCTCGATATTGAAGTCGCCGTCGGAACGTTTGGCGCGGTAGACCGTTCCCATGCCGCCACGGCCGATTTCGTCGAGCAACCGCCAAGCACCGGCGCCGAGCCCGTCGAACTCCTGTTTCACCATCGAGTTGACGGATTCCCGGACCACGTCGCCCACGGGCGCTTCACCGGTGCCGTCGGCCTCGATCAAGGATTCGACTTCCCTGCGTAGTTCGGTATCCCCGCCACACGCCTCGTCCAGATACCGGGACCTCTCACCGGCCGGGAGGTCTGCGGCTTCGAGAAAGATCCTCTCGATCCGCTGCCATGCATCTGTATTGTGGATCTCCACGTTCGATTCTTGAGGCTTCCACTTGGATTGTATCGTGATTGGAGAGGATTTCAGCGGGCTTCTTTTGCTCCGGCCCGCGCAACAGCGCGAATGTTCGAGTCCTGTGTAACCTTACCGCGCCGTTGGACGTCCCGATCCGCTGGTTTTCCCGGCGACGATGTATAATTCGGGGGGAGCTTATGCTTGTGAGCCTTCGATCGGTTTTTGCTTCATTCTTGTTAGTGTCGATTTTGGCGGCGCAGGACCCGCTGCCGATAGACCCAGCCATAGAGCCCTTGCCCCTCCCGGCACCGCCTTCCGACCCCTACTGCCCCGCCTATCCCTCGGCGCTGCGCACCGAGATAGCCCAAAGTCTGGAACTCGACCGCCAGTTCACCGAATTCTCGCGCACGGCGCGGTTCCGTAAGCGCGCACAGGTCGACCCTTCATCCCGAATCGGCCAATCCAGCCGTTTCATTGACCTATCCGTCTTCGCCCAGATGTCGTCCGACGGCGTTCCACCCGCCCCCTCCACCACCGACGCCGAATTCCTCCGCCGCATCTACATCGACCTGACTGGACGAATTCCGTCCCCCGCCGACGCGCGCCAGTTCATCGACAGCACCAGCCCCACCAAGCGAGCCGAGCTCATTGAGAGCCTGCTGTCCTCCCCAGCCTATGCCGACCAGTTGAGCCTTTTCCTGGCCAACCGGTTCCGGGTCACCAGGGCACACGACAACATCTCCACGCCGGCCCGCAACGTATTCTCCGGCTTCCTGCGTCAGCTTTTCTCCGACGACCAGCCGTACGATGATTTCGTCCGCCGCTTCGTCGCTGCCGCCGGCCGGGTCGACGACGTTCCCGGCACCCAGTTCTTTGCACGCTGGATGGATTTGAACGGTCCGGTCCAGGATTCGTGGGATGACATCACTGAAAAGATCACCACATCATTCCTCGGCTACAAAACCGAGTGCATTTCCTGCCATAACGGCCGGGCCCACCTGGAAAAGATCAACCTGCACCTGAGCCGCCGCACCCGCAGCGATTTCTGGAAGATGTCGTCGTTCCTGTCACGCATGCAGTTTGTCAGACTGAGCGACGACCCGATCGGGTACCGTCCACAGGTCACCGTTGTGGATCGTACGTATGGGGCGTATTCCGGCTCGGTCTCCCAGTCGAATCCAGGGTGCCGTCCGGCGCGTGTGGATGCGGTGGTAACTCCCTCGTACTTCACCAGCGGACAACAGCCGACGACAGGCAAGTGGCGGTCGGAATTGGCGGAAATGATCGTGAACGACAGGCAATTCGCGAAGGCCACAGTGAACTACCTCTGGAGTTACTTTTTCGGCTACGGCATAGTGGATCCCCCCGACGGCTGGGACCTTTCCCGTGTCGATCCCAACAATCCGCCCCCGGGCGATTGGCCCATCCAGAACTCCAATCCCCAACTTCTGGAGCAACTTGCGGATTCCTTCATTCAAGGCGGCTTCCACCTCAAGCCACTCATCCGCCAGATCGTGAACAGTGAAACGTACCAGCTTTCGAGCCGTTACGAAGGCCAGTGGCAGCCGGTATATGCGAAGTACTTCGCCCGTTACCAACCCCGCCGCCTCTCGGCCGAACAGATGTACGACGCCCTCACCACTGCCACCCACACCGAGCAGCCGATGACCATCATCGGCAATACCGGAGTAGCAATGTACGCCAACCAGTTGCCCGACCCGACCGAGCCTTTTTCCGACTCCCGCGTCGTGGACTTTTTGACGCAATTCGGTCGCGGCAACTGGTACACACTGGATCGGACATCACAGCCCACCATCCTGGGCCTGCTCTTCATGATGAACGATTCGAACAATGTGTACCGGTCCATGGGATCCCAGATTTCGAACGTGGGCATCACGAACCGCGTGCATTTGACCGATGCCCGTGTCCCGAACGATACGGATGCCATTACGGAGATTTTCTTGGCAACGCTTTCGCGGTATCCAACTGCTGCCGAGTTGAATATCGTGATGCAGCGCCGCACCGGTCCCCGCTACCAATGGCTAGGTGACCTGCAATGGGCTCTCCTCAACAAGCTCGATTTCGCGTTCAACTACTAGACCCGGCGAACACACATAAAGGCCACTCGACATGATCGGCAGAAACTTCCGTAAGAATTGCCCCGGCCACGCCCCGTTGACGCGACGCCATTTCCTGTTCGGCAGCGCCGCGGCAATGTTGGCACCACACGCCGACGCCCAAGTCACCACGTCCGGCGCCGCTCCGAAAGGCACCGCCAAGACCTGCATTTTCATCAACATGAACGGCGGTCCCAGCCATTTGGACACTTGGGACCCCAAGGACGGACCGTGGAACCCGTCCGATGCCAAGATCACGCAGTATTCCGGTGGCCTCTCGTTCTCGAAGACATATTTCCCGAAGCTTTCCGCCCAGGCCAACGACCTGTTGGTTCTCCGTTCCTGCTCCAGTTGGGAAGCGGCCCACGAACGCGGCCAGTTTTACATCCAGACTTCGCATTCGCAGAATCCTGCCCTTGCCGCGGAAATCCCGCACATAGGCGCGGTCATCGGGTACGAAAAGGGTGTGAAGGGTTTGCTGCCCCCGTTCATGGCCTTCAACCAGAATCTTCAGGGGGCCACGTTTCTCGGGGGTGCGTTCCAGCCGATGATGCCGCCGGCCACCCGAACCGGCCTCTCCACCCTCACCCACAACTATTTCGGGACCACCAGCCAGCAGCGTTTCGAGGACCGCTACCAACTGTTGCGGGATCTGGACGCCCCGCTCCGGGAAACTGCGGCCAATGTCGATGTTTCCTCCTATGCGGGCTACTACGCCAATGCCAAGGCCATGATGTACAACCCGGCGGTAGACGGCGTGTTCAAGTTTTCCACTGACGACGAGGGGCGCTACGGAGCTAATTCCATCGGCCGGCCGCTGATCGTGGCCCGCAACGCCATCCAGAACAAGATGGGATTGGCGTTCGTCAGCGTCACACAGAGCGGCTGGGATACCCACATCGGGATTACCGACCGCAGCCAGGGCTCCAACATTTATCAGTTGGGTGGCGATCTGGACCGGGCCGTGGGTGCCCTGGTGGATGATCTGAAGGCTTCCGGCGACTTGGACAAGACTCTTATCGTGATGATGGGCGAATTTGGCCGAACCCCCAGCGTCCTGAATTCCCGTGGCGGTCGCGACCACTACCGGCCCGTGATGAACGTCGCCATGATCGGCGGCGGGGTGCGGGGAGGCAGGGAAATCGGCCAGAGTTCGGCCCCCGGGGCCGACATTGTGGATCCGGCTTGGAGCGCCGGTCGCCCGATCTATCCCGACGATATAGCCGCAACCATCTATTCGGCCATGGGGATCGATTGGACCAAGGGTATCGACGACACGCCGTCCGGTCGCCGCTTCAACTACATCAACCCCAATCCAGATCTCAATTTCCGCCCGGTCAACGAGGTTTTTGCGTGAGATTCCAGGTCCGTCGGCTGGCATTGTCCTTTCTAGCCGTGGCGGCAGTGGCCCGCGCGCAGACAGCCTCATGGGTGGAAGTGATTGCCGACCAATCCCAGGTAGTGGTGGGACGCACCCTGCAGCTTTCCGCCGTCGTCCACGACTCGGTCGGCAATGTTCTGCCCAACGCGCCCGTCACTTGGTCCGTAAACCAGTCCGCAGCTTCCATTTCGTCCACCGGTTTAGTGACAGCCAAGGGGTTGGCCACCGTGCGGGCGACCGCAAAATCAGGATCCGTCAGTGGCGAAGGCGCGTTCCAATGTGTTCCCTCCAAGCTGGAGGTGACTCCGGGGGTTGCCGTCGTCAACGTCGGAACCACAAGCAAGTTCCAAGCCGCAGCCTACGACGCCGATGGCAAGGTCATTAGCGGCGTGACGTTCTCCTGGTCCCTGACCAACCAGCGCCAGGGGGGCTCCTCACTTGGGAGCATTGATTCGACGGGAAGCCTGAAAGCCACGGGCGAGGGTGGGATCTGGGTTTGGGCCACATACAACTACAACGAGACTTTTCCCGGCCTTCAGCAGCGCTGGGTGGCTTACGCCAATGTCTACGCCCAGGCACCACCTGCCTATTCGGTCAAAAAGCTATATTCCACGATGTCCCAGACGCGGAGCAGTTGGAAACTTCGCCCAAAACAGTCGATGATCTATTCGACCGATGACGGCCAGTTGTTCTTCAATGCCTCGTTCGACGGCCTTGCAAACGCGCTTGTCAACTGGAACAACGGGGCGTGGCAGGTTGTGAGCGCGGGTGGAGTGCCGCGTTTCGGGCGCGCTTCCACGGCCTTGGAGTTCCGCACCCACGCCATCACCCGCGACGGCCAGATTCTCAGCTATGAAGACACGACCATCAACGGCACCGAATTGAACCTTGGCAACAAGGACGGCCTCGATTCCTTCATCAACGGTAACGTGCCCTTGGGTGCGACCGAGGCCGTGGGAAGCCTCTACATCAATCGTAGCTCCCTCACCTCAACCGGTTGGAAGATGGTGCGGGCCTCGTTCCGCTATCCCAATGAAACCGTGGGGTACACGGGCATGTTCCGGGGCGCGACCGGTGCCGACGAAATGCTCCTGAGCACCCGCGACACGTTGCCCGAGATCGCCAATGGCTTTTCCATTGACGCCGATTTCGGCATCGCGGGCGACGGCACCGCGTTTTACGGCGTTACCAACGGCTCGAACCGCGTCTTCTACCGCCATGACTTCGCTGGACGGCGGAAGTTGGCCGCGGTCGGCGACCCGATTCCCACGTCTACAACCGCAATTCCGGGCACCAATACTTCGAAGATTCGATCATTCCTCGGCGGCAAGACCTACGCCCCAGCCTCTTGGTTTGACGAGGACGGAACCGCCATCATCGGCGTGGTTCTTGAGGACAACACCCAGTGGTACCTGTCCTTCGCGCAGGACGGCAAGATGTCGCAACTGCGCATCAGTTCCCAGACGGGCATCCTTTGGCGGAACGGTTCGCAGGGGACTCTTATTTACGCTAACCCGTTCGGTAGCCAGGGCAACGGGATTTACATGTGGAAGGGCTCGACCGCCACCCCGTTGGTGTTGATTGGAAGAAAGTTGTTCGATCAAACCGTCCAAGACGTCGAGAGCGGCACAGTCGATTCCTCCGGGCGCGTTGTCCTGATGATTCGGGGCGATGTGAATGCCTTGATTGTCGCCCGCATGGACGGCACCCCGTTTGTCTTGTTCCAGGCCGGGGATGTGGTGAATGTTGAACTGCCGGTCAATTTGTTCACGCTGATCGGCGGGGACCGGACCGGGCCGCCCCACGTCCAGGCTGGCGGAAACTCCGGGAGCATCGGCGGATACAACGGTACCGATTGGGATATGACCCTGGGCATGGGCGAACGCCTCTTCGGCAATACCATGTGGTTCGGCGGCTCGCATGGCACCACCTACAACATGCGCAAGGCTCCAAACGGGGATATCTGGTTGATCACGGGAGCCGGAATCGCCAAAATTGTTCCGGGCGGCCAGCCGCAGCTGGTCCTGCCCTTCCCGCTGAAGATCGATACCCTGACCGTCAACAATCCCGGGCAGCTGGACGTGAACGGCAACGGGGACGTGCTGTTCAATTCCTCCACCAGTGCGGGCGACAGCCGCTTCTTCATTTGGTCCAACGGCACCACAAAACAGATTCTGGCCTACTCGTCCACCTTGGCCACGGCAACCACAATCGACGGACGGATAGCGTCGAGCTTTGACACCTTCGCCCTGGACTCCCAAGGCCGGGTGATCGCCCAGCTCCGCTTCCGCAACGTAAGTCTGCCTTCCATTTGCATCTGGGATGGCAGCAATTGGACCACAGCGGCCATTCCCGGCTCCACCAAGCTCGGGAGCCACACTGTTACCAATCTGCCGACCATCATCAAGGCGGCCGGACCGCACCTCGTGGCGGGGCTTGCGGTTGACAATATCGGCAATATTCTTGCGGAGTGGACGGGGTCGGCGTGGAAGACCCTGGTCGACATCGACACGATCATGCCGAACGGGCAGGTGGCCAACAGTATCTCTGTGGTGGACGTCAATACGAGGGGCGATGTGTTGTTCCAGTTCTCCAATGGGGTGAATTCGTTGGTGCTGCTCCGGAATGGTGTATTCCGTCAGGTGCAGGATTTCTTCCGGTCAACTCCGGACGGCGACTACCTGCTCCGCATCAACGCCATGGACCTGCGCGACGACGGGACCATCTATTTCCTGGCGGTCAACGCTTGGGACGAGGTGGTGCTGTACGAGGCCGATGCGCTCAACTGAGCCATGTCGAAAGAGTTTTCCAAAATCCACCGCAACCACTTGGACGAATGCCTTTGAGTCTGCTATTATGGAGTTTTCGCTTTGAGGCTGGCGTAGCTCAGCTGGTAGAGCATCTGATTTGTAATCAGAGGGTCGGGGGTTCAATCCCCTCCGCCAGCTCCAATGTTTTCAACCCGCTGCCCTGTACGAGTTGTTTTTACGACAGGCACGCAGAACGTCCCCGGGTTCGTCCTACCTTGCCATGGTTCATCAACCACGGTCTGGTAAGATGGGAATTCGGACAAATTTGGACAGGTGGCCGAGCGGCTAATGGCAACAGACTGTAAATCTGTCGCTCGTAAGAGCTACGGAGGTTCGAATCCTCCCCTGTCCACCAAAGTTTAGCGGTAGCAGTTTACCCCAAAGCCGTTGTAGCTCAGTTGGTAGAGCGCGTCCTTGGTAAGGACGAGGTCACGAGTTCAAATCTCGTCTGGTGCTGTTTTTATAAATCATTCGCTTAATAGACCTATTATGGATAAAAAAATTAATTGGGCAGGATTTCTAGG
>CAIYDY010000011.1 GCA_903925015.1 uncultured Acidobacteriia bacterium
CCCGCGCCGCAAACAACTTCACCCACTCCCCATCCTCAAACCGCCGCGAGCTCGACGGCCGGTGCCGCCGCTCAACCTCCGCCAACCGAGCCTCGAAATCCTCGCGCTCCACGGTCGCACCCATCCCGGCAAACTCCGTCAGCGTGGCCGTCGACGCGACTACCACCAAATTCTCCTCGCCCGGCTGGTTGTCCATCCGCATCCAGCCCGAGTCCTCGTCGGGCACCGTAACCTTCTCGCCCGCCGCAATCGGATTCTTCAAGCTGGCCCGCTCGCTCGGAAACAACACTTGGTAAGTATTCTGCCGAGGACCCCGTGCCACCACCCAGACATGCGCCGCGAACTCCGGCCGGAAGATCAACCGGAACTTGTCGCCGCTGCGGAACCGCCGGTCTTCCCGGACCATCCCGGTGTTCGGCGCATCCGCCCCGCCGTCCGTCCGCACTTCGATGGCGTACGCAAGCTCCGACTCGCCCGACTTCTCCACCGGCGGCAGCGGCAGTTCCGCTGTGCCGTCCTTGGAGGCGGCGGCCTTGTCGCCACCGCCCCCTGAGCAGGCGGCCAGCCCAAGGCCGCCTGCGATTGCCACAAACAAATTCCGCCTATGCATCGAATTCCCCCGCCACCCGTTCCCCCACGACCAGCCTATTTCCCCGCAACATGCCGCAGATCCACCGGCACCAGCATGGGCTTGGCCGCCTTCGACGCCGCGGCATAGCTCTCGATCTCAATCCCCCGTGAAGACGACACATTGGCGTTGCCGCTGTACTCCATCAAGCTTTTCGTGAGTTGCACCGAAACTTCGGCGTTGGGCCGCAACTTGCCGTTGGCCATGTCGAAGTACGGGCTGAAGTCGATGGGAGTCGGCGAGACCACCACCAGCAGCTTCTCCATGCCCGGCTTGCGGTCCATGCGGAAGTACTTGTCGTCCGCCGAGGGAAACGCCTTGCTCACGTGGGCCGGCACCAGGTTGTCGCCCCCGGCTTGGTGGGTCGGAAAGAGCAACTGGAAGGGCGCTGTTCCCGTGGCCGTTGTGGTGGTCTTGGTCGTGCTGGTCGTCTTGGTGGTACCCGACCCAGTGGTGGTGGTGCGCTCGTCCTCGTCGCGGACGATCTCGATGCCGCGCGAGCCCGCATAGCGGTCGAAACGGGCGGGGTCCGTGGAAACCGACCGGAGCAGGATGTAGACGTAGCTCTGTCGGTTCAGCTCGAACTGGAACTTCATCCGGTCGCCCGACTCGAACGTGTGGGTAGCGGGGACGAGGGTGCGGTTGCCCTCGTGTTCCAACTGCACATTGAAGCGGATCGCCGCCGGACCGTTCCCGGTGCTGTCCAGATACATCCCCCGAGGATCGCTGGTCTGCCCAAACGCCCCCCCAACCAGCACCCCCGCCACCGTCACCACCAGGACACCAAGTCTGTGTGGGGCAGCCATTCTTGGCTGCAGCCGACTTTCAGTCGGCTTTAACCGTCCGTTCGGAGCGCCAGCAAAGGCCGCGTCCTCAAACTTCCCGTACATCATCGCAATCTCTCTTTCCGTGACCGCCCGTTGGCGGCCACACCTACTCATGCACCCACCCGGAAAATCCTTTCAACGAATTTCATACTGTCGCTCAACCACCCGTGCCTGCGCCCGAACACTCTCCCAAGCCAAGTCCGAAGCCAGTGGATCGGCGGACGCCGGGAAGATCAGCAGCCGCAACGTCCGCCGCCCCGCCGGTCCCTCGACCTCGAAATCCCCTTGCCCCGCGGGCGGCACCAGCGTCGTCACCCCCTTCGCCACGCTTGGGGACGAAGTGAATCGGTTCGGGAAGAATCGCACCGTGGTTCCGTCGGGCCGCTCTTCAATCAGCAGGACATTGGCAGGCAACGCGATGCTGAACCCGATACGCATCCGGTCGCCGACCCGGTACTCGGGAACCGCGCCGGACCGGTCCATCGCAAGAGTCGCCGAACCCTTGCCGTCGGCTGGCGGAGCTTGGCGGCTCTGCGATTCCAATCGGCGCTCCGACTGGCTCGGGCCCTCCAGAATCCCCGCAGCATGTAGCGCGGGGATCGCGTCCGGGCCAAGTGCAATCCGGGCCACGGGAGAAGTCTCGCTGATCGTCCCAAGCCGGATCAACACGATGGCGATGATGGCGAGCGTCGCACTGGCCACCGCCGGCCACCCGAACCGTATGCGCGGCCGCCCACTATTTCCAAGAAACTGCCTGAACCGCTCCAAAAGACTAGGTACCTTCCCGCGCCCTGCTTCCCGCAGGTTTCGGATCAACTCATGCCGGAAAGCATCGTCGGAGATCGCATCCCGCAGGTCGTCTGCCTCAACCAACGCAGCGAACAGCTCATCATCCTTGGACGCGGCCAGCATCAGTGCCTCGCGTTCGTCGCGGGTCAGCGTATTGGTCGGGTAGCCCCCCAGCAGAAGGCGTTCGTCGCGGGGATTCATTTGGCCCCCTTCAGCTTGGGCCTGAGTTGCTCCGTGCAACGATGGTCCCAAACATAGACCGTATTGACGGACCCAGCCCCCATCCGTTCCTTGATCTCCTGGTAGTTGTAGCCTTCCAGTTTCAGCCGGAACAGTTCCCGGCAGCGCTCCCCCAGCTCTTGGATGGCTGACAGCAACAGGGCGCGCAGTTCCAGGGTGTGGGCCGATTGCTCCGGGTTCGGGTCGGTCGACCGGGGAGGGGCGAACGGGGTGGACTCGATCGAGCTGTGCGCCCGGTCGCGGTCTCGGCGAAACTCTTGAATCTTGAACTTCATGGTGGTAACGGCGACCGGGATCAAGTCCGCGGCCGAATCAAGGTGCCCGTACTTGTTGTGGAGCACGAGCATCGTGTCGTTGGCGAGGTCATCCGCGTGATCGGGCCCTACCTTTGATGACGCGAAAGCGTAAATCCTTTCACGCACATCCGCAAGCAGTTTACTCGGTTGTGGGAGTCTGGGTGGCACCGGTCTTGTGATTGTACTCCGATTCCCTGTATTACCTAACCGCAACCTCCGGGATTTAGGGCCCGGCCACCCTCCCAATGCGTAATAGGGCAACGAATGTGCGTCAAATTACCCCATCAGAGCCAATCTGTCACCGCTGGCAGAAAAAATTGTCACCGCCGATAAGTCTCACGCGTTCATGGTTTTACGGATACCCCACCCTCGTCCGCATTGGCATTTCAGTGAGCTTGCGGCATACTCGTGCGCGAGAATGGGACGCCATGCTGAGCCACACCCCATCCCGCGCCGCCTGTTGCCCATCCACCAACACCCGTGTCTCGCATAATTCGTGTCCATACCGGCATGCCCCGCCGGACCGCGCAAATCAATTTTTGCCGAACGAACCCGACACTACAAAATTTCACCGCTCGAACCCATGCGCTCCCGAAACCAATTTCGGCGAAACGAACCCAAGCGCACGGGAAGGCCTTGGTGAAAATCGGCGAAACGAGCCCACGCAACTGCAGTCCGTATCCCGGAATCTATTTTTGCCAAACAAACCCGAGCTTCCACACCTCGACCTGGCCACCCACGCCCTCCCAACAAGAAACTCTGCCGATCAAACCCAAGGGCCACCCCCAGCCAACTCGAAATTCGCGGAACGAACCCAAGCCGCCGCCACTCACCCAATCCGGCAATCCCACACCCGCCGCCGGTGCTATCATGTTGATTCGGATTCGCTTCGAGAAACACAAGCCATTCAGAATGTTACATTTGCACTGCTACGGGAGCCACTCGTGAACCTCCTGGCCCGGGCCGCCATCGGACTCCTCTCAGTACCCTTCGCCCACGCGCAACTCACCCTTCCCCAAGCCGTTGAGCGCGCCGTCGCCGCCTACCCGTCCATCACCGCCGCCAACGAACAAACAAAGGTAGCCGCAGCCCAGGTGAACCTCGCCCGAACCGCCTACCTCCCCAAGGCCGACGCCCTGGCCCAAGCCAACATCGCCACCCACAACAACGTCTTCGGCCTCCTCCTGCCCCAGCCGGTCGCCGTGATCCCCTCCATCTCCGGCCCCGTCCTCGGCTCCAATTCGCCGTCGCCCGTCCTCGGCACCGCCGTCGGCATCCTCGTCAACTGGGAGCCCTTCGACTTCGGACGCCGCCGCTCGGAAATCAGTGCCGCCGAAAGCTCCAAGGCAAAAGCCGCTGCCGATGTCGGGGTGGTCCGCCTCCAGGTCGCCGCCGAAACCGCCGCCGCATTCCTCACCATCCGCGCCGCCGAGGAAACGGAAAAAGCCGCCGCCGCCGCCGTCGCGCGCGCCGAGTCCTTCCAGACCGTCATCAACGCCCTCGTGAACGCCGAACTCCGGCCCGGAGTCGAGTCCTCCCGTTCCAAGGCCGAAGTCGCCTCCGCCAAGATCCAGCTCATCCAATCCCGTCAGGCCATCGCACTCGCCAAGGCAGCTCTCGCCCAGTGGGTCGGAACGGACACCGAACTGGCCAAGTCCACCGCCGACGGCCCTCCCGCAACGTTAACGGTCGCAAACCCCGAATCCAACCCCCTCGCAGCCGCCCAGCGCGCCGCCATCGAGGAAATCAAGGCCCGGTCCAAAACCCTCGATTTCGCCTACAAACCCAAAATCAATCTCGAAGGCGCCACCTATGCCCGGGGTACCGGCGTGCAACCGAACGGCCAGGGCAGCGGCGTCTTCAGCGGAATCGGCCCCAACATCCACAATTGGAGCCTGGGCGTGAACGTCTCCTTCGCCATCTCCGACCTCCCCGGCATCCGTGCCAAGCGCGACGCCGAGTCCCACCGCCAACTGGCCGACGAGGCGCGCTACAAACAGGTCGTCCGCGAACTCGACGGCCGCACCGCCCGAGCCAAAGCCATGCTCGACGGAGCCCGCCAAATTGCCGACCAGACCCCCATCGCCGTAGCCGCCGCCCGCGAAGCCGAATCCCAGGCCCGCGCCCGCTACCAAGCCGGACTCGGCACCATCACCGATGTCGCCGACACCCAGCGCCGCCTCACCCAAGCCGAAATCGACCACTCACTCGCCAAGCTCAACATCTGGCGCGGCCTCCTCGACCTCGCCATCTCCTCGGGCGACCTCGCCCCGTTCCTGAAAATCGCGGAGGGCCTCTAACATGCGCCTCGTACTTGCCGCCCTGCGCCGCCCCATCACCACCCTCGTCCTCATCCTCGTTCTGGCCGCAACCTCTTATATGGCCGTCCGCCGGATGAAGGCCGACATTTTCCCCAACCTCGGCGCGCCCGCCATCTACGTCGCCCAGCCCTACAGCGGCATGGACCCACAGCAGATGGAGGGCTACCTTACTTATTACTTCGAGTACCACTTCCTCTACATCACCGGCATCGAGCACGTCGAAAGCAAGAGCATTCAGGGTGCGGCCCTGATGAAGCTCGTCTTCCACGACGACGCGGACATGAGCCAGGCCATGGCGCAAGTCGTCGGCTACGTCAACCGCGCGCGCTCCTTCATGCCGCCCGGCACCGTGCCGCCGTTCATCGTCCGCTATGACGCCGGTTCCGTTCCCGTCGGCCAACTCGTCTTCACCAGCCCGACCCGGGGCCCCGCGGAAATGCAGGACATCGCCCTCAACCGCGTTCGTCCGCTCTTTGCGACCCTTGAAGGCGTTTCCGCGCCTCCCCCGTTTGGCGGCAACCAAAAGACCATCGTCGTCCGCCTCAATCCCGAGCGCTTGGCAGCCTTCCATATGTCGCCCGAGGAGGCAATCGCCGCCGTCAACAAGGCCAGCATCGTCATGCCCTCCGGCGTCCTGCGCGAAGGAGACCTCACCCGCATCGTCTCCAACAACTCCGTCCTCACCGGCAACATGGACGACCTTGCCAACGCCCCCGTCCGCACCGGTTCCGGCCCCGCCGTCTACATCCGCGATATCGGCACAGTGGAAAACAGCACCGACATCCTTGTTGGATACGCGCACGTCAACGGCAACCGTACGGTCTACATCCCGGTCACCAAGCGCGCCGACGCCTCCACCCTCGACGTGATTGAGCGAGTGAAGAAGGCCCTTCCCGCCATGCGCGCCGTGGTTCCGGACGACGTGAAGATCGAGCTCGAATTCGACCAATCCCGTTTCGTGACTGGAGCCATCCGTTCCCTCGTCACTGAAAGCGCCCTCGGTGCACTACTGACGGCACTCATGGTCCTGCTGTTTTTACGCGATTGGCGGAGCGCCCTCATCGTCATCATCACCATTCCGTTCGCACTACTGGCCGCCGTTGTCCTCCTCTGGACCGCCGGGCAGACCCTCAACATCATGACGCTGGGCGGCTTGGCGCTCGCCGTCGGCGTCCTGGTTGACGAGGCCACAGTGGAAATCGAGAACATCCACGCCCACATGGACGCCGGAATGGGGCGGATGCGCGCCGTCGTGGAAGCCTGCCGGAAGACGGCGCTCCCGCGTCTTCTTTCCATGCTCTGCGTTGTCTCCGTCTTCGTCCCGTCCTTTTATATGACCGGCGTCGGCCGCCAGATGTTCGTGCCGCTCGCCCTTGCTGCCGGTTTTGCCCTGATCTCCTCCTGGGTCCTGTCCAGCACGCTCGTTCCCGTCCTCAGCGCGTGGTTGATGCGCCCCAAACCCGGCCACGAACGCGCAAACCGCCGCTATTCCGCGCTGGTTCTCCGGGGCATCGACTCCCGCTGGATGATTACCGGCCTCTACGTCGTCGCAATCACCCTTCTTCTCGCCGCCGTCCTGCCACGGCTGAGGACCGAACTGTTCCCGCCCAGCGAGGCCACAGACTTCCAGATCCGCCTCCGCGCCGCCACCGGGACCCGCATCGAACGCACCGAAGTCATGGCGCTGAAGGCCCTCGATCTCATCAAGCGCGATGCCGGACCCGGCAACGTCTCCATCACAACCGATTACGTCGGCGTCCAGCCAGCCAGCTACCCCGTCAACACCATCTATCTGTTTACCAGCGGCCCGCAGGAGGCAGTCCTGCAAGTCGCGCTCAAGCCGGGCGCGCCGTTGCGCGGCGAGGCCTTCCGGGAAAAGATGCGCAAAACTTTCGCCGCTGAACTGCCCGAAATGCAGGCGACTTTCGAAGCGGGCGACATTATCAGCCGCGTTCTCAGCTTCGGCTCCCCCACCCCGGTCGAAGTCGCAGTGCAGGGTGCCGCCGTCGACGCCAACCGCAAGCTCGCCGCGGCCATCAAGACCGAACTCGCCAAAATTCCGGACCTCCGCGACCTCACCTACGGCCAACCACAGGACTATCCGTCCGTGCAAGTCGATATCGACCGCAAGCGCGCGGGCCAGCTAGGCCTGACCACCGCCGACGTCGCCCGGTCCATGGTTCCGGCGACCTCGTCCAGTCGCTTCATCGAACCGAACTTCTGGCGCGACCCCGGCAGCGGCAACGCCTTCCAGATCCAAGTTGAGATTCCGCAGAACAAGATGAAGTCGATGCGCGATCTCGCCGATCTGCCGGTCACCGCCCGCGCCGGCAGTCCCGACACGGTTTTGGCCGACGTCGCCAGCCTCAAATACGCCAACGTGAGCGGTGAAGTGGACCGCTACAACATGCAGCGCGTGGTCAGCCTGACCGCAAACCTGCACGAAAAGGCGCTGGGCGAAGTACTCCCGGCAATCGACGCCGCAATTAAGCGAGCCGGTGCGCCGCCAAAAGGTGTTGCCGTCGAAGTCCGGGGCCAAGCTCCGGCCTTGAAGGAAACCACCACCGGCCTCGCGACCGGCTTGGCACTTTCCATCGCCGTGATCTTCGCGCTCCTTCTGGCCAATTTCCAGTCGCTCCGGCTGACCCTAGTGGTTCTGTCCGGCATGCCAGCCGTCATCGCCGGTTCCATTCTGATGTTGCTCGCCACCAACACCACCCTGAACGTCCAGTCCTTCATGGGAGCGATCATGGCCGTCGGTGTTTCGGTCGCCAATTCGATCCTCCTCGTCACGTTCTGCGAACAGGCTAGGCTCAGCGGGGCCGGTCCCCTCGATGCCGCGCTCGAAGGTGCCACCGGTCGCTCCCGAGCCATCATGATGACCGCCTGCGCCATGATTGTCGGCATGATTCCGATGGCAACCGGCTTCGGCGAAGCCTCCCAGCAAACCGCACCCCTGGGACGAGCAGTGATCGGAGGACTGGCCGCATCCACGCTCGTCACACTCTTCGTCCTCCCGGCAATCTACGCTATCCTCCAAGGCCGCACCAAAACCTATTCCCCGTCCCTCGACCCCGACGACCCCACGAGCCGCCACTATGACGCGTAACCCCAGTCTTCCAACTTCGGTGTCCTGCCACTACCAGACCACAAACCTTGGCTTGTGGGGCAGCCATTCTTGGCTGCAGCCGCCTTTCCAGGCGGCCATAACCGCGCTCCTCCTAGCAACGCTCCAACTCCCCGCCCAACCCCTCCCCACAATCGACGCCGCCCGCGTTGCCGCCCTCCCGGTCGAGCGCAAACTCGACCTCCCCGGCGAACTCCTCCCCTACCAGCGCACCGAAATCCGGGCCAAAATCTCCGGCTTCATCCAGAAAGTCCTGGTGGATCGCGGCTCCCACGTAAAGCAAGGCGACATCCTGGCCGAACTGACGGCTCCCGAAATGGACGCCCGCATCGCCGAAGCCGAGGCACGCGTCCTGGTGATTGAATCGGAAATCGCCGAGTCCCGAGCCAGACTCGCCGCCGCCCAAAGCACGGCCTCCAAACTGAAACTTGCGTCCGCCACGCCCGGTGTCATCGCAGGCAACGAACTCGAACTCGCCAACCGGGAAACCGAAGCTCTGCAAGCCCGCATTCAATCCGGCAACGTGTCGGTCAATGCCGCCCGCGCCAGCGTGAAAGTACTCCGCGACACCCTCGCCTACCTCAAAATCACCGCTCCGTTCGACGGCACCATCACCGCCCGCAACATCCACCCAGGCGCGCTTGCCGGACCCCAATCGGAACCTTTGTTCGAACTGGAACAACTGAACCGCCTCCGCCTCATTGTCGCCCTGCCGGAGCGCGAAGCCGCCACCATCCCCCACGGCAGAAAGATGACTTTCAAAGTCCCAGCCTACCCGGACCTACCCTTCACCGCAACTGTGGCCCGCGTCAGCGGCTCCATGGACAGCAAGACCCGCACCATGCCCGTGGAACTGGACGTCCCCAACCCCAAAGGCCAGCTGGCACCCGGAATGTTCCCGTCCGTCACGTGGGTCGTTCCATCGAAAAGTGCCTCGTTGCTGGTTCCGCCGACCTCAGTCGCCGTAACCACAGAACGCACCTTCGTCAACCGAATCCGCGAAGGGAAGGTGGAATGGGTGGATGTTGTGAAGGGTGCCGTCTCCGGCAGTCTCGTGGAAGTCCGGGGCCTACTCGATGAGGGCGACGTCATCGCCCGACGGGGCACGGACGAACTCCGCCAAGGCATGCGCGTCCAGGCGGCGGTCAAATAAACGATTTTCCTTTAGGTCAGTCCTACTGTTTGTTGTAAACGAGGATCTCGTCGACAGTCCGACCGCCTTCGGTCTTCCCCTTCCGGGTCATGGTCAGCGTCTTGCCATCCTCGGAAACGACATCGTCATTTTGAATAGACCCGCTAGCCGACCTGACGGTAATCCGCACATGGCGCTCATCCATCCGCGTCGCTGTCCGGAACCCGTCGGCAGCCGTGCCGTGCTCCTTGCCGTCCAGAATCATATCCACCGGCTCGGTTGGCTTTCCGCTGATTCGTGTCGCAACATTGCCATCAACCGTCCACGACAGCCGAATCGTATCTTTACCGGGTGCCTCCCACTTGACGACTCGACGCCGGTTGGCTTCCGACGGCTGGGGACTGATGAACTTGGTCTTCTCCAAATCCGGCTTCCAAGTTCCAACAAAAGGGTCGGCGGCGAATGCCAAAGATGTTGTGATTAGAGTGAAGGCTGCGATTCGTGTGATCATCGAAGCAATATTAGCTCAGCCCCCCCCCGTGGTCAAGCAGCACTTTCGTTATAGGGCCGCGGATGTGTTGACCGGTTGGATTCCGTCTCACATCCGTTCCTCCAGCATGTATCCTACAAGGATGAACCGCCGCACCTTCCTCAGCCTTTCCGCCAGCGCCGCACTTGCTCCCACCACTTTCGGGACACCCGCCCCCGCCAACAAGCGGGATAGAATGCTCGGATGGCTGGCGGGCCAAGGCACGGCGAACTACACCCCGGCGGCATTTTTCCTGCACTTCGGCAACGACTACAAGTCCGGTTCCGCAGCCGCCAAACGCCATCTGGAGTTCTTCCGCCATACGGACATGGACTTCCTCAAGATCCAGTTCGAGCAGACCTATTCCCGCCAGGACTTTCTCCAGAAGCCGGAGGATTGGTCCAAGTTGAAGCTGGCCAAGCTGGATTTCTATGAACCGCTCCTCCAAACGGTCCGGGAACTCGTCAAGGAGGAGAAGAGGAATTCGCTGATTCTGATGACCCTCTACTCCCCGTTCATGTGCGCGGGGCATTGCGCCGGGGCTCCCACGTTGTTAAAGCACATGCAGGAGAATCCGGAAGCGGTGAAAAAGGGTCTGGAGATCCTGACTGAAAGCCAGATGCTGTTCGTGAAAGCCTGCATCAAGGAGGGGATCGACGGGTTCTACGCCTCCACCCAGGGCGGCGAGGCAAACCGGCTCCCGTCACCTGCAGTTTTTGCCAAGTACGTGAAGCCGTTCGATTTGGTCGCCATGAAGGAGGCCCAGTCGGCCTGCCCGTTCAACATCCTCCACGTCTGCGACTATGTGGCACCGTACGCCAACTACAACGCCTACGCCGACTATCCCGGCCACGTGGTCAACTGCAACGTGAAGCTGGCCGACCACCAGATTCCGGCCAGCGAACTGGCCAGGTTCTTCAAGCGACCGTTCATGGGTGGGTTGGACCGCCATGGAATCATCGGCACCGGCACTCCCGAGCAGGTGGAAGCCGAGATCCGGCGCGTGGTCAAGGAATCGCCCAAGCCGTTCATTCTCGGTGCCGATTGCACGGTGGAGGCAGATACCAACTGGGACCGCCTCCGCCATGCGATCTCGGTCGCGCACCAAGTGGCTTAGTTCGACGTCGGCAGCTTTTCGGCGTGGTCGACAACAAAGATCCGGGCTGTTGCCTGGTCCGCCGCGACCAACCTCAGCCCAAGTTGCGCCTGCAAGGCATCGAACAGCGCCGGAGCGGAAGAATCACGCGGAGTGGCCCCGTCGGCTCCGTGGTCGCCGTGTCCCGCCCCGCCGCCAGCCGCCGCATGGTTGGCCGCGCTGGAGGTGTTGTCACCGGTCCAATTGAGGGCGACATCGTACTTGCCCTTCAAGCCAGTCTGGTCGTCCACAGGCACTCCGAGCTGGTCGGAAAGCAGGCGCGCCAGATCTGCCGTGGTCTGGTGGTCGGCCCGGTAGCGCGCGGATCCAAAGAACGAGACGACGCCGGTGTGGCCATGGTCTCCGCCAACCTGGAAGCCGCCACCACGCCCGAACGAGCCCGCGCCCGGTCCGTGCTGGTCGCCACCCCGATTCGGCGCGGCCTGTGGTGCCGCATCCGTGGATTCCTTCAGCTTGGATCCGCCCTTGGCCACCACAAGGTTGTAGCCGCGCATCTTCTTTTCCGAGTAATGGTAGGTGAGGCCGAACCGCTCCTTTAGCAGGTTCTGCAGCATCAACTGGAAGTCTTCGGCGCTGGTGGCCGCAGGAACTTTGGCCGCAACGTCGAAAGTGTTTGTCGTGAACGCCGTCCGACCAGGAAACTGGTAATTTTGGATCTCGAACGCCTTGCCGATCAACGTGGCCAAAGTGCACTTGGAGCACCGGTACATGCCGGGGTCGCCCGTGCCCGGTCCGCCGGTACTGGATTCCGAGGAGCCGAAATGGAATCCCGTCTCGGGCTCATTCACCCGGATCGAGGCGGCGTCGAATTCGACGACCTTGCCCTTGGAACCCGGCGGCTGTGCATACGCGGCGGCGATCAGCGTCAAACCGGCGGTGGCGGTCCAGAAAATCTGTTTCACGTGGGAGAAGTATAACATCTTCTTCCCCAGACGTGTAGATGGGTTTTTCGGTAGGCCTGAAGTGGCATGGGAAGCGCTTTCCGTTGCGTTGTGCTGGTATGATGGCCGCCGATGGTTGAATTGATGAACGCGGCGGATGGGCGTGTCCGGGCGCGCTACTGGATTGAGACCGCGTACCCCCTTGACTACGCCGCCGAGGTGATGGCCGGGGAACAATCGAGCGGCACCTTCATCAAAGTTGCGGGCGAGACGCCGGAGTTGAAGCTGGCGCACGGGGCGCGCGTGGAGTCGATCCGGGAATTGGATGCCGTGGCGATGCCATCGTTGCCCGGGGCCGGTCGACCCAAGGGGGCGGACCTCTGGCGGAGCGCGGAGGTGTCCCTATCGTGGCCTATTGAGAACATGGGCCCGTCCCTCTCCAATCTTGTGGCCACCGTGGCCGGAAACCTGTTCGAACTGAAGCCGTTTTCGGGCCTTAAGCTACTCGACATCACGCTGCCGGAGGTTTTCCTCGGCAAGTACTTGGGTCCGCAGTTCGGCGTCGCCGGAACCCGTCGCTTGACAGGGGTTCCCACACGCCCGCTTGTTGGCACCATCATCAAACCCAGCGTCGGCTTGTCGCCCGCCGCAACCGCCGAGATGGTGGATGCACTGGCTGCCGGTGGTATCGACTTTATAAAGGACGACGAACTGCAGGCCGACGGCCCCCATTGCCCGTTCGCCAACCGCTCCGCCGCAGTTCTGGACGTGTTACGCAGGCATCGGGACCGTACGGGCCGAATGGTGATGTATGCCTGCAACATCACGGGCGACATGGACGAAATGTTCGAACGGCAGGAGTCCCTGGCGGCGGCGGAAGGCACCTGTGCCATGGTGAGCCTGAATTCGGTGGGCCTGCCCGCAGTTGCCGCGTTAAGGAAAAGGTCCACGCTGGCGATCCATGGGCACCGCAACGGGTGGGGGATGTACGGCAGGTCGCCGGCAATTGGGATGAGCTACATCGCCTACCAGAAACTGTACCGCCTGGCTGGCGTCGACCACCTCCATGTGAACGGCCTTTCGAACAAGTTCTGCGAGGACGACGCATCCGTAATCGCATCGGCGCGGGAATGCCTCACGCCCATGTTTTCGGTTCCCGGACGGGGTTGTGAAATCATGCCGGTGTTTTCGTCGGGCCAATCCGTCAAGCAAGCTGCAGGAACTTGGGCTGCGCTCGGCTCGACCGACCTGATTTTTGCCTGCGGCGGCGGGATCATGGGGCACCCCGGCGGCATCGGGGCGGGAGTCCGGGCGATCCACCAAGCCTGGGAAGCTGCTCTGGCGGGGATTCCTCTGGATGTGGCGGCGCGGGAAAACCGGGAACTCCGGGAAGCGATGGAGACCTTCGGATCGTGATTGGACCCTTGTTCTGTTTTTACGGCGACGATTTTACGGGTTCCACGGATGCGCTGGAGGCTCTGGCATCGCAAGGACTGGAAACCGTTCTGTTCCCCAAGGCTCCCGATGCGGGATTGCTGGCCAGGTTTGCCGAATGCAGGGCAATCGGGATCGCCGGCGAAAGCCGTAGCCGCGGACCGGAGTGGATGGAAGCCCACCTCCCTGCTATCTTCGAAAATCTGCGCCAGTATGGTGCGCCGTTGTGCCAATACAAAGTCTGCTCCACGTTCGACAGTTCGCCGCAGTTCGGGAGCATCGGGCGGGCGATGGAAATCGGCCGGGGCGTATTCGGGAACCGCTGGGTGCCGATTGCCGTGGCGGCACCGCACTTGAAGCGCTACGTCCTATTCGGCAACCTATTCGCGTTTGGCGGCGGGTCGATCCACCGGATTGACCGGCACCCGGCGATGAGCCGACACCCGGTGACCCCCATGGACGAGGCGGATTTGCGCTTGCACCTCGCCCGCCAGACCGCGCTCCGGATTGGCCTCGTCGACATCCAGGCACTGGAGCAGGGAAGCGCGGACGATCTTTTGGCGCTCCAAGTGGCCGCGAGCGAGGCCGTCCTGTTCGACGGCCTCGGCTGGGAATCGATTACCGAAGTGGGGCGGCTCGTGTGGGAGCAGGCCGAGGGGTTCTGTGTAGGCAGCTCCGGCCTGACGCATGCGCTGATGATGCACTGGCGCGCAGTCGGCTTGGTGACCCCGGATTTCGAGCCGCCGCAGGCCACCCCGGTGGACAGAATCATTGTGGTGAGCGGAAGTTGCTCACCCGCGACGGCGACCCAGATCGAATGGGCGGAGCACAACGGTTACTCGGCCATCCGGGTGGATGTCAACTCCTTCGACATGGAACGGGATCTGTCATCTGCACTGGCGGGTGTTGAAAACCATCGAGGTGTGGTGCTGTATTCAGCATTGGGTCCGGCCGACCGGCACGGTGAACCGAAGTGCGAGTCCCTTGGGCGATATCTTGGAAGTTTGCTGGCGGAATTGATCCGTCGCTCGGGTGTCCGCCGCGCGGTTGTCGCGGGCGGGGATACCTCCAGCCACGCGGTTGCGCAGTTGGACATCGACGCGCTTACATTTGCAGCGCTTCTGAGCCCCGGCGCTCCCCTGTGCCGGGTGCACTCGCGGGAGCCGGAAATGGATGGGGTTGAACTAGTCCTCAAAGGGGGACAGGTCGGCCCGCAGCACTTTTTTGAAAACGTAAGGCAAGGAATCGCGGAATGAACACAACAAGAATCGCCCTCCTCGGAGCGGGCGGAAAAATGGGCTGCCGGATCACCGACAACCTGCTGAAGACGGACTATCCGGTGCTGCACGCCGAAGTTGCCGACCGGGGCCGGGCGGCGCTGGCGCAACGCGGCATTGCCGCCGTATCGCCGGAAGAGGCTGTCGACGGGGCCGATGTGCTGATTCTGGCCCTGCCGGACAACCGGATTCGCCAAGTGGTGGCGTCCCTCGAAGGGCGCTTCCGTCCCGGCATGATGCTGATTGCACTGGACATCGCCGCACCCTTGGCCGGCGACCTGCCGCAGCGCGACGACCTGACCTATTTCGTCACCCATCCCTGCCATCCGTCCGTGTTCGGCGGCGAGACAGATCCCGAGGCCCAACTGGACTTCTTCGGCGGAACCAAGGCGCGCCAGAATATCGTTTGTTCGTTGGTCCAGGGTCCCGAGGAGGAATACGCGAAGGGCGAGGCCATTGCCCGCGCCATTTATGCCCCCGTCGGCGATTCGCACCGCTGCACGGCGGAGCAGATGGCGATTTTGGAGCCGGTGCTGTCGGAAACGGTGCTCGGCACCTGCCTGACGATTGTCCGGGAGGCGATGGACCACGCTGTCGGCATGGGTGTGCCCGAGGCCGCCGCGCGCGACTTCCTCCTCGGCCACCTCAAGGTCGAATTGGGAATCGTGTTCCAGCTTTTCCCCGGTGCCACCTTCTCTGACGGCGCGCTGAAGGCCATCGCCGAGGCCAAGCGCAGCATCTTCCGTGAAGATTGGAAGAAAGTTTTCGACCAGGACGCGATTTCGGAGAGCATTCGCAAGATCACCACACCGCCAGTGGCCTGAGTTTCGGGATAATAGGGGGGATGAGCGACCTGACGATTCGACCGACGACGAAGTTTCTCAAGGCTTGGGCCGCGTTGGTGCTGCTGGTGGTGCTGGTGGCGTGGATTGCGCACTTTGCCGGGGAAATTCCGCAGATCTGGATCCCGGCGGTGGTCAGCATTTCACTCATTTCACCTCTGATGCATTGGGTGAAGCTCCGCACCACGGTGACGGTGCTGACGGCGGACCGTCTGCGCTCGGAAACCGGGTTGTTCGGCAAATCGACGCACAGCCTGGTGTTGTCGAGGATCCAGGATGTGGGGGTGAACCAGTCGCTGTTCCAGCGGATGTGCAATGTGGGTGATGTGTGGATCGAAACCGCCGGCGCTACCAGCCGGATCATGGTCGAGAACATTGACGCGCCGCATTCGGTGGTGGAGCGGATTCTTGCGGGGGCGAAGCAGGGGTTTTAGGGGCAGGTTGTCCTGCTGCCGGACGCTGATCCTTGACGAATCTGGACCAGCAGCGTACGCTCGGAATAGGAGTCCACGTGATGCCGTATTTGGATTGGTCGCAATGCCCCGCTGTCGAGAGCATTCCCGGAAAGGTCAGCGGCGCATGGCTGCTGCGCGGCACCCGCACACCTGCGAAAGTGGTGTTTGAAAACATCGAGGCAGGGATGACCATCGACGAGGTGATTGAGCAGTTTCCCGTGAGCAGGGAAGAAATCGACAGCCTGATGTCGTTCGTTGCCCAATCCTTGGACAGGGATCCCTCGTTCGACTAATCGGATTTCATGTTTGTTCTGTTCGACAACGGGACGCCGCGTGGTCTGGCGCGGCTCCTAACCGACCACGTAGTGGTCGAGGCTAGAACCCGCGGTTGGGAAGAGCTGGTCAATGGCGACTTAATTGATGCGGCCGAACGGGCTGGGTTCGAGGTGCTGGTGACAACCGACAAGAACATCCGCTACCAGCAGAATCTGAAGGCGAGGAGGATCGCCCTGGTTGTTCTGGAAAACTCGCAGTGGCCCATGGTCCGAACCGTTGCTGGCCAAATCGTATCAGTGGTGAACACGGCGGAACCGGGCAGTTATTGCGAGGTTGCAGTGCCCTTCAAGAAATGAAAAGAGCCCCTGACGATTCTGGGGAATTGTCCGACCATCCATACTGGAGTCATGCGCCTCACAGCGGTCGAAGCCGACCGCGGCAAGCGGCTCGACGCTTTCATCCACGAACGATTGCCCGAATTCAGCCGGTCCCGGATCCAGAATTGGATCAAGGACGGCCTCGTTCTTGTCGGCGGAAAGACGGAAAAGCCCTCCTGCGCCTTGCGGGGCGGGGAAGAGGTGGATGTGGAGCCTGCTCCGCCCGCTCCACTCCACGCGACTCCCGAGGACATTCCGCTTTCCATCCTCTATGAGGATGCCTCGGTGGTCGTCATCAACAAGCCCGCCGGGATGGTCGTCCACGCCGGAGCCGGAATCACGGATGGAACCCTCGTCAACGCGCTGCTGCACCGGTTTGGCGGTTTGTCGGCCATCGGCGGCGAAATGCGCCCGGGGATCGTCCACAGGCTCGACCGTTTCACCAGCGGAGCCCTCGTCGTCGCCAAGAATGACGCGGCGCACCAGGACCTCGCCCTCCAGTTCTCATCGCGCAAGGTCGAAAAGGTCTACCTGACGCTGGTGGAAGGCAGCATGCGGGGGGCCGGGCGGATCGAGAAGCCCATCACGCGCGACCCGCGCAACCGCGCCCGCATGACCGCCAAGCTGGAAACAGGCCGCGCCTCCAAGACCGAGTGGGAGTCGATCGAGTATTTCGACGGCTTCACGTTCCTGCGGATCCAACTTGGCACCGGTCGCACGCACCAAATTCGGGCGCATATGGCCTCCATGGGGCACCCGGTTGCCGGTGATCCGCTCTATGGAGCCCAGAAGTCCCCTTGGGACCGCTATTTTCTGCATGCGCACCGCCTCGGGTTCCGCAGTCCGGCAACGGATGGGCAGGTTCTGGTGATTGCCCCATTGGCTCCCGAACTCGACGAGTGGAAGGCCACACTGGCACCTGCGGCAACACGGGCAACTGAGGCAACACGGGCACCTGCGGCAACACGGGCAACTGAGGCAACACGGGCAACTGAGGTACGCTGAGACCGTCATGCCGCGCTCCTTTGCCAAATTGCTGCGCATCCCCGGTTGTCTGGCCTGTCTGTCATTCATCGTTCAGCTCAGTCACCACGTCATCCCCATAAACGCGACCACCGCAGCCCTGTACATGTTGGTGGTGGTTCTGGCGGCCGCAACCCGGTGGGGGCTGTTCGAATCCATCTTCACTTCCGCCGCGGGTGTCCTGGTCTTCAATTACTATTTCCTCCCGCCAGTGGGCACCTTTACCATCGCGGATCCTGAAAACTGGGTTGCCCTGGCCGCCTTTCTAGCCACCGCCGTCACGGCCAGCAAGCTCTCAAACGATGCCCGACGCCGGGCCCAGGAGGCCCAGGCCGGACGCAACCAGATGGTGAGCCTCTACGAACTCAGCCGTGAACTTCTGATGGAGGACGGGGCCGACTCCGTAGCCCAATCCGTCCTTCGCGCCAGCCAGATCCTCGGCCTCGCCAGCCTCGCCTTTTACGATGCCGAAAGCGGCTCGCTTTTCGGCAACCTCCCGGACCCCGCCAGCACGCTTCCAGCGCTGGAGCACGCCGCAGCCACGGGAACCGGATCGTTTGCGCCCGAACTCGCCATCTTCCCAGTCAAGATGGGCACCCGCACCATCGGGAGCCTCGCGCTGGTGGCACCGGACATCGAAACCCGGATCAACCTGAGCCTCGGCGAGTCCGTCGCCAACCTGCTCGCGATCAACCACCAGCGCGCCATCGCCCGCGAACGCGCCACTGCGGCCGAGGCCGCGCGCCGCAACGAGGAGTTCAAGGCCGCCCTTCTCGACGGCCTTGCCCATGACCTGAAGACGCCCCTGACTGCGATCCGTACCTGTGTCACCAGCCTCATTTCGATTCCGAACGCCCCCGAAGAGCTCCGGCACGAACTACTCGGCATCATCGACCAAGGTTCGCTACGACTTCAGACATCCATCACTGAGGCAATCGAACTGGCCCGCATCGAGTCCCGCGAGCTGCGTCTTGAGAAGGCTTGGACGCCCGTGCACCAGGTCATCGGCGAGGCGTTTGCCATTCTGGGGGAGGATGAGGCATCCCGCTGCTCGGCCTCCGTCGGGTCGCCGGACCTCGTCGTGTTTGCCGACCCGGGCCTGTTGCGACGCGCGCTTTCCCAAGTTCTCGAGAATGCCTGCAAGTATTCGCCGGCAGATTCCCCCATCGTGGTCGAAGTGGCGGACGGCGGCAGTTTCACCACCATCGCCGTCCTGGACAGGGGTTCCGGCATCAACCCCGCCGAACTGGATCGGATCTTCGACAAGTTCTACCGAGCCCGGGCCGTCCGCTCGAAGATCGACGGCACCGGCATGGGCCTTGCGATCGCCAAGGGTATCATCGAAGCACACGGCGGAAAAATCCGCGCCGAGAACCGCCAGGGGGGCGGTACCGCAGTAACAATCACCTTGCCCAGTCCA
>CAIYDY010000012.1 GCA_903925015.1 uncultured Acidobacteriia bacterium
AGCGTTTCGATCCGGTCGGCCATTTGATCGAAACAACGCGCCAGCTCGCCAATTTCATCCGTCCGGCGGGATTGCAGTCGGGCCGAGAGATCGCCTCGCCCAAAGCGCTCCACAACCCCTGCCAAGTGGCGCAACGGAGTGCCGATATGCAGCGCGAGGGGCCAGCCCAGCAGTGCAACCGCAAACAGGATGAGTCCGAAATAGGGCAGGTAGCGCCAAGGTTCCAAAAAACCGGGGGGCTGGTCGAGCAAAAAGAACTTCCGATCCGCCGCCGGGGTCACGAACACCACACCGTTGACTGTCCGGGTCGGCCCGCCCTGGCGTTTCGCCCACAGGTCAACAGTCTTGGACCAGTCCCGGCCGGTCACAACGTCCCGTCCAGAGGCGTCCAGAAGAACGTGGAGAGAGCCCAGCGTGGCGTCCAGTCGCCCGAGCATCGCAACAGCCGCCGCTGTGCCCCCGGACTCGTAGGCACCCCTGGCTTCACCCAGAATGAATACCTGAAGGTTGGGCATTTTGGCGAGTCCGCGGTCGGACTGGACGACAATCCAAGCGGTGACCATGAAGAACGCAATCACCGACAGGACCAGCGTTCCAAACGACCAAGCAACGATCTTCGCGAAAATGGAGCGCATGTGGGGATTCTACGCCACGGCGCGCGGCTTGGGTGCAAACATGTAGCCGGCCCCGCGCATCGTGTGAATCGCGGCCTCTTCAGCCCGTTCCAGCTTCTTGCGCAGGTGGCTGACATGGACGTCGATGGCGCGTTCGTAGGGCGTGGATTGGCGTTGGTAGAGTACTGCAGCCAGCGCGTCCCGCGAAACCACCCGGCCAGCGGCCCGTATCAGACACTCGAGGATATCGAATTCGATGGATGTTACCGCAACGAACTCGCCTGCCACCTTCACTTGGCGGGACACGCCGTAGACCACCACGTCACCACACGCGACCGCGCCACCTTCGCTACCTTCGCTGCCTTCGGCGAAATTGGCCTTTCCTGAACGGCGGAGCACCGCCCGGATGCGTGCCAGGAGCTCGTCGGGGGCGAACGGCTTCGGCAGGTAGTCGTCTGCGCCCGTGTTGAGGCCGGTGATGCGGTCGGGCTGGGCGGTCCGGGCCGTGAGCATGATCACTGGAACCTCGCTGCGCTTGCGGATTTGCCGCAGTACTTCGAAGCCGTCGATTACAGGCATCATGACATCGAGGATGATGAGGTCGTGCCCTCCTTGGAGCCCAAGGGCGAGGCCGTCCCGGCCGTCCAGCGCGGACACGATCTTGAAGCCATGCTGGGCGAAAAAATCCGCCATCAGGGCGGACAGCTCGCGGTCATCGTCGATCAGCAGTAGTGTTCTTCGCGCGTCCATCTATAACCTTTGTAGCGCAAACATTTGTAACGGCAGGGGTTAGTTTACAAAACTTAAGGCTCGGGCTAGGCCGGAATGCGGTCTACTGCAATAGATGAGCAACTTGTTTCCAATTCTTTCGCTTCTGGCGTGCGGGATGCTGCAAGGTCAGAGTATCCGCCAGTTTGTTGGAACCGTTGGTGCGCTGAAGGCCGAAACCGCAGAGATTGTGGTCAAGCCGGACGTGGGCGAAGCGGTCTCCGTGAAAGTGACCGGATCGAGCACGGCTCAAAGGATTGCCCCGGGTGAACGCGATCTGAAGAACGGCAAGCCGATCCAAGTCAGCGATGTGGCCGTCGGCGACCGCGTCCTGGTGACTCTGGAGCCGGGCACCACGGATCTGCGGCGCATCGTGGTGATGTCGGCCTCCGATATCGCGTCCAAGGACGAGGCGGACCGGCAGGACTGGATTAAACGCGGGGTTTCGGGTACCGTGCGCGAGGTCAAGGCGGGCACCGTCACGATCACCGTGAAAGGGATGGCAGCGGAGCAGGCTGTGGTGGTGTCCGCCACGCCCGCTACCAAGGTGCGGCGATACCCCGGCGATTCGGTGAAGTTCGCGGAGGCCAAGCCGGAAACGCTGGCCAAAGTCCAGATTGGGGACCAGTTGCGCGCACGAGGCGAAAAAGGCCCCGACGGGTTGAAGGTCTCGGCCGACGACATCGTGTTCGGCACGTTCCAGACCCGCGTCGGATCCGTGGTGTCGTTCAATCAGGACTCCAAGACGCTGGTGTTGGCCGAAAGCGGCACAGGCAAAACGTTCACAGTTCGTGTGGGGCCTGATGCCCAAATCAAGTCGATGCCGGATTTCGGGGCACTCATGCAAGGTGGGGGCATGCCCGGCGGCGGTGGGCGCGGCATGCCAGGTGGCGCTCCGGGTGGCGCTCCAGGTGGTGCTCCGGGTGGAGGAATGCCCGACATCGGCCGAATGGTCGAAATGATGCCGGCCGGGACCGTCCAGGACTTCCAGCCGGGCAAGACCGTCATTGTTTCCAGCACCAAAACGGCCAATCCGGATCAATTGACGGCGATCACCATGGTGGTCAATGCCGAGATGCTGATCCAGATGGCCCGGATGATGTCGGGGAACGGAATGCCCGGTGGAAGGGGCGCAATGCCCAATTCCGGAGGCATGCCGGGTGGAATGGGTGGCATGCAATCCGGAATGGGCGGGATGGGGATCGACCTGGCCGGCATCACCCCCTAGCCGCCGCCAGACACTCCACAGTTTCAACAAACAACAAACAGAAAGGGATTGACCATGAGAAGCCCTGCGGGGATTCGTACGCTCGTACTTTGTCTTTTCGCACTCCTTGGAGCGCGTCAACCATCCATTGCCCAAGGCCAAAACACGACCCCCGGCCTCCACGGCACCGTAACGGACCCATCCGGTGCCTCCGTGCCCGGTGCGCTGGTCCAACTTCGCGGACCCGGCGGGGAGAAGCGCAAGATGACCGACCAGAATGGCCAGTACACCTTCACCGGCCTTGCGTCGGGCAAGTACCAAGTGCGGGTGATCGCCAAAGGGTTCTCCATAACCGACCGCCGGGACGTGGAAATCTCGGGACCGGTAACCTTGGATGCCGAGTTGACCATCCAGGCCGATGCCCAAGTGGTCAACGTGCTCGACGAGGCCAACCGTGTCAGTTCAGACCCCGCAAACAACGGAGGAGCCCTCATCCTGCGGGAGAGGGAGCTGGCCGCACTCTCCGACGATCCGGACGAGCTCTCCCAGCAACTCCAGGCCATGGCCGGTCCGGGAGCGGGGCCGGGTGGCGGACAGATCTATATTGACGGCTTCACTGGCGGCCAGATGCCCCCGAAATCCTCGATCCGCGAGATCCGCATCAATTCCAACCCATTCTCTGCGGAGTACGACCGCCCCGGTTTCGGGCGCATCGAAATTCTGACGAAGCCCGGCAGCGACACCATCCGCGGCCAAGCGTTCTTTCAGTACAACAACCAGGACTTCAACTCACGCAGTCCGTTGTTGACCTCGGCGCTGCCGCCGTATGAACAGCGCTTTCTCGGCGCGAACTTCAGCGGCCCCATCCGCATGAACAAAGCCTCCTACGGGATTGATTTCGACCGCCGGGACATCACGGAAAACGCCTTCATCCTGGCCACCACGTTGGACGCCAGCGCGAATCCGACCAGCGTGAGCAAGGCTGTTACGACACCGCAAACACGTACGAGCGTTACACCGAGGATCGACTACACGTTGAACCAGTCCAACACGCTTTCCATGCGATACCAGTTCACCAAGAATGGTTCGGAGAAGCAGGGAATCGGCGACTACAGCCTAGAGTCCCAGGCCTACAACTCGGCCAGTACGGAGCACACGCTGCAAGCCACCGAGACCGC
>CAIYDY010000013.1 GCA_903925015.1 uncultured Acidobacteriia bacterium
CAATTTCGCGGCTAGTGCCTCGGCGGCGGTCGCGGTGAAGGTTGGCTCGGCATCGCTGACATTGACCCCGGTCTCCCTGACATTCGCCTCCACCACGGTTGGAGTTGCATCCGCAGCCCAGACCGTAACCGTGAAGAATGGCGGCACTGCTCCGGCCACTATATCGTCTGTGGCCTTCACGGGCGGCAGCCCATCGGACTATAGCCAGTCCAACAACTGCGGGTCGAGCTTGGCGGTTGGTGCGTCCTGCGCCATTGCGGTTACGTTCAAGCCGACCGCAGCCGGCACTCGCTCGTCTTCTTTGACGATCACCGACAGTGCTACGGGCTCGCCGCAAAGCATCCCGGTTTCGGGCACCGCAGTGGCCGCCGCCGCGCCCAAGGTTTCTCTGAGCCCGGCGTCACTGACCTTCACCAGCACCACTGTGGGATCGACATCCGCCACCCAGACCGTCACCCTGACGAATTCGGGCACTGCATCGCTTACCGGTATTGCACTTTCGTTGGCGGGCTCCAACACCGGCGATTTCATCCAGACCAACACCTGTGGCACATCCGTTGCAGCGTCGGGAACCTGCACGATCTCAGTGGCGTTCAAGCCGACCGCAGCCGGGACGAGGACCGCTTCCATCAGCATCGCTGACAACGTGACCGGCTCGCCGCAGACACTGTCACTTTCAGGCACCGGTGCCAATCCGCCCGCGCCGGTTGTGAGCCTGTCGCCGACGTCGCTCAACTTTCCGTCAACAACTGTTGGCACGACATCGTCCGCTCTGACCGTCACGATGACGAACACCGGTAACGCCGCGCTGACGATCACATCCACTACGCTGGTCGGAGCCTATCCGGGTGATTTTGCGAAAACCACAACTTGCGGTGCCACTTTGTCGGCGGGAGCAAATTGCACTTTCTCCGTGACCTTCAAGCCGACGGCCAAGTCGTCCCGTACGGCAACGTTGAGCATAGCGGATAGCGCGACAGGTTCGCCGCAGTCCGTGTCGCTCTCCGGCACCGGCAGGTAGGGAGCGAAGGCCCCCTCCCATCTCGACAACAGTAGTACGAAAATTTCCGAATCCCAATTTGAAACACCCGCGTCCCAAAATGGCACATAATGGAAACAGAGCGGTACTAGTACAGCCCTGTTTCCATTGGAGGCCATCTTGCAGTTCATCAAGTCCTTGTCCACGGTTGCGGTACTCACCGCATTCACGCTGAGCGCGGTTCCGGCATGCGCTCAGCTTCGGGTTACCGATCCCTCACCGGCAACCCATCACGCAGATCCCAGTGACGTGCCGTCACGCCATGGAATCCTGCATGTGAGCCGCCCACTCCAGCAAACCGAAGGTGGCATGCATGCCCACGCCTTGGGAGCTGCTTCCACGGTTCCCATGTGGCAGTCCAAGGATGGCAACTACTCGTTTCAGATGGTCGGGACGGATCCCAACACCACGAACACGACGACGACCATCCCGACCCCGATTATCCCGGTTGTAGTGACCTTCGCCAGCGACAACAGCACATTTGACCCCACTGTGGCGGGCGCATGCTCGGCGCAGGCGCCCACCAACCTTCTGCTGGCGTCGCCAATCTTTGGGAACGCCCCGTACACCGTTGGTGGTACCAGCATCGGGACCACTCAGTACGTGGATTTCTTCCAACGCGCGAGCTTCTGGAAGACGGTCTCGGCAAGCCCCAACTACCATGTTCTTCTTGCACCCACGGTCCAGCCAGCCATCAAGATTACGGTGCCTGCAGCAAGTGGGCGTACGATTGCCGCAGTCTGCGGACGCCTGGGTGAAATGGACATCAACTATTTCGACAGCCTGCTCGCCACCCAGTTCCCGCAACTGACGGCCACTGTGACACCCGGGACCTTCCCCATCTTTCTGCTGTACAACGTGGTGATGTACGACACGAAGGTCACAAACTGCTGTATTTTGGGGTACCATTCGGCCTTCAACAGCTCCAGCTTTGGAGGTGCAGTGCAGACGTACGGGGTGTCGGAGTTTGACACATCCGGCGATTTCGGCAGTGGAAACAAGGATGTCGCAACGCTATCCCATGAAGTGGGCGAGTGGATGGATGACCCCACTGGCAACAATCCCACACCCGCATGGGGACACACCGGCCAGGTTTCGGGCTGCCAGGGAAATCTTGAAGTTGGCGACCCTCTTAGCGGCACAATCCAGACCGTCACCATGTCGAACGCCTACACGTACCATGTCCAGGAAATGGCGTTCAAGAGTTGGTTTTACCGGGATACCCCCTCGACCGGCGTGAATGGGTGGTACTCGTCCAATGGAACCTTCAAGACGCCCGCAGCGGCCTGCACGGGATCTACGACAACACTCTCCATTACGCCGACGAGCCTGTCTCCCGGAACGACGGCGACGGTGTCGGTGACGGTCAAGCCCGCGAGTGGATCCGGTACTCCGACCGGCACGGTGACGTTGGTTTCCAGCGCGGCAAACGCCACGTTGGCGACCTATACGTTGTCGAACGGCGCAGCCACCGGAAGCCTCGTTCCACCGGCCGGAGCTTACACGATCACTGCGAATTACGGGGGTGATACAAATTTCCAAGCGAGTTCCTCCGCCGCGGTTTCCATGACGGTGGGGAGTCCCTCGGTTACCCTTGCGCCTGTTGCGGTTTCATTCGGCAACCAGAACGTTGGCTCGGCAAGCTCGGCGCAGACTGTGGTCCTCTCCAACAAGGGGACGGCCGCGCTCAAGATTACCAGCATCGCCATTACTGGAGCAAGCCCGAGTGATTTCAGCCAGACCAACAATTGCTCAGCGTCCATGCCTGTGAACACCACCTGCAATATTTTGGTGCTCTTCAAGCCTACGGCTGGCGGAGCGAGGACGGCGGCAATCACCATCACGGACAGTGCCACCACTCCGACGCAGATAGTTCCCTTGTCCGGCACTGGAGTTGCGGTTCCAACCGCGCCCAAGGCAGTCCTGAGCGCCGCCTCCAGTGCCTTCGGGACCGCGAACACCGGGACCACCGCCACTCGCAGCGTGACGCTCAGCAACACGGGAACCGCCTCGCTCACTGGCATAGCGGTTTCGGTGGCCGGAGCGAATGCCTCGGAGTTCTCTCAGACGAATAACTGCGGTTCGACGCTGGCCATCAATGCCACTTGTACGATTTCCGTTTCCTACAAGCCGCTGACTGTCGCGATATCGAAGGTCGCAACAGTCAGCATCGCGGACAATGCGGTGCCCTCCCCGCAGACGGTGGCGTTGACAGGCGCCGCCCTCGCCCCGGCGCCAGTGATCAGCGGAACCACGCCATCATCCGTCAAGGCTGGCTCATCCTCGGTGATTACGGTATCGGGAAACAACTTCCAGAAGGGCGTCACCGCCACATTCACGGCCAGCAGATCCACCACAGTGAATGCCTCGCTGGTCTACATTGACCAGGGAAGGGTTGCGGTTACGGTGGTGCCTGGCGTAACAGCGACGGGTGCGGGGATCTTGACCCTGAGCAACCCGGATTCCCAAAAGGTGGCAGTCACGGTCCAAGTCGTCAAGTAGAGCAAATTCAGTATCCTGGGAATACAATCAGAGTTGCGTCAGATCACTTTCGAGCTGCAGGCGCAGTGCCCGGTAACACGGGCACGCGCCGGCGTCATCCACACCGAGCACGGGGATATTCCCACCCCGGTCTTCATGCCTGTAGGCACCCAAGGCACTGTCAAGGGTCTTTCACAGCGCGACCTGCGTGAGGACATCCAAGCTCCAATCATCCTGGGCAATACATACCACCTGTTTCTGCGCCCTGGTCATGAGCTCATCCGCACGTTGGGGGGGCTCCACAAATTCATGAATTGGCCCGGAGCCATTCTCACCGATTCGGGCGGTTTCCAAGTCTTCAGTCTTTCCGGACTAAGGAAGATTTCGGAAGAGGGCGTAATATTTCAGTCTCACCTAAACGGCGATGCCTGCAAGTTCACACCGGCGTCCACGGTGGATGTGCAGTTGGCGCTCGGCAGTGACATCATGATGGTTCTGGACGAGTGCCCGCCTTATCCAGTTAGCAGGGAGTCGGCCCGAGCCTCAATGGAACGCACTGTTCGATGGGCACGGCGCGGCTTTGAGCACTACCGGAGTGTGATTGATTCTTCCCCTACCCGGCACGCGCTTTTTCCGATCGTACAGGGGTCCATGTTTCCTGATTTGCGTCGACAGTGCGTCGATCAGCTTTTGGAATTGGATGCGGACGGCTATGCGGTCGGTGGATTGTCGGTAGGCGAACCACGGCCTCTTAGCTTGGAAATGGTGGAGGCAACCGAGCCGCAGCTGCCGCAGAACCGGCCTAGATACGCGATGGGGGTCGGTATGCCCGACGAACTACCCGAATACGTGGCCCGCGGGATCGACATGATGGATTGCGTGCTTCCGTCGCGGAATGCCCGCAATGGCTGGCTATTCACATCGCACGGGAAGGTCGTGATGAAGCACGCCAAGCACCGGGACGACCCGGGTCCTCTGGATCCCAATTGTTCCTGCTATACCTGCCGAACCCACTCGCGGGCGTATCTCCGACACCTGTTCCAAGCCGGCGAGATTCTGTTTTCGTCTTTGGCGACCCGCCACAATGTTCACTTCTATATCCAAACCATGAGGGAGATGCGGGCCTCTATCCTCGAGGGGCGGTTCCCGCAGTATCTAAAGGCGGTTCGGGATCGTCAGGTGCTGTCAAGCTAGCCGGAGGGCGCAAATGAAAACGGGCTCCTGGGGGAGCCCGTTTTCGAGCGGATGCGAGATCCGCGCCGCGTCGATCTGGATTAACTTTACAATTGCAACTTCTTGGTCCCCTTCAAATCGGGGTGCTTTTAGCGTACCACGTCACTTGTCCGCCAACGACCGCCCGTATTGTCCACCTTCGCGAATGCGGCCACGGGATCGTGGCCGAAACTGCACCACCAGCCCTCTTCCACAGCTTGGTTGAGGAGCGCGGTCTTGGTGTCGATGGCTTCCAAGGGGTACAGATCGAAGCCTGACACCCAAGTTGGCGTGACGTTGATTGTGAACTGCACCAAATCCGAAAACTGGCACCACGTTTCTCCCTTGGAGCGCACGTGCATTGTCATCATGGTGCGGTTGTGGCCAACCGATACGCGGACATGGATTCCGGGAACAATCTCGCTGTCACCATCCAAGAGATGCAAGTGGCCTGATTCCAAGAGCGGCTCGTAGTTTACCGCCCTGTAGCTGACCGCGTCGCGAGGGTGCTGTTGACGGGCGTGCTCCAGCTCTGCGCGTTGAGCATAGTACTTGGCATTGGGGAACGAGGGCTGGGCACCGAGCGTTGTGTCTACTGTATTTCCTCCTGCATGGTCCCAATGCAGGTGGGTGTTGATCACGGTGTCAATGGACAGCGGGTCGAAGCCGTGTGCTGCCACCACATGCCGGATATCGGTGGGACTCGGCGTTCTCATGCGCTGAAGTGCACGCTCGTCATGCCGAACGCCACCACCGGTGTCGATTAGGACCCGATGCTCCCCCGTCTCGACCATGAAACAGTTGAAACCCGCTTCAATCAGGTTCCTCTCGTCTGCTGGATGTGTCTTGGACCAAAGAGTCTTCGGGACGACGCCAAAAAAGGAGCCCCCGTCCCACCAATACGATCCAGCCCGCACGCTGGTGACGCGAATTTCGCCAATTTGGATGCTAGCGGGCACGGGTGGTATTAGCCTTGAACCAGCTTCTTGCCGCGGTCGAACAGGTCGCCTGCGTCTTCCGAGATCCGCTTCCCGCGCTCGTACAATTCCTTGCCCCGCTCCATGAGCTCTTTGCCGCTTTCACCCAAGGCGTCGCGCCCTTCCAAGGCCGACTTGCCGATGTACTTGCGGGTGTCCTGACCAGACTGCGGTGCATAGAGGAGGGCCGCCACTGCGCCCACAACCGCGCCCGCCACAAACCAGCCGAGATTGCTACCGTTGTCCTGTGCCATGTCCTGATCTCCTAGCTTTATTTTAACCCGAACGGGTTATTCCTGGCTGGACAGCTGGTTGTCCGCATCGCGCCAAGCACTAATCTTGAGGCGGCGGCAAACCCAGCACAATTGCTCCCCGGCAGTGGGAGTGGCTTCCGCCGAGCAGACGACACACTTGACTGTCGTCTTCGGGCCTTCGTTCAATAGCGAACGCTTGGCGTTTTCCAGAATCGTGGGGGAGACGATTTCTGCGGTGCCCAAGTCGGCCGGGGGTGACTGCGGTTTGCGTTTCATGAGTGGACTGTTACCACTATGTCAAATACACCGGCAGGATCGCAACGATGGATGGAAACTATGCACTTGTGCATCGGAATTCACGGCCGACGGCCATGGCACCCTGATTTTCAGGCTCCCAACGTGGGTGAGGTATCGCCGGAAGTCGGGGGGTTTAGGGCGCCTTGTCCGGCACTCTTGTCACACGCGAGAGGGGAGGCTGTGCAATTTTCTCCTCCAAGCGGCTAGTCCCAACATTGTGGCGGTTCCAAGGGTTGAAAGCCATACCGTCCCGGGTTCTGGTGTCCCGGTAACTTGTAGTTGAAAATGAGGGAAGGCCACACTGAATGTTGCTGCCGGAGCTACGTTGGTTGCAGAAGTGGCAATCCCAGGGCTGAGCGAGATCATGCCGCCGTTCAGAATCGTAATTCCCGACGTGGTGGCGATTGTGGGAGCAGCAGTTCCCTCCCAGTTGAAGTTTGAGCCAGCCGCGAAGATCTCGAGTGCGTACGAGCCCGCATAGATGGAGGGCACGGTTAGCAGGTTCGTCAATTGGGTTGAAACTCCGGAAGCGGTTACGCTGAAATTTCCCGAGGCTACCGTAACTCCATTTGCTAGGCTCACTAGAAAGGCCCTGCCGTTGGACGCGACGCCCTGGTCGACGACGCCCGAGAATAGGACATTATTGTACGAAGACGTGGTGGAAAATGTGATTTCGGCCGCCGCGAACGACTTGGAGATGGTGTATCCGGCGTTAACAGTACCGGTAACGGAAAGGAGGGTTCCTGCGCAACAAAACGGAGCGCATGCCACGGCGCACAACAGAAGCCTGCTGACGGCGGCCAAACGACCTGTAAGGTTCATTTGTTGGCATTCCTATGGTAGCAGGTTTGGTCCCGCCAACACAAGACCCACGTGGCATATACTTCCCGTATGGTGCTTCGATGAGACGCAGACACTTCATTGCTTCGGCCGGAACATTTGGTCTCGGATCTGCGGTGGGAGCCGCAGTTGATGTTTCCGCGATTCGGTCTCGCGGGACTAGGACAGTGGAGATTGCATTCAAATCACCGCGTCCAACCCCCAATGGGCTCCAAGCAACCCCGGAGGGTCTCTGGGTACTGGACCAAGGCAAGGAAAACTACGTCTCGCTGGTGAGCTTCGGCGACGGCAAGGTAATCCGTGAGTTTCAAGTGCCGGGCTTGGCAGGTGCCAGCGGCATCACCGTCGATGCCGACGGAATCCTGTGGATCAACGATACGCACAACAGCATGATCGTGAATTGCAGTGCCAAAGACGGCAAACTCCTCGGCAAGTATTGGTGCCCCGGTGCGGGTAGGCCGTTTCAGCATGCGGGCGATCCTCCTGCTGCCCGGAGTCCGTTGGCACCGCCGCCACAGCAGGCTGCCACACCTTCGGCCCGGACGAGGGTTGGGCCTGGGCATTTGGCACTGGATGCATCGACGGGCCTTTCAGGCGAAGGCGGCCAAGGCATGGAATTCCGGGATGGGCTTCTCTATTACGCATGCCTTCCGTCCCGCCGGGCCTATGTTCTTGACCCCAGGACTTGGCGCATCCATGCAATGTGGCCACTTCCGGGAAACCGTGCACATGGCGTTGGGTGGGAAGGGGATAGCCTATGGATCGCGGACACAAATTGGCGTGCCCTCTTCAGGCACGATACAAAGACCGGAGAAATTCTCGAGAAGATTCAGTTGACCGAAAGGGATCCCCTGATCCACGGCGCCACCGTGCACGATGGTTACCTGTGGTACTGCGACGATGTTGGGGTAATTTGCAATTTCAAGCTTTAGCAGGGTGCGCCTATTTGCCTCCGGGCTTCGCAGGTGCTGCCCCACCAGCCTTGCGCGCCCAGTCGTCGGCTTCGACCATGATTGTTTGGTATTCCGAGTCCGAGTCGGCCAAGTCTGCCTTGGCACGCAACAGCCGTGCCATTGCCGCCATCGCGTCCGCATAGGTCGAGTCGTCGGCCAGAACCTGCTGGACCGAACCGATTCCCTCTAGGAGTTTCTCACCGTACTGTGCCTTCAATTCAGCCCGAAGCTCGTCGTCCGGCAACGGACCAGGGTCCCCCGGCTTCATGTCGAGCGTCTGCCGCGCCTCCCTGTCCTTGTCAGTAAACTCCAGCCATGCGATCAAGCCAATCGTAGTGAGGGCGGCTTTGTTCCCGGGATTCAACATCAGCACCCTGTGCACCCAGTCGGTGGCCTTGGGCAAGTCCCGCATTTGGAGGTAGATGCTGGCCATGGAATCGGTGGCTGGCAGGTTCTTCGGATCTTTCTGAAGGACGTTTCCAAGGGCGTCCAAGGCTTGCTTGGCTACCTCCCGATTGGACGCGGAATTGTCCCCCGGGACGAACAGCTGAACGTACGATGTCGCGAGATAGACGCGGGCCTGAAACAGGTTCGGAGCCATGTCAATCGCCTTTTGGAACGATTCCGCAGCCGCCCGGTACTGCTCCGCCTCGAACAAGCGTACGCCTACGTTAAACATATCGCGCACCGCCCGGGACACCTCCTGCGCCGCAACCGGCAGAGCCAGTAGGGCTAGGGCCAGCAGGCTTCGAAGTATCGACTTGAACAGGAGCCGCATATATTTATGAGTTCACCACGAAAAAGCGGACGGAAAGACCGAGGCCTTTCCGTCCGCTTCTAGCACAGGAGTTTGGAGGGAAGCTTTAGTTCCCGCCAGCCTTGGCCTTTTTCTCAGCCTTCATCTTTGTGGTTTCCAAAGCTTTCTGCATCAGATCATCGGCTTGCTTCACGTCCGCCAAGCATGCTTCCTTAGTGTCCACCAAGTCAGCGCGATAGCGGAGCAGAAGGTTCTTGTAGGACATAGCGTTTTCGTACTCAGGATCAATCTTCAGCGCTTTGTCTTCAAAATCGATGCCGTCCGTCAACGACTGCCAGTACTTCTCCTTCAACGCGGCGCGGTCCTTGGCATCCTTAATGGGGCAGGGATCCTCTGGCTTCATTTTGCTGGCGTTACGCGCTTCGCGGTCCGGCCCGATGAACTGGGTCCAAGCGATCACACCCAAGGTGTAGAACGCAGCCTTGTCCTGGGGATTGATCTCGGTCACCTTCTTGTTCCACTCGACGGCATTCGGAAAATCCTTCGTCTGGTAGTACAAGTTCGCAACAGACTGGGTCGCTAGGAGATTCTTGGGGTCGGTCTTGAGCACCTTGCCGAACTCTTCCATAGCCGCCGAAGCATACTTCTTGTTCTCCGGGGTTTCGGTACCGGGGATGTATTGTTGCACGTACGCCGTGGCAAGGTAAAGTCTCGCGACATCAAACGTTGGATCCAACTCAATTGCCTGCTTGAAGTTGTCGGCGGCATCTGTATAGTTGCCGGCCTTGAACGAATTGACGCCCTGGTTCAGGTGGTCGCGCGCCTTCAGCTTGCTGAGGGCGTTGCAGCCAGTTCCCAGCAGCATGGTGGCTACTAGGGTCCCGACGGCAGCGATAGTTTTCAGGGGGGAGGTTTTGAAGTTCAGAGCGAACATTACTGGCCAGCCTCCACTTTCGGCGTCATGAGACCCACTTTGTCCACACCGGCGGCGTGCGCAATGTCAATTGCGCGGGCCACGGGCTGGAATTCCAGCTCGGGATCTCCCTTGACGAAGACAACCTTTTCGGCACGGGCCTTGAAGATGTCGAAGAGGCGCTTTTCCAAGTTGTCCCAAGTGACTTCTTCCTGGTTGATCTTGAGATTCGATTGCTTGTCGATCACGATGACCACCGTCCGGTCGTCGGACTCCTGATGCGCCTGGTTCGGAGGTGGCGGCTGGGGCGCGAGTGCGTCCAGACCATGCGGCGTAACCGGCGAAATCGCCATAAAGATGATCAGCAGGACGAGGAGAATATCGATCATGGGCGTCATGTTGATGTCGCCCTTGACGCCCCCGCCGCCGCCAACTGCCATTGCCATATGAATTGCTCCTTAGATTTTTCCCCGTCTGGCGGGGCCGGAAAGTCGAATTGAAAAAGCGTTGTCAGCGATGGAACTACTTACCGCCGCCAACAGGGATCTTGCGGCCGTCTGTTACTTGTTCGGTCAAAAGTGCAACTTCATCTACACTGCCAGCGCGGAGATTGTCGACCACTTCCTCGACCTTTTCGTACTTGGAACGCGCATCTGCATTGATATAGACCAATTTGCTGGGGCGCCCGGTGAGGAGCTCCTTCACCTTACCCGGCAGCTCGGCCGGATCGACCTTGTTCAGGCCGGGGCTCAGGTAAACTTGGCCGTCGCGGGTGATAGCGACGATGATTGCATCTTCCTTGTCCGCGTCCGGCATGTTGATCGGATTGCGGGTGAGAGCCTTGTCGACCGGGACGGACTTCGAGAGCATGGGCGTGATGACCATGAAAATGATCAGCACGACAAGCATCACGTCGACCATTGGGGTCACGTTGATATCGGCTACTGGTGGTGGAGCCGTCTTCTTTTGCATGTTGTGTCTCCTGCCAATTCCGGAATCGCTTCAGTACGGAGTTTCGAGGTCTGGATTCCCGCAGCCAGTTGGGCTCGCTGCGGGAACCGTCAATCAACTCGGGCGGACCGTACCGACAGAAAGTCTACTTACGGCCAGCGCGCATTTGCGAGCGCTTCAGGAAGTAGTCGACCAGTTCCGAGCTGGAGTTGCCCATCTCGACGTCGAACGCGTCAACACGACCGGTGAAGTAGTTGAACATCCAAACGGCGGGAACGGCGACGAACAGACCGAAAGCCGTCGTGACGAGCGCTTCCGAGATACCGCCGGCGATGGCACCGATGCCGGGGGTCTTCTGGGTAGCCATCGTTTGGAAGGCGTTGATGATACCCGCAACGGTACCGAACAGACCGACGAATGGGGCGGTGGAACCGATGGTGGCGAGCGCGCTTACGCCGCGCTTCAATTCAGCGTGGACAATGGCTTCGGCACGTTCCAAGGCGCGCTTGGAAGCTTCGATCTCTTCTCCCGAAATTTCCGAGTTGCCTTGGTGGGCCTGGAATTCTTGGAGACCTGCAACAACGACCTTTGCGAGGTGGCTCTTCTTGAAGCGGTCGGCGATCTTGATGGCTTCATCAAGCTTGCCTTCGCGAAGGGCACCGGCAACTGCCGGGGCGAATGCGCGGCTCTGTGTACGGGCCGCGCTGAACGCCATCAGACGATCGATCATGACGCCGATGGACCAGGCGGACATGAGGAACATGACGATCACGACGGCCTTTGCGAGCGAACCCATTTGGGCCCAGAGGTGCTGGATATCCCAACCCGGAGCTCCGGCTTCTTGCAACAGCATGAATGCTGAAACCTGCATCTGTAGAAACATGTGTCTTTTCTCCTGCGAGTTGATTGAATTACTGTCTGACGATCGCTATTAGAACCAAGGTTACGCTCTTCATCCAACCATTACTGGCTGAGGGTGAAGTTGACGTCGATGGTCGTGATCACTTCCACGGCTTCGCCGTTGAGAAGCGTCGGCCTGTACTGCCACTGCTGCACCGCTGCCATCGCCGCCTGAACGAGCAGGGGAGGACCGCTGATGAGGTGCAAATTCTGGATCGTGCCGTCCTTGGCAATCTGGGCCTCGAACTTTACGGTTCCCTGAACGCGTGCCGCCTTCGCGAGCGGAGGATAAACGGGCTTGGGCTGGCGGATGAGGTTCGCCTGCTGCACGTTGCCACCGACGCGGATCGGCTTCAAATCCACCGGCTTTGGCTTTGCGGCCGGGGGCGGTGGAGGGGGAGGCGGGGGTGCGGCCGGAAGACCGCCGATGATGCCGCCGAGCACGCCACCCGCGGTACCACCGGGAACTCCACCGGGAACGCCACCAACTACGCCCGCAGTCATGGCGGGGGCCTCGTCCTCAGTGATCATTTTTACTTCTTTGGGCACCGTTTTGGGTGCCACCAGTTGGTTCATGACCATCTGGCGGACAACCTTCACTACCTTCACAGCTTGGGGCGGTGGGGGCGGTGGAGGCGGGGGCGGCGGCGGCGGGGCCGTCAGAAAGGTCGAGAGCTGCGCTTGGGGCAGTGCCTCGAAGTAGATCAGCGGAATGATGACAAGAATCGCAATCACTACTACCTGAATCAAAAGAGACAGGAGGATCGTGTAAGGCTTGCTTGTTTTTCCTGTGCCATCAACGAATGTTTGTTCAAACATGATGCCCTCTCTCACGGAGCGTTAGCCGCTACCGTTGCTTTATTCACGCCCTTGCCGGGCGGGTGATTTCTCCGCACCCTTGCGGGTGCCTTATCGCAACTCTCCGCACAAGCTTGGCAGGACTAGAAGAGCCCTCCGCGCCTTGCGCGGCTACTATAATATGTTCCCGTCTACTTCGGCGGGAGAATCGGCGCCAAACCGGTTTGGCGCTGTGGACTTACTTGGCTTTGGTTGCGACCGACTTGGGTGCACCCGCGCTGGCCGTCTTTTTCCGGCCATCTGCCCAATTGTGCCAGAACAGCACCAGCGGACTCGCGACAAACACCGACGAGTACGTGCCGATGATGATACCGATCACCAAGGCCAGGGAGAAGCCGTGCAGCACTGGACCACCGAACAAAAAGAGCGACAACACAGCCAGGAAGGTCAACCCTGACGTCATGATGGTCCGGCTTAGCGTCTGGTTGACACTCCGGTTGATTACATCCTCCAGCTTTTCCTTGCGGTTTAGCTGAAGGTTTTCACGAATTCTGTCGAAGATGACGATGGTATCGTTCATCGAATAGCCAACCAGCGTCAGCAACGACGCGATCACGGTCAAGGTGATCTCTTTATCCATCAGCGAAAAGATGCCGATCGTGATCAGCGTGTCATGGAAGACCGCCAACACGGCACCTACGCCGTAAATCCACTCGAAACGGAACCAGATGTAAACCAGCATGCCAAGCAGCGCTAACAGTGTCGCGTTGATGGCTTGTTGGCGCAGGTCAGCGCCAACCTTGGGTCCAACGATCTCGATGTTCCGGGTTGCCGTGTATGGAGAAAGGTAGCTCTCCTGATTCAACACCGTCAGCACCTTCTGGGTCAAGCCCGGAAGTGATTTCAAGTCGTCAATCTTTGTAAGCAAGCCGCCATGCTCGTCCCGGTACTGCATAACCGAAGCCGCAAGCTTCTCCACTTCGGGCTGCGCCATTTGCACCCCGGCCCGCTGCAAGGGGTCAAGCAAGCGGGAAGCCAAGGCTCCCGAACCCACATTGTTCAAGTCGAGCTTGCCGTTTCCTGGCTGCCCGAAAGTTTTTGCCAGCGCGTCGATCACCAACTGGCGGTTCTTACCGAGGGCGCTATCGTTCTCGCCCTCTGTACCGATTACAAGCTCGTTGGAACCGCTCTCAAACGTCTGAACGGTTGGTGCTGAGGACAGAGCCGCCGTCAGGACGGAGCGCACTTGCTCCACGGGGGGGGCCGACGCGAATTTCACCGTCATCAGCATGCCGCCCTTGAATTCGATGCCGTACTTCGGGCCACCCTTTACACCCAAGCTCACAAAGCCAGCCGCCGTCAATACCAGCGAGGCGATGATGAAGGGCCACTTGTACCCGAGGAAGTCGAAGTTTGTGTTCTTAAATAATTCCATCTATCACTGTCCGCCCGTCTCCGGGCCAAACGGTGCCATTGTTGCTGACACCGCTCCCTGTCTTCTGGTTCCCGAGTTTTTTGAATGCGGCCAAATTTGGCGGCTAGGGCCAATTGGGCTTGCCGAGTTCTAAAACTAGCACATGGCATGGCGCGGCCCCCGGGAACCGTCGGGACCGCAATTCAACGCCGGTGCAGACTGCTAGATGCTGAGTGCTTCCACGCGCTTGCCGCCGGAAAGCTCCCAGTCGAAGATAACCTTGGACACGAAGACCGCCGTGAAGACGTTGGCAAGGAGGCCGATCACCAAGGTCACGGCGAAGCCTCTCACGGGGCCGGTGCCAAAGAGAAACAGGAACAAGCAGGACACGATGGTCGTGACGTGGGTATCGACGATGGTCCACCACGCCTTGCCGAAGCCGGCGTCCACTGCTGCCGGAATGCTCTTGCCGGTCCGCAACTCCTCACGGATGCGCTCAAAAATCAGCACATTGGAATCGACCGCCATGCCGACGGTTAGAATGATACCCGCGATGCCTGGCAGCGTCAAGGTGGCCCCAAAGTAAGCTAGGGCTGCGATCAGCACTACCGTATTCAACAAGAGCGCCAAAACCGCGTTCAAGCCCGACTTCTTGTAGTAGATGAGCATCACGATAATCACTGCAATCAGGCCAACGATGCCGGAGAGAATGCCTTCGCGAATCGAATCCACACCGAGTGATGGACCGATCGTACGTTCCTGAAGATACTTGATTCCTGCAGGCAGAGCGCCTGTTTTGAGAACCAACGCCAAATCCTCGGCTTCCTGCTGTCCGGCCAAACCGTTGATGCGGCCGGAATCGCTGATGGCATTCTGAATGGTGGCCACGCTGCGGATTTGGGCGTCGAGGACCACCGCGAGCTTGTTTCCGATATTGGCGGCGGTGAACTTCTCGAAGCGCCTTGCACCGTCCTGCGACAGCGTAAAGGCGGCCTCCCAACGACCGGGGCTGTCCGGGTCGGCGGCGGGCTTGGCGGAACGCATGTCCTGGCCGGTGATCACCGGGGAGCGGGAGATAAGGTACCAGCCACCGCTGCTGCCCGCGCTCATGAACTCGCGGAGTTCGGTGTTGAGGGGCAGAATGCCGCCCTTGCCCGCCAAGGCCTCTTCGCGGGTCTTCCATGGGCCTTCATTCTTCACTTCAACGATCTTGAGTTGTGCCGTCGCGCCAATTAGATCCTTGACGCGGGCGGGATCGTCCACACCGGGGAGCTCCACCAAGATTTCCGATTGGGTGGCGGCGTCGCCGTGGGCCTGTACGGTGGGCTCGGTGAGACCCAAAGCATTGACGCGCCGGTCGATGGTTTCCAAGGACTGGGTCACTGTGTTGCGCTTCAGGTCGAGCAGTGTCGACGGCTTCATGTTTAGGCGATAGTCGCTCCCGTTGACCGGGGTCAGAATCCATTCGGAATACTTTTCGGCGATGAGGTTGCGGAAGAGCTGCGTCTTTCCCTGGTCGACGCCGTGGATGTTCACGGCGATGGTGTCGGTGTCCTTCAGCTGGTCGGGGTCGTTGCGGTCGAAGCCGCCGACTGCGATGTTGCGGGTCCGGGTGTCCTCACGAAGGGCTTCGATGAGCTGGTCGGCGGTCGTCTTGGCCGCATCCTGAACTTGGACTTGGAGAACGAGGTGGCTTCCGCCCTTCAAGTCGAGGCCCAAGTGGATGTTGCGCTGGACATTGGCCTTCAGTCCGTCCACGGACTTGGGGAATCCGATGATTCCGAAGATGCAGATGAGGACGATCGCGATGATGGCAGCCGTCTTGATCTTGAGATTCTGTTGCATGGCTTTGATTTTTTAGGGGGATGCGCCGGACGGTTGAGTCCGTGCCGCGCGTTTGCTGCTTTTGCCCTACGACTTCGATCCTTCCGGTAGCGCGACTGCTGTGACAGCCGAGCGGGCAAATTGGAGTTTCACGTTGTCGGGCTTCACCTTCACGATTATTGTGTCACCATCGAGTCCGGCGATGGTTCCCATGATGCCGGCGGCGGTGGTAACCTGGTCGCCGTTCTTGAGTCCCGCGAGCATTTCCTGCTGGCGTTTCTTCTGCGTCTGCATGGGCCGGAACATCAGGAAATAGAACACCAAGCCGATCAGGGCGAGCTGGATTGCGAATTCCTTTGTCGCGAAAGGGTTGGCGGCCTGGAGCAAAAATGAGAAAAGCACTTGTTGGTTGATCCTAATCGGGGTGCCCGTACCGGGCGGATTTGCACGGACGGGAAACTACCCCAATAGGATAGACTGCCTGATCCTACCCGTTATGTCAAGGTTGCGGTGAAGATTTGGTCCCCGAATCGGGACGGGGCTGCAATTGGGGCTCGGTAGCGGCGTCAAACCAGACGTCGCCGGGCATCTTCAGACCCTGCGGGACAAGTCGGCGCGGTCCAGCAGGCTGCCGTAAATGAAGACCGAGCCAGCGAAGAGTACCGTCAGGACCCCGACCACGAAAACACTGAAACGGATCTACGCAAATCCTGCAGCCACAGTCGCTACCGCTTGGAGCGCCCCCACGGGGAGGAGCCTGCCCCCCGTGAATCGCCATCTTTTTTGGGGAATGGGAATGAGTACCGACGAGTGGTGGCCTACAGTGAGGGCCACCAGTCCCGAGGCCATTGCCGGGAGCGGGTTCAAAGGCAAAGTCAGCAACAGCAGGACGGACAGGAATGCAATGTCCTTGCCCAGGAGGCGCTGCCAACTGCGGACCGGTAACACCCTCCCGGCACTTCCCTCCAGCGAAAAGAGCGCTTGAGCCTGGGTGCTGAGCGCGATCGCGACAAGGATACCCAGAATCGGGGCCCCCTGCGGATCGCCAATCGGCCCCAGCAGACCCGGAAACAGGGGAACTGCGCGGGCGATGTCCAAATTCGGGAGTCCGCCCGCAAGCCGCCGGATGCCGAGGGTCAGGATTTGGAACCCCAGAAGCACGCAAGCACCACTCCAACCGATTCGGGGCAGAAGTACCACCGCCAGCCAGAGAATAGGGTTCAGCAGCCTGCCGATGCACCGCAGGGCGAGCGATTGGGACCTCGTTAGCGGCCAAAGCAGCTCGCGTTCGCCGGGGATCCGGTCCAGAGGGTCCCCGGACAACGGGAAGGCCAGCAGGATACCCAGCAATGCGAGGAAGGGGTAGGCGCTCCAAGGCTGGACCCCGCTTGACACGGCCCCAGCCACCAGCAGCGCCACGAAAAGGAAGAAATTGTTAACGCGCAGAGCCGCGAAGGTACCCAAGTCGCGCTGCGTTGCGCGTCGCAGGGCATGGAGGATGGCGGCCAGCACCCTTCCACAATAGCTGTTATCGTTGCGACCGACGCATGGGGGCGGCCCGTCGCGGTGCGGCTGCAGCTTCCATGTTCCAAACGGTGAAGACGCCACCGCCTGAAATCAGGATGAACGCCGCAGCCACAGCCAGGGCCTGCGGCAAGCTCACGGCCATCGCCGGAATCGCAACAGCCGCCAAGTCGAGCATGGCGAACGCCAGCAGGATGGCAAAGCCCATAAGGCAATAACTCAGGTGGTGCACGGATTTCGTCGAACCTATCATTGTTCCAACTCCTGCATACCTAGACGCGGGCTTGCCAATCGCTGGAAGTAAAAGAGATGTGATTGTTTTGTCGCGCCTCCGTTCCCCACCCTACCCGGAACACGGACCCGGCACCCCAAACGCTACTGGCCGAAATCTCGGCTCCATGCATCCGCGCAATCGTTTCCGCCAAGGAAAGCCCCAACCCGTACCCGGAGCCCGATCCATCATTGGTGCGCGACTTGTCGGCCCGGTAAAACCGCCGGAAAATATGGGGCAGGTCCTCTTCCGAGATCCCAATGCCGGAATCCTCCACCGTCACCGAATCCGCACCCACCCGCACCAAGACCTTGCCTCCGGGGTGCGAATATTTTTGCGCGTTGTCGAGCAGTACCAGCAGGAGGCGTCGGAGTGCGGGTCTGTTTCCCAAAACGTTCAACGGATGCTCGACGAAAACCGACACGTCGATGCCGCGCGCACCTGCCAATTCACGCAACTCGGCCACAACCTCGCGGACAAGCAACTCGATGGAAACAGACTCCATCGGCATCGAGACGGCCTTGGAATCGTTGCGGGCCAGAAACAGGAGATCCTCCACCATCCATGTCATCCGCTCGGCCTCAACCACAACTTCGAGCAGGGATTCCCGGTAGGATTCCGGCTCCCGCGCGCGCCTCAGCGCCAACTCGGCGGTGGTGCGGATCACGGCCAGCGGGGTGCGCAACTCGTGCGAGGCGTCTGCGGCGAACTGCGAAAGGGTCCCGACGGCGGACTCCAACCGGTTCAGCATTCCGTTCCACGTCTCGGCCAGGCGCTGAATTTCATCGCCGGTGGGCGGGACCGGAAGGCGGCGCGATAGGTTCTCGATGCCAATTGTTCTGGCGGCAGTGGTAATTTCGTCCACCGGGCGGAGTGCACGGCGACTGAGCCAGGCTCCCCCCAGCCCCGCCAGCAAAGTCACAAGCGGAATCAGGCCGATCAACAAAACGCCAAGCAGGTCCAGCGTGTGCTGTGTTTCGTTCGAAAAACTTCCAACTTCAAGCCGGAACTTTTCCGGACCCATGGAAAATCCGTGGTCGATCCTGCGCAGAACCGGGCGACCCGGGGTTAACTGACCGTATCGGAAGTCAAAACCATGGTCGCCGTGCAGCTGGACAAACCAGGCCGGTCCAAGACCCTGGCAAAACTCCTCCATTTCGACAATCAGATCGGGCCCGGATTCCTCTGTAGCCTCCTGCCGGAAATAAGCCTCGAAGCGCAATGCCCCGCCCTGAAGTTGCTCGTCCAATTCGGAAAGCAGCCTGTGCCGCATCGAGAGCCAAACAAGGGAGCCGAACAGGGCCAGTGCCACCGCCAACGCCACGGCGTACCAAACGGTGAGCTGAAAACGGATCGACCGGGTTCGCACCCGCTAGTGCTCCCGCACCTGGTCCGGCTCGCGCAGCATGTAGCCAATACCGCGCACGGTGTGGATCAGTTTCGGCTCCCGCGTATCGACTTTCAGCCGCAGGAGTCGGACGAATGCCTCGATCGTGTTCTCATGGACATCGCTGCCATGGCCCCAGACCGACTCGAGGATGGAATCGCGGGAAATCACACGCCCCGTATTCCGCATCAGCAACTCCAACAGCGAGTATTCCCTTGGAGTGAGGGGAATTTCGACACCGCCGCGGGTAACGCGGCGCGCACCCGGTTCCAGCCGGACGTCCGCAACCTCAAGAACCGCTGGACGGGGAATGGCACCGCGCCGACTCACTGCCCGGAGCCGCGCGAGGAAAATATCGAATGCGAAGGGCTTGGTCAGGTAGTCGTCGGCACCGCAATCGAGGCCCGCAACTATGTCGGACGCGCCATCCCGCGCGGTCAACATGAGGACGGGAGTTTGGTTCCGCTTTTCGCGCAGGCGGCGGGTGACCGTGAGTCCGTCCATTTGCGGCAACATCACGTCCAGAACGATGACATCGAACGGGGACGCCAGCGCGAGTTCCAGCCCTTCCGTACCGGTTCGGGCGACGGAAACTTGGTGGCCTTCCTCGGTCAGACCTCGACGGAGGAGTTCAGCCATGCGGCGCTCGTCTTCCACCACCAGGATGCGCATTCGAAATTCATGGTACCGGAAGGCACTGAAGGATTTCTGAAGCCTTCAGCCCCCAAGGACTTACGCCAAGGCCGAAAGAGCCTCGCTTACGTGCCTGGTCGGCTCGGACTGGGACGAAAACACGTGGCGGACCACGCCGGACCGGTCGATCACGAAGGTGGCCCGTCCCGGAATGATTCCGAAGGTGCTCTTCACGCCGTAGAGCTTGCGTACCCGACCGCCCTTGTCGCTGAGAAGCGTCATCGGAAGTCCGTACTTGGCGGCAAAGCGCGAATGCGAATCCGACGAATCCGAGCTGATGCCGAGCAGTGTGGCACCGGCGGCGTCGAACGCCGGGGTTTGATCCCGGAATGCGCACGCTTCCATCGTGCAGCCGGTGGTGTCGTCCTTCGGATAAAAAAAGAGGACGACTGCGGAGCGGCCTTGGAACTGGCTGAGCGAAACGGGGGTGCCGTTTTGGTCTGGGAGGACAAAATCCGGGGCTGTCTCGCCTGGTTGGATGGGCATATTCTTTCTAACTGGTTATGGGATGATCGACATGCCATTGTAGGCGCTATACGTGAATCGATTTTCCACCAGCAGATCCTGGTTGAGGTACTGGCGGTGCAGTACAAGCTCTGGCGCGAGACCGAAAGGTGTGGGCAGGTAGGTGATGTCGGCCTCATTGCGCAGGATGAACTTGGGGGCAACGAGTTCGTCAGCCTCAAAGGTGATTCGAAGCGGCAGCAAGTCGGATTGCCGGAACCAGATCTTCCCCTGGGCCGCGTGCAGCACCTCTTCGCGTTCCCGGAATTCGGCAACCGCACCGGGCCCTGACACTTGGCGGTATCCCAGAACATAGGCCGGATCGCGGCCCAACCGCTCCGCACCCAGCACCTTGAACCTGTACCCGCGCTGGCCCGATTCGGTAAAAAGGAGCAACATCGGGCCAAAATCGGCCGCGGCACCCACCAGGCGATCCTGCTCCAGATTCTCCAGCAATTCCTTTTTCGCACCATCGTCGGGCCGTTGCAGGCCCAATGTCAGGGCGTGGCGGGGATTGCCATCCGTGGGAGGCTTGCCGTCGATGGTAGTGATGGTGCGTATTTCGTGGAAGCCTGTGGAGCCTGCCGTGGTTCCGAAACGATAGGCCGAGACCACCTCGTGTGTCTGGAATTCCTCCGGGAGGGTGAAGGAGACATCGCGCAGCTCATTCTTGCGGGTCTTCTTACCGAACTGCATTTCGCCGCGCCGCCCGTGCTGGTTCAATCGTTCCGTTGCGGTCAGGCTGGGCACAGTGCGGGCGAATGTGGCGGAGGCATTGGCCAGGGCGAGTTGCAATTCGGCTGCTTCCGGTAACTGGGCCTGCAGAAACATGGGGGCAGCGAAGGCGAACCCGAACAGCACGGCGGCGGAATGGAACCGGTATGGCAAGTGGGCTACCCCAACATTATCGCCATAGTTGACATTTCATTACAGTTTCATACAAGCTGGTCAATTCCATGCCCACGATCAAGCAGGTGGCCGCGCTGGCCGGTGTTTCCGTTGGAACCGTCTCGCACGTCGTCAACGGTTCCGTGCCGGTCAGCCCGGACCTCCGCTTGAAGGTGGAGGAGGCGATCCGGCATTTGGACTACCACCCCAACCACGTCGCCAGGAGCCTCAAGACCAGCCGTACCCGCACGCTCGGCATCATCGTCCCGGACATGACGATCTCGTTTTTCCCGCAGATCATCCGTGGAGCGGAAACAGGTGCACGGGCGAAGGGCTATTCGGTGATCGCCGTGAACTCCGCCGAGAGCCCGGAGCGGCAGGGCGAGCTGCTCTCGCTGTTGCGCTCCCAGCAGGTGGAGGGCATCCTGCTGATCAACGCGGCAGCACCAACCCCGCCCGGCCAGATTTCCCGCGTGATGGACGCGGGCATTCCCGTTGTGTGCCTGGACCGCGTCCCCGAAGGCTTTCCCGTGGACTCGGTGTCCGTGGAGGACATCGACGCCGCCGAACTGGGCACGGACCACTTGCTGGCCCAAGGCTACCGCGACATCGCCATCGTAACCGGCCCGCTTTCCCTCCAGAACGAACGCCGCAGGCTGGAGGGGTACCAACGAAGTTTGGAGAGGGCCGGGGTAGCGTTCTCCCCGGACCGCGTTTGGCAGGGAAACCTCCGCAGCGAGGCGCTTGCCGCGATGTGCCGCGAACGGCTGTCCAATCCCGCAACCCGGCCCCATGCGCTTCTCTGCACTAATGGCCCCACCGCGTTGGGTGCCCTGCGCGGCATGAATGATTGCGGCCTGCGTACGCCCGAGGACATCGGTTTTGTCACCTTCGACGAACTGACCCTCGACGACCTGTTTACCCCCGCCATCACGACGTTGGTGCAGCCCGCCTACGACATCGGGTTCCGCGCCGCGGAGATTCTGCTGGAACGGATCGACCAGCCCGAGCGCGACCGGGACGCCGTCTACACCGTTCGCCTTCCGGCGATGCTGCGGGTACGGGATTCATCAAAAAAGCTGATTCGTCGCGACGGGCGACCAGCCGAAGTTGTCCCCATGCGGATCAAACGGTAGCGGAGCTACTCCTCCGTCGCCACTTCCCAGCGGATAGTGTCCAAATAGGCCCGGAGTACGCGCAGTTTTTCGGCCGCCACGGCTGCGTTGCCCTCCTTCAGCGCCAACTCCACCGGCGACGCGAGGGTAGTGATCATATCGAAACCGTAGCCCCCGCCGGATCCCCGAAGTTGGTGGGCAATCCGCCTGGCCGTCGCCAGATCGCCTTGCTGGAGCCGGTCCGCAGCTTCGGCAGTCCGGGCGCGCGCCTCGTGCAGGTAGCCGGGAATCAGGTCGGCGAGCAGCGGGTCCACCATCACAAGCTCCCCCTCGGACCGCGAAACGCCGGGTTCCGACCAAGGCCGGTTGACAGCAGCGCCGGTATACCGCTCCACTACCTGCAGGAATGTCGAACGGCGCACTGGCTTTTCCAGATGTTCCAGACATCCCGCAGCCAGGCAGCGCTCGCGAACCGACCGTCCACTGTTGCCCGTGAGGGCCACAATCGGAACCCGCCCGGCCCGGGGTACGGCCAGAATTTCCCTGGCCACAGCCAAGCCGTCCGATTCGCCGAGGCCCAAATCCAGAAACACCATCGAAACGTTTCGCCGGGTGAACTCGCGCAACGCCTCCGGACCGTTTGACGCCGATACCAGCCGGTACCCGCCGGACTTCAGGTAGCCCCGGACCAACGCATGGATTTCGGGTGAATCATCCGCGAGCAGGATCAAAGGGTGCTGGTCGACCCACCGCTCAACCATGGCGAGGAGCTGCTCGCGCCGGTAGGGCTTGGTCAGGTAATCGTCCATGCCCGCAGCAAAGGCCTGGTCACGGTAGTCTTCCAGCGCGTGGGCTGTGAGGGCGATGATCGGCACCCGGACTCCATCCGCCTTTTCTTGCTTGCGGATTATGGCCGCCGCTTGGAAACCGTCCATCTCGGGCATCCGCAGGTCCATCAGGATCAAATCGTAGATCGTGTCGTGCGCCTTGGCCACCGCCTCCAGCCCATTTACTGCGATGTCCACCTGGCACCCGACGGAGGCTAGGATACGATTGGCCAGCATCCGGTTCTCCTGGTTGTCCTCGACCACCAGAATCCGGGGCGATGCAACTCCCGACGTGTTCGCCGCAGTCGCAACCGGCAGGTTCGGGCGCGGATCCGCGAAGGCCACATCCAACAGGCTGCAGAGTAGCTGGTGTAGCTTTCCTGGCAGGACAGGCACATCCAGCAACCATTTCGGGGCCTGCCGGGGCGGGACCGGTGCCGCCGCAGTCACCTGGAGGGTGGCGATCCCGGCAGCAGCGGGCACAAGGGTTGTCCCCGATGTAACCACGAGCCCGAACTTTGTTCCAGCGCGGAGCAGCAACTCGGCTTCCGGCACCGACGCGCAGGCCACCGGATGGATGCCCCAAGCAGCCAGTGCCCGTTCCATCTGCGGTGGCTGGGAAACCACCAGAGCCTTGAGTTCCCGACACCGGTCCAGCAACAGAAAATCTTCCACCGACCGCCGTCCCGACCGGGGCAAAGTCAGGAACAGGCTGAAGCAACTCCCTTTTCCCGGCTCCGATTGAAGGTCGATACTGCCGCCCATTGCCTGCGCCAGAGATCTGGAAATATTCAGCCCCAAACCAGCACCGCTGAACCGGCTGGAAAAGGACGTGTCCAGCTGAACAAACTTCTCAAAGACCCGGGCCCGGTTCTCCGCCTCAATGCCGATTCCAGTATCCGCAACGTCGAAACGCAACTCAACCCGCTCGCCGATAATGATGCGCCACCCCAGGGACAGGGTGATGCTCCCCTCCGACGTGAACTTCAACGCATTTCCAATTAGGTTCACCAGAATCTGCCGGACACGGTTGGGGTCGCCGACCACCTTCGGAGGCAGGGCCGGATTGGAGTAACAGTACAAGCCGAGACCCTTCTGGACAATACGGGTCTTGAGCATGTTGACCGCCTGCTCGCAGATTTCGCCCGGATCGAAGACGGCATCGTCGATATCCACCTGGCCGGCCTCAATCTTGGAGAGATCAAGAAGATCGTTGATCAGGTGCAACAGGGATTCGGTGCTGGTGGAGACGGTTTCCTGGTATTCCCGCTGCTCCGGCGTAAGCTTGGTCAGCGCCATCAGCTCGCTCATGCCCACGATGGCGTTGAGCGGCGTGCGGATCTCATGGCTCATATTGGCGAGGAAATGGGTCTTGGCCTGGTTTGCAGCCTCGGCCTCGTCGCGTGCCTTCTCGATGCGGGCCTCGAAATCGAGCCGTTCATTGACGTCGGTCAAGGTACCGGAAATGCCGGTCATCCTACCTTCGGCGTCCAGCACCATGCGCGCATAAACTTCCAGCCAGCGTGTCTGCCCGGATGCGGTCACATGCCTGACCGTATGCCGGCAAAAGTCCTTCTCCCCTTGGACCAACGGCTGGAACATTTCAAAATTCCGCTGCTTGTCCTCGGGGTGGATGAACTTGTACCAGGGTTGGCCGATCGAATCTTCGAGGGAATAGCCGGTTATCTCGATCCACGCAGGGTTCAGAAAGACCCATCGTCCGCGCGCATCGGCTTGGAACACGATTTCCTTCAGGTGGTCCACCACGGACCTGTACCGGTGTTCGCTCTCCTCCAGAGCCTGGGAAATCCGGCGGCTCTCCGTGACGTCGCGGATAATCCCGGTGAACCAGCGGCGCCCCTCCACCAGCGATTCGCCGAAGGACAGCTCCAGCGGAACAAGTGTGCCATCCTTCCGGAGACCGTCCACCTGGACCGAGCGCCAATCCATGGAACGGCGCCCGGTTTCCGTATAGCGCCGCAAACCCATCCGGTGTGCCCCGCGCATGGATTCGGGCATTAGGTCAGTGAGTTGGAGCTGGAGCAACTCATCCCGCTCATAACCGAATATCTGGCTGACGGCACCGTTGGCGAACAGGATCCGGCTCTCCCGGTCCACGGTCACAATGCCGTCCGAGGCCGTTTCGGCAACAATCCGGTACCGTTCCTCGCTCAGGCGCAACGCTTCGCTGGCGCGCCAGGACTCTGTCACATCGTGGTAGCTCCAAACGCGGCCGATCACCTTGTCGCCCAGGCGGTGGGGCTGGGAGAAGCGCTCAAATATGCGCCCGTCCAGGAAATGGATGATGTCGTGCCCTTCCAGATTGGGCTGGGCGTAAAGGCTTTCGATCCGGGCCGAGAATCCTTCCGGGTCGACCAATTGGGGCAGAATCGCCTCCCGAAGGATACCGGGAGCCATAAACTTTGCCGCACCCTCGGGCAACCGCCACATTTCGAGGAATCGCCGGTTGGTGTTGACGATCCGCCCATCGGTATCAGCCACCATGATCCCGTCGGCAGTTGATTCCAAAGTCGCGTTCAGGACCGCAAGAGCTTCGCGGAGTGCCTCCCGTTGCTGGTTGAGCTTGCCCGTGAGCTGGCGCAGTTCAGAGACCGCGGTCATTTGGGACTGGGAAACCTGGAGAAAATCGCCGATCGGGTCGTGGATGGGAAAGTCCCGCAACGTGAGGCCCAGCTCGCGCAGGGCACCGGGTTCGGTGATCCACGGGGACGCAAGGAAGGCAATGGAATGCCCGTGCTCCATCACCAGCATCTGGCCCCGGAGCTGGAGGGTTCCGGCCAAACGGGACAGGACGAACAACTCTGCGCTGCTTTCGCAGATCGACTGGAAAGTAGCCTCGATCAAGGGCCGTTCAATCCGGAAAAGCTCGTCCAGCTTGGCTCCCGGAACCACTTCAGGACAAATTCGCGCTAGCACCGAGCCCGCTTGCGAGACCACCAGATCCCGCCCAAACCCTATGTGGAAGGGGAAGTTGGACGCGAAGAGTGCGGGGGGGAGCGAGATCGGCACGGGTTCAGTCAGTGGATGCCGGTGGGGCCGCGTGCGACCAGGAAATTCTAAAGACCTCGCGGTCACCCGGGTCCTTGTTCCCAAGGACCTCGATTTCCACGGGGCTCTTGAATAGTTCGGCCAAGCCGCGGATGAGTCCCACAACAAAGGGCGTCAGGCCCTCACGCTCGGAGGAGTAGTGCAACCAAAGGGAAGTCTCCGCCACATGGCTGCAGCGGAAATGCGGCGGACGCAGGTGGGGAAAGATCAATCCAACGCGGGTGTGGAAACTGGGAAGGTTGATGAGAAACTCCCGGAGGGTCCGCCCGCCGGCCGCCATCAGGTCGCCATAGCCGTCCATGGCGGTGCGCAAAACCCAGTAGGAACCGAATGCCTCCAGCAGTTCCGGGACCGGCCGCCCCAACACTTCGCTGGCGGCACCGGCCAAGCTATAGGTAACCTCATCCGGGTAGGCCTCGCTGCTTAGAAAAAGGTCGGTGTCGATCTTGGCAACCGCCTTGATCCGCTCCCAGACCTCCTCCCCGTATGCCCCCGCCACCATGTCCTGGAGCGCCTTGTTGACCATACCGTACACTTCCGAGACCTCCCCGTCCTTGTATCAGGCGTCGCGGCGCATTTGGCCCACGGCACCTTCCAAGTCATATTTCTTCAACATCCGGTAAAAGCGCGTGCGCCCAATACTGAGTTCCCGCATCGCTGCGGACGCGTTCCCCCCGTGCTTGCCCAAGGTTGCCAGAATCAGATTCTTGGAAACTTCTTCCAATGTACCGCCCGCATCGGATTCCACCATTTCTTCAGACAGAGGCGCGCTGTTCCGCAGAAAGATGGAGGAAGTCTGGTTGCCACGGAGGCGGTCCGGAAGATCCGCCACTTGGATTTCGGTCCCGTCCGCCACCACCAGGGCTCGCTGGATCACGTTCTGCAGCTCTCGAACATTGCCTGGCCAGGCGTAGCCAAGCAGCGCCTGAAGCGCCTGCGCTGAAAGCGACTCCGCACGCGACCCGCTGGCAGCCCGGTGCTGCCGTATGAAGGCCGTAGCCAAGGCCGGAATGTCCTCCCGGCGGTTGCGCAGGGGAGGAATTTCCAGATCGAAAACCGCAAGCCGGAAATAGAGGTCCTGGCGGAAAGTGCCGGCCTCCACATCGTTGGCCAGGTTGCGGTGGGTGGCGGTGACAAGCCGGAAATCGATTGGAATCAGCGCGCTGCCGCCAACCCGCTGGAACTTGCGCTCCTGGAGTACCCGCAGCAACTTGGCTTGGACGGACGGGGAAAGCTCACCGATTTCGTCGAGGAAGATCGTCCCGTTGTGGGCTTCCTCAAAGCGTCCCGCGCGCCGACCCACCGCCCCGGTAAACGAACCCTTCTCATGCCCGAACAATTCAGACTCCATCAGGGATTCCGGAATGGCGGCGGAATTTACCGCGACGAACGGGCCCTTGGACCGTGTTCCCGACGTGTGCAGGGCTCGTGCCACCAGTTCCTTTCCAGTCCCGCTTTCGCCGTGGATCAGGACCGAAACGTCACTTCTGGACAGCCTGTCCAGTTGGCGGAAAATGTTCTGCATCGGTGCCGAGTTACCGACGATTCCGGCGTACCCCCGCCCCGATACCTCGCGTTCCAGCTGGGTCACGCGGCTTTGGAGGCGGAAACGCTCCTCGGCGTTGTTGATCGTGGTCAGCAGTTTGGTGCGGTCCAGGGGCTTGGTGAGGTAGTCCCACGCACCCATTTTCATCGCCCGGACGACGCTTTCCACGGCATCGTCGGCAGTCAGCATGATCACCGGTACCAGCGGATTGTGGCTGTGGATTCGCTCCAACACCTCCATGCCGTCCATTCCGGGCATGTTGATGTCGAGCAGGATGACCATGGGCAGATCCTCGGTCAAGGCTTGGAGGCAACTCTCGCCGTCGGAAAACGCGCTCGAGTCGAAGCCGGCAATTTGCACCCAGC
>CAIYDY010000014.1 GCA_903925015.1 uncultured Acidobacteriia bacterium
CCTGAATCCGGATAACCATGTGTTCCATTGTGCTGCTCCACGCCGTTCCTATGCCCACAACTGCCTTGGAGCCAGGCGCGACTGCGAGGGTTCCGGCAGAGTAGTTGATCGTTCCGCCTTGTCCCAAACCTGCCGGACAGAAGTCGGTCAGGAATCGTGTTCCGGTCCCAGTGCTCATCACTTGGCGTACCGTCGAGCCAGCTGGCCATGTTTGCGGCCCTGCGACCCGTTCCCACTGTCCTGCGCGCCAGGCCCGCCCGTCATAGCAGACCGTGATTAGATTGCGACTGGCTCCGCAGATGCGAATTTCCTCAATTGGTTGCCGCACACTTGGTGTGTGGATCATGATGATGGTCGGGAGAACGCTGAAATCCAGTTTGGTTGCGTCCGCCAAATTCATGGCCATGCCGTCAAAGGCCAATGTGGTGGCGAGTGTGGTCTGGTTGGGAGCGCCCGCGTAGGATGGCGTGTACGCAACAGTCCCCAGCAGATTCGTATTCCAGCTCGGAGGGCTGATGCTGGCTAGTTGCGGGCTGCGGACTTCTGCCGAGTGCAGCGCCATTTGGTCCGCCCACGGCCATGGATTCTTGCCAAACGCAATCATCGGCCCGAAGATCTTGTCAGCCGCCGGGTTGGCCTGGACGACAACTCCGTTGTCGTCCGTGGCAACGGCCCCGACTGTTACTGTTGTGGCTGCTGTGTGGCCGCCGACGTCGGTGACCTTGAGTGAGAATGCGTATGTACCGAAGACGAGACCGTTGACGACCGGGCGAACAGTGTTTGCTCCGGTCCAAATCAACGTGGTCGGTCCGGAGATTTGCGTCCACGCGTAAGACAGCGAATTGCTGCCGTCGGCCATGGTAAAGCTGGCACTGCCGTCCAAAGTGGCTGGAAAGCCCGCCCGCAGGGATACCCAGTTGGACCACGAGGGCCGTCCCGCAGTGCTTGCGACGGCGGCAGCGTTCTGGCCGGGTGTGCTCGAATACGTTGCTCCCGGAAAGTCGAAAGTGCAGCCATTTCCCGATATGTCCAGAGTGCTGCCATCGAAGGCGTACGAAGCAGCCGTCGTATCGGTCGTGAATGTTGCCGGAGGTCCGCTACCCTCGGGGGCAAGGGTGCCAAGAATCCGGTAGAATCCAATTTGGGCGGTAGTATTCCAACCGCCGAATACACCGCCGTTATGGGTTTCCGCTCCAGGTGTGATGATGCTCAGGCTGTAGAGGAAATGGCCGGATCCATCCACGTTCCAAAGTTCGCAGGAAAACCGCTTTTGCACAGGGTCGCGTTGGATTCGCACCAAGATGTTGGTTCGGCCTGGCAGAGGCAGGTCGCAAACACTTCCAGATAGGATCTCAGCATCATCGGTGATTCGAAGGTATCCAGCGGGCTGGAATTCCGCCGACGCTCCGATGCCCGCCATCCCCCAGATCCGCGTTGGTCCGCTTGCGTCGCTCGGGATTTGCCAATCGTGCATTTGGAATTCGACACGCCAAGGTTCGTTGGCCGCGAACTTTGGATCGTTGACCACGGAACTGATGGCTCCGGGCTGCAACCGAAGCGATTGGCCCGCGAACATTTCCGTTGCGAGCATTACTGAGAGGGTTGCAAATTTCCATGTGCTTGCGCTCATGATAGGCACCTTTTGGAGGTGGCCCCGGATCTTGATCCGGTTGGGCGAAGCGCGCCTCCATCTAGATGGTACTAGAAGTTTTAGTACTGTACTAGTAGTACTGGTATATTTCCTATCCCGGAGGTATCCCGCAGGCGGGGCCCCGCAGCGACAGCGTAAACTGGGGCATGCCCCCCGACGAACGCAAAACCGCGTTCCGCATATTGCTGGCGATCAGCTTTTGCCACATGCTGAACGACCTGAACCAGTCGCTGATTACGGCTGTCTATCCGGTCCTCAAAGATGCCTTCCACCTGGACTTCTCCCATATTGGGCTGATTACCCTGACGTTCCAAGCAACGGCATCCCTCCTGCAACCGCTGGTCGGGACATTCACAGACCGAAGTCCGAAGCCGTTTTCGCTCGCCATCGGCATGGGGTGCACGTTGCTGGGGTTGTTGCTGTGGTCGTTTGCCCCCACCTACACACTCTTGTTGTTGGCGGCGGGCATGATCGGGATGGGTTCGGCGGTATTCCACCCGGAGTCGGCGCGCGTGGCCCGGATGGCCTCGGGTGGACGGCATGGTCTGGCGCAATCGATTTTCCAAGTGGGCGGGAACATGGGGACCGCGATGGGCCCCCTGCTGGCTGCGTTCGTGGTGGTGCCGGGGGGCCAGCACAGCACGGCTTGGTTTTCCATTGCGGCGTTGACCGGAATTGTCGTGCTGTCGCGCGTCGGGGTCTGGTACAAGGCCCATTTGGCCGAGCGCGCCAAGCGTCCGGCCGCAGTGCGGGAAGGAAACGGGCTACCGCCGGGCAAGATCGCGCTGTCAATGGCGATCTTGGTGGCGCTGGTGTTCTCGAAGTATTTCTACATCGCCAGCATTTCGAGCTACTACACGTTCTACCTGATTGGGAAATTCCACGTCGGGGTGCGCGATGCCCAGCTGTACCTGTTTCTGTTCCTAGGGGCGGCGTCGGTCGGCACGTTCTTCGGTGGACCGTTGGGGGACCGGATTGGACGCCGCTACGTGATCTGGGGCTCGATTTTGGGCGTGCTGCCGTTCACACTGCTGCTGCCGCATGTGGGGCTCGGGATGACGGCGGTCCTTACGGTCTTGATCGGGTTGGTGCTCTCGTCGGCCTTCTCCTCGATTCTGGTGTACGCGCAGGAGTTGCTGCCGGGCCGGATCGGCATGGTTTCAGGGCTATTCTTTGGACTGGCGTTTGGCATGGGCGGGATAGGCGCGGCCGTGTTGGGCAGACTTGCCGATGCTACAAGTGTCGTTTTTGTGTACGATGTCTGCGCATTCCTGCCTGCGATTGGATTGCTGACGATGTTTCTGCCGAAGCTTGACAATCGGACCTGATTCAGAGATGATTTAAGCCGTGCCAGACGTCAAACTCAAGCTCGGAAACGACACTCTCAACATCAATCCAGCCGGCGACTTGGTCAAAAACTTCAAGACCGATGCGGCAGGGCTTATTCAACTCGCGGACCGGCTCGTCCCGGAAGTAACGGGAACCTTGCAGAATCTGCCCGACACTGTACTTTCCACCTCCTTCACCCTCGACAAGGAGGGGAAATGGGCGGTTGACGGAATCGATCTCAGCCTCTCGGTTCAGCCTACCGCAAGCGGGACGCTGACATTCGTCAAAACCGGAGAGTTGTTCCACTACTTTCTGGCGGACGACCCGAAAAATTCGATCGCGATCCAAGTCCCGGAGGGCCGCGTATACGTGGTGATCACCCTGAACGCGGGGTTGACGGTCACCGGCGCCGGGCAGTTCAGCTCGGGTGATTTTGGCGTCACGGCCAACGTGTCGTCGGCCACCACCTTCGCCTTGGTCAATTACAAGAGTTTCGACGCGACCACGCTTGCCAGCACGGCAATCGTGGAGGCGTTCGGCGGATTCGCCTTGCCATTCACCGCCGCATCGGTGGACAGGCTGAATGACGGGGACTACCTCGATTTCTCGTTTGTCGGCAAGTTGAAGCTCGGTTTCGGTGCGACATGGGGTCTGTCCGGGGTCCTGTTGGGCGGTCGGAGCGGTGCCGAGATTGCCGCATCGCTGGACAGGAGTCCGATCGGCAAGCTGGCTTTCAAGGCCAAGCCCACGTTCAAGGCGGACGCCGAGTTCAGCGTGAAGTACGACCACAACTCCACGTTCCGGGTGATTGCCGGTCGAACCAATTCGGGCGGCAAGAACGCCGCTTCCTTGTATTTGTTCCGGCTCAAGAAAGACGACGTTACGGTCGGGCTGAGGGCGCAACTGACGTTGAGCGGCAACGCGACATTTGACGCCTCGACGGGTATCGATTCCATCATCGACAAAGCCACCAAGTCGGCCCTGGCGAAATTGCCGACCGAGTTGCCGGCCGCGGTGAAGGACGCGATTGGCACGCAGATTTCGGACAAGGTCAAGGCGGGCGAGGGCAAGTTGGATGGCTTTGTCAAAGACACCAACACCAAAATCAATGCGCTGTTGAAGAATGCCGACGGCCAGAAGATTGTGTTTGAGGAAACCCACGAGAACGTCACCACGGACACGGCCCTGTTCCAGTACCATTTCGACCTGTCCGTCAACGGTTCGTTGGATGGCCTGTCCAGCGCGCTCAAAGGCGACTATCGGACGGCACTCGCGATGCCTGGGGTAGACCTCGAACCCGGTGCGTTCGTCGAGCACCAGTTCACCAGCCGTGCGACGGTCGGCTTTCAGTTCTTCGGACTAGCGAGCTGGACCGGAGTCTCCGAATACTTCAGCAACCGCAAGGCGACCTATGCTGGAAACGGCATTTTCCACATCGTGGCCCAGGTAGGGGACAAGATCCAATCCAGCCACGCCGGAGGTACCGCCTCTTGTGAAGTGTACTTCAGTGCTTCAGCCAACGACAAGGTAGCCGACGAAACGATTGAAGGGTTGGATGTCAGCCTGGTCTTTGAAACGGTTGATACCAGATCCGCAGCGGCCGGCCACAGGCTCGGCAAGGCACTGAACATGGTGGCCAATGCGGGTGACGATCTCGAGGAAGCTGCTCTGGCGATCCAGGGTGCCAATCTTACCCAAAGGACCGTCAAAGCCACTTGCACTTTCCCGCCAGCGACTTTCTCCGCACTGCGATTCGACCCGGCTGGCACCACGCCGCAGTTGGAGGACAAGAGGAACTACGAGATGTTTGTGGGGGCCTCGACGTTCCTGCTTCTGCCCACGCCGGTACCTAGGCTTTTCTACGATACCTACGAGCACTGGGCGGAGTTCAATGTTGTGGCGGTCAGCGGCATCGACGGTTCTGGTAATCAGCCGAACCGCAGGGAGCTTGGCGGCCAACAGCTGCCTGGCGAATTCATCGTCTTGCGCCCCGAGGAGCAGAGCCGGCTGAGGCTCTTTTTGATCGCCGCGCAGTCTTTCATGAATCTCTGCGAGGACTTGCCCCACCTGCGCGGGTTGATCGACGTGTCCCGCATCGAGCAGGATGTCGCCAATGTGATTAAATCCTTGAAGCAGATCATCCAAAAGGATGTGCCAGAGGATTTCCTCCATGCAACCATGGTCGCTCTGATCCAATGCATGAAGGCCAGTCCTAAGAAGGTGGAGTTTACCGGAGTCGATGTGGATCCGGTTAGCGTATCCTTTGAAGTGGCGGCGTAGTTTCCTGCTGAATCCGGTGGAGGTCCTACCGAGGACCTCCGCCGGGTCTAGGTCAAATCCTGTCTTCCGCTCGCATCCAGCTTCTTCGGTACATCGCCCACAGCCTGTGCCAGATTCCGCTTGGTGATGAGCAGCCCGTCGGGGGTATCCACCACGATCAGGTCGTCCACTCCTATCAGCGCGACCACCTTGGATCCGCAATCGACATAGTTGCCGGTGGATTTGACGGCGATCACCTCGGACCGGGCCACGTTCTGCGACTCGTCCTTGGGCATCAGTTGGTAAACTGCTTCCCAGCTGCCAGCATCGTTCCAACCGAAATCATCGCACGGGACACCTACCACGCCAACCGACTCGTCCTTGGCCGCCTTCTGCATCACGGCATAGTCGATCGAGATGTCCTCGCATAACGGGAACGCCTCGGCCAGGCGGGCGGGGAATTGGGGGTCGCTGAATGCTGGCAGACTGGAAATGATGGTCGCGGTCTTGGGCAGGTACTTCCTGAGGGCGGAAAGGATGACCTCCGCTTTCCAGAAGAACATCCCGGCATTCCATGAGTAGTTGCCCGCCGCGAGGTAGGATTTTGCCGTATCCAAATCCGGCTTTTCGCGAAACTCGCTTGTCGGGACAGTCCGCAGTGATCCACGGTCGGTGCCGACGGGAAATTGTATATATCCGTAACCGGTTTCGGGCCACTGCGGCTCAATGCCCAAAACCGCCAGCTTGCCATCCTCGGCTGCGGCGAAGGCGGGCTTGAGCAAGTCCACAAAACGGTCGGGATTCCCGATCACATGGTCCGATGGGAAGACTCCAAACACGGCGTCCGGATCCACCGATGCCAGAATGTGCGCGGCGAGGGCCACCGCCGGAGCGGTGTTCCGTGCGGCGGGCTCTGAGACGATCTGTTCGGCGGGAACGCGCGGCAACTGCCGGACAATCTCGTCCCGGACAAAATCATTGGTCAGGATCCAGATGCGCTCCGGCGGGATCAGGGACTCCAGTCTGGCCACCGTTTCCTGGATCAACGTATCACCGCCGGTGATGCTGAGGACCTGTTTCGGATGCCGCTTGCGGCTGCGCGGCCAGAAGCGGGTGCCACGCCCTCCCGCCAAGATCAGAGCGTAGTAGTTGGACATGGTTTACTGGACCGGGTAACTGTGGATGAGCTGCAGGGACCGCGACCAGCGCGTCTTGACCGGGAAGTGGATGACGACGTCGATCAAGTGCGGAATGGTAACAGCGGGATTCGACAAATCGTCGGTGCTGGCCTCGTAGGACCAATAGATGATCAGCGGCTTGCCGATAATGTTTTCGCGCGGCACAAAACCCCAATAGCGGCTGTCGAGCGACTGGTCGCGGTTGTCGCCCATCGCAAAATAGTAGCCTTTCGGAACCACGACTTCGCCGTTTTCGACATCGTGCTCCAGCATTGCCTGGGCCGGCGGGAATAGCGGCGTGTTGGGGTCGGACGGAAAGTTGTCTCGGTAGGAGTCGATGTAGTCGAGCTTGTGGACTGCGTAGGGTTCCTTCAGCAGATGGCCGTTCAGGTAGACCTGCTTGTTTTGCAGGCGGATGCGGTCGCCCGGTACGCCCATCACGCGCTTGACGAAGGTTTGGCGGATATCGATGGGATAGCGGAAAACGATGATGTCGCCGCGGTGGACGTCACTGTAAGGGAGGATGCTCTTGGTGATGGCTCCGCCTGGCGCGAAAGCAAGCTTGTCCACCAGGAGATGGTCGCCGACCAGCAGTGTGTCCTCCATGGAGCCGGTTGGGATCACAAACGCCTGCACAAGGGTGGTTGTGCCGAACAGGAGGAGAAGGATTGTGACCGTCCATTCGGCGATGAATCCGCGCGGCTGTTCCGGTTCCTGTTTGAGTAGTTCCTGGGCCACTTGGCCAATGTCCATTCCGCTTGTTCCGTTATCCACTTTCTGTATTGTACCGGCTGGGTTGTGGCAGGAAGTTGTGGCAGGAATCCAGTTGGCTGGTATCCTGACAATTGACCAGTTCACGAAAGCCCATCTACATGGTGGTTGCTTGCACCCTCTTCGCGGGAGCGGCTCAGATCCTGATGAAAATGGGCGCATTGCACCCGATGCCGCATTTGGACCCGCTGAATCCCGCATCGCTCATTGGCTTTGTTCTTGCGCTGCTCGGGAATTTGCCGCTTGTGGGTGGCTACGGGCTGCATGCCTGCAACGCGATCCTACTGATTCTGGCCCTGCGCGATGGAGAGCTGTCGGTCTTGTACCCGATCTATTCGCTCTCCTATGTGTGGGTCATCGGGCTTTCGATGTACTTCTTCCATGACCAGTTGAATCCTTGGAAGGTCGGGGGCGTCCTGCTGGTGATGACCGGTGTGGGGTTGATGGGAAGGGCGAGTTCACGGGTATGAACCACACTCCACTCAGTTCGATACTGCTGGTGCTGTCGGCGTCCCTGATCGGATCGTTCGGCGCGGTGTTTCTTAAGTTGGGCGCGGAAAAGCTCAAGGACGGGTTCCACAACATCGTGAACTGGCGATTGATCGCCGGAATTGCCCTGTTCCTGGGCTCCAGCGTCCCGTTCCTGATGGGGATCAAAAATGGGGAACTGTCGGTGTTGTATCCGATGGTCTCCATGAGCTATGTGTTCGCCATGGTGTGGTCGAAGCTGTTCTTCGGGGAAAAGATCAGCGCGGCGAAAGCATTGGCGGTGGGTGTGATCCTCGCGGGCGTCGTTTGTATCGGCATCGGCGGCCACTGATCCGCTAGTTGTCCCGGACAGGCCGCACCAAGGCTGTCAAAACCAGACCCACAACCAGGAGAGCGGCCAAGACTTGGAGCGGTTGGTCATAGATATGGATGCGGCTCGCTCCCGGAGCCAAGCCAGCCTTCGCACGCGCTGAAAGTTCCGTGATGATCAACGGTCCCGTAATGGCGGCCGCGCTCCAAGCGGTCAGGACCGCGCCGTGGATCGCACCTACGTTTTCCGGTCCGAACATGTCGGCCAGAAACGCCGGAATCGTGGCAAACCCTCCACCGTACATCGTAAACACTACAAAAAGCGCGGCCTCGAACACGCCCCACGCACCTTGCGCTGCCAAGCCGGGGATCAGCAGAAATAGTCCAAACTGGGCAGCGAAGAAGACCAGGTAGGTGTTCCGCCTACCGAGGAAATCCGATGCCGAGGCCCAGAAGAACCTTCCACCTGCATTGAACAGGCTGATGATGGAGACGACCGCCGCAGCCTCGGCCGCGGTTTTCCGGAACATGTCCTGCATCATGGGGGAAGCTTGGGCTAGGATCCCTATACCAGCGGTCACGTTGATGAACAGGATGCCCCAAAGCAGATAGAACTGGATGGTTCCGATGGCGTGGTTGCGGGTCATGTTCCTTTTCGTGATCATGGGGTTCGTGGTGGCTTTCGGAACCCAGCCTTCCGGCTTCCAGCCGGTTGGGGGCCGACGGATTAGCCTGGCCCCCGCCATCATGATGACGAAGTAGATGGCACCGAGTCCCATGACAGTTTTTGCGACACCCACCTGCGCTATGAGCCATACATTCAGATATCCCGCGAGAAACGCCCCGCCGCCGAAACCCATGATCGCCATGCCCGTGGCCATCCCCCTTCGGTCGGGGAACCACTTGACCAGCGTGCTGACCGGCGCGATGTAGCCTAAACCGCATCCCATTCCGCCGACCACGCCCATTCCAAGGAACACCAGCCACGACATTTTGAGTGCCAAGCCGAGTCCGCCAAGGATCAGGCCGGAGCCGAACAGAATTGCGGCGGCGGTCGCGGCGGCGCGCGGGCCTTTGCGTTCCACCCAAGGTCCGGCGAACGCGGCGCTCAGGCCCAGGAGCACGAGCGCGGTGCTGAATGTGGTGTAGGGCGGGCTGAACCACGCCGGATCATCCGGGAAGAGCGCCTTGATCGGGCGGTTGAAGGTGCTCCAGGCGTAGACCGATCCGATGCAAATGTGTATGGCGACGGCGGCAATCGGGATCAGCCAGCGGTTGAAGGTTGTGTCTGGGGAACGGGTCACGGATTCCGAATCCTACCACGGAGGCCTGTTTTGTGAAATTGGTATGCTACAGCCATGGCTACGGACCCAAGAACGCTCCAACCAATGTGCTTTATCGCGATGCCGTTCGGGAACCGGCCAGGCAAGACGTTGGATTTCAACGATGTCCATCGGGCCATCGAGCAAGGCGTCCGCGACGCAAACTTGGAGCCGGTCCGGGCGGATTTCGAGGCGATTGGCGGTTTCATCGTCAAACCGATGTTCGAGCGGCTGCTGGTCGCCGAGTACGTCATCGCCGACTTGACCACAGGCAATCCGAACGTCATGTATGAGCTCGGTGTGCGGCATGGAGCCTCGGCACGTGCCACCATTCTGGTGTGTTCGAGCACATTTGTCGGAAGTCTACCGTTCGATGTCAAGCAGATGCGGGTCATCCATTACTATGCTGCCGAGGATGGGTCGTTTTCCGCAGAAGCCGGTGCCAAACTGACGGAGTCGATCCGGGAACGGCTGTCGATGGCGCGGGCGGGGACGTTGCCTTGCGACAACCCGATCATGCAGATCACTGCCTACAGGCCCACGGGATTGATCGAGCATTCCAAGACGGATGTTTTTCTGGAGCGGCTGGAATCCGTCGGCGCTTTTGGTGAGCGGATCAAGGCGGCGATGGCGTTTAAGAATGCTGCGGAATCGATCCGGCTGCTCCAAGAAATCGAGGCCGAAGTTGCTGGACCGGCGTCCGAGGTTCCCCAAGTCTACACCGTCCTGCTCGGGGTCTATTTGGGATATAGGGACAAGAAAGCGTATGCCGAGATGGTTTCGCTGTTTGAGAGGATGCCGAGGGATCTTCGCCAGACCCCGGTCGCGATCGAGCAGTGCGCGCTGGCGCTCAATCGGCTTGCGGAAGCAACGGCGAACGAGGGCCGTCTGGACGCAGCGGATGAAATTCGGGAGCGAGCGATCAACCTGCTCGACCGGATTCCGAAGGAAGGGGTGACGAGCGAGACCGGGGGAATCCGCGGCCGGATCTACAAGGGTTGGCACGATGCGCTGCTACCACCTGAGGGCGTCGTCGACTTGGCTAGGTCCAAGCGCGCCGAAGCAATGCTGACTGCTGCGATCAACGCCTACGAAGCTGGGTTCCGTGCCGACCTCCGTGATTCCTACCCGGGCGTCAATGAAGTCACCCTTCGCCTCCTCCGCGGCACAGGCGCGGATATCAAGTTGCTGGACAGCTTGGTCCCGACCGTCCGGTATTCGGTTGACAGCGCGCCTCCTCCCACCAATAAGGACGAGGCTTACTGGCGGGCGGCTACCAAGCTCGAACTCGCTACCGCCGCACACGATTGGACTGCAGCCGACAACCACCTTATTGACGCCTTGGCCGCCCATCCAGCCAAATGGATGCATGAAAGTACTGCCGACAATTTGCGCCGCCAGGAAAAGGCTTTCCACAAGCGCGGCCAAGCCGTGCCGGAGTTCGGCGCCTTGATTGAGGCCCTCTCCAAAATTGAGGCCCTCTCCAAATAAGCTGCGGGCTTTCGTTTATTTCGTGCCGGGAACCTTTGGCTTCCACTCACGCGCACGACGTTGGGCTTCGGCGACCTGCTGGGGTGTCATCTTGGCTTCGATGAAATCGCGTGACTTCGAGGCTAGAAACTGGGTACGGCCTGTTGCGGTCGAAGCCGCCAGATTCCACCACTTGTGCGCCTCGGAATAGTCCTGCGTGACGCTTTGCCCTGTGTCGTACATAGTGCCAAGGAAGAATTGCGCCTCTGCGTCTCCTTGGTCGGCGGCGAGGCCAAGCCAGCGTATTGCTTCCTTGTGGTCCTCCGTGACGCCAATGCCGGCGACATACATCACGCCAAGTTTCGATTGTGCCTCCGCGACTCCTTGGTCGGCGGCGAGGCGGTACCAGCGCACGGCTTCCTTGAGGTCCTGTGTGACGCCAATGCCGGCGACATACATCATGCCGAGTTTCGATTGCGCCTCCGCGACTCCCTGGTCGGCGGCGAGGCGGCACCAGCGCACAGCTTCCGTGTAGTCCTGTGTGACGCCTTGCCCTAGGCCGTACATGCTGCCGAGGACGAATTGCGCCTTCGCGACCCCTTGGTCG
>CAIYDY010000015.1 GCA_903925015.1 uncultured Acidobacteriia bacterium
GACCCGCTACCTTACCGTCGGCTTGGGTATTGCCCAGTCGTTCGGAATCGCAATCAGCCTCCAGGGAATGCGTGACAACGTTGTTCCTCATCCAGGATTCGGCTTCATAATCCTTACGATCCTGTCGCTAACAACGGGTACCGCCTTCATCATGTGGTTGGGTGAGCAGATCACCGAGCGCGGCGTGGGCAACGGCATGTCTCTCATCATCTTCACTGGCATCGTTGTTGGTCTGCCCGCCGCGATTGGGAATATCTACACGAATGTCTTCGTTACCCACGAGTGGAACATCTTCGAGTTGGTCATAATTCTGGCCATGATGGTTGCTGTGGTGGCCTTCATTGTCCTAGTGGAAATGGGTGAAAGACGCATTCCTGTTCAGTACGCCAAGCGCGTCGTCGGGCGCCGCGTCATGGGGGGGCAGTCAACCCACATGCCGCTCAAGGTGAATGCGGGAGGAGTTATCCCGGTTATCTTCGCCTCCTCGATTCTCGCCTTTCCCCAAACAATCCGGGACACCCCGTTTGTTCGTGGGAACTCTTGGCTGAGTGCCATCTTGGCGTCCATTGCGCACGCCGAGCCGTTGTATATTTTGTTGTTTGTCGGCCTGATCGTCTTCTTCTGTTTCTTCTACGTGTCCATCATCTTCAACCCTAATGAGGCCGCCGACAATATGCGGAAATATGGTGGGTTTATTCCGGGGATTCGTCCGGGTCGAAGTACGGCCGATTACATGAACACAATCCTGACGCGAATCACTTTCGTCGGAGCCTTGTATCTTTCCATTCTCTGCTTGATCCCGGATATTATGATTTCAGGCATCCACCTCCAACACTTGCCATTGATCGGGAATATGATCGATAAGACTTTTCCCCGCTTCATCCTGGAGGGCTTGAATGTGCAGTTCTACTTCGGGGGAACATCACTTTTGATCGTGGTCGGCGTTGCGATGGATACGGTCAACCAAATCGAAGCGCAGTTGATTATGCGTCATTATGAAGGGTTTACGCCGCGGGCTGGTCGAATTCGCGGACGGCGCAGCACGGGCTAATGGGCTTAGCTGGCGAAGGATCGGAATCGGGGTCTGAGACGCGTTTCACTCCAGTGGCCGTAATCATGTTCGGCTCTCCGGGCTCTGGTAAGGGTACTCAATCCAAGTTCTTGGTAAACTGGTTGGGGATTCCCCAGATTTCAACGGGAGACATGCTCCGGGATCACATGCGCCGGGGAACGGAAATCGGCCGCAATATTGCCGCTCGGATGAAGGCGGGTTCCTTGGTATCCGATGAGCTCGCAAATGATCTCGTTCGCAGCCGGATAGCCGAGGATGACTGCTCCAAGGGTTTTATTCTGGATGGGTATCCCCGGACTCCAAGTCAAGCTGCTGCTTTAGGTCCACTGTTGGCTTCGGCGGGGATTTTCGAGGTGGTAATTCATCTCCAAGTGGATTACAATATAGTGGTGTCCCGCATGACGGGTCGGCGTGTATGCCCGACTTGCGGAACATTGTACAACGCTCTGACTCGGCCTCCACTGCGTGAGGGTTTGTGCGACTCGGATGGTGCCTTGTTGGTAGTCCGGGATGATGATCGCGAAGAAATAGTTCGGGAGCGGCTGGGCGAGTACGAGGCGAGCACGAGACCACTGATTGAGTTCTTCAGGGGAGCCGGTGCCAATCTCTTCGAAGTTGATGCCAGTCGGGCGAAGCCGGAGGATGTATTCGGGTGGATACAGCATGACCTGCTGCGATTGTTCTCGGATGTGAGTTCGGCAACGAAGGGAAGTCTGGTTCAGTGATCGTTCGAAAGACGCAATCCGAATTGGAGAAGATGCGCCGCAGTGGTTTGCTGGTTCATGACATTCTGCACGCGCTGGCTGCCCAAGTGGCTGAGGGTCTCGCTACTTGGGACTTGGAAGTCGCAGCTGTCAAGATGATGGAAGATGCGGGCGCTAGGCCAGCCTTCAAGAACTACTTTGTTCCAGCGGCGGGCGAACGCTACAGGTTTGTTTTGTGTACCTCGGTGAACGATGAGATCGTCCATGGTATGCCTAGCACTAGGCGGATCCTAAGGAAGGGCGACATCGTTTCCATTGATACCGGTGTGTCTCTGAACGGGTATTTCGGAGACTCGGCGTTGACGGTTGCCGTTGGCGAAATCAGCGATGAGGCCAAGCGCCTTATGCGGATTACCGAGGAATCGCTAGAGCTGGCGATCGGCAAGGTTCGCGAGGGAAACAGGCTTTTTGATATTTGCGGTACGGTTGAAGAGCACGTGGTATCCAACGGCTTCTCGATTGTGCGCGAATACGTGGGGCACGGGATTGGTACCCAGTTGCATGAGGAGCCGCAGGTTCCGAACTATGTGGATCGGCGCAACGAGAATCCCCGGTTGCGCGAGGGTATGGTGCTGGCGATAGAGCCTATGGTGAATGCCGGTCGGCCCGAAGCAAAAGTTTTGAAGGACAAGTGGACGGCGGTTGCCAAGGACGGGTCGTATTCGGCCCACTTTGAGCATTGCGTGGCAGTGACAAGCAATGGACCGTGGGTCTTAACCCGGCCTTGAGTGTTCACCGGTGACCGTAGAAGCTGTCGTTCTGGAGGAGTTGCCGAGCCTGCTGTTTCGGCTCGAGCTGGCGAGCAAGTCGGTCGTGTTGGCGCATTGCGCCGGTGCGGCCAAACGGAATTGGGTCCGGCTTTTGCCGGGCGACCGGGTTGAAGTCGAGTTCGCCGAACACGATCCGACACGGGGAAGAATCGTTAGGAAGATCGGGTAGGTATCATGAAAGTTCGCGCGTCAGTCAAGAAGATTTGCGTCAAGTGCAAGTTGATCAACCGCGAGGGTGTGGTTCGGGTCATTTGCGTCAACCCCAAGCACAAGCAGCGCCAAGGTTAGGGCGGCTGTTGTCTTGCAGCGGGTTGGATTTCACAACGGATTAGCGGAAGGCTGGAGAGGTTAAACATGGCACGTATTGCGGGCGTCGATCTGCCGCCGAAGAAGCGGGCTGAAATCGGGCTCACCTATATTTATGGAATCGGGCGCACGCGGGCGAAGAGCCTGCTGTACCGGATTGGCGTCGACCCGAACAAAAAGATCGGCGACATGACCGAGGACGAGGTCAACAACATCCGTCAGATCCTCGAGGACGAGGGTTCGGTCGAGGGTGATCTTCGCAAGGAAGTTTCCCTCAATATCAAGCGGCACATCGAAATGGGCTCCTACCGTGGCCTCCGGCACCGGCGCGGGCTCCCCACGCGCGGCCAACGGACGCACACCAACGCAC
>CAIYDY010000016.1 GCA_903925015.1 uncultured Acidobacteriia bacterium
ATCTGCTTCGAGCTTGCTATTCTATAGAAATACCGGGCGGTTAGCTCAGCCGGTTAGAGCACCTGCCTTACAAGCAGGGGGTCCACGGTTCGATCCCGTGACCGCCCACCATTCCTTTCAACAGCGCTGCCAACATGTTGGCAGCTTGCGGTGCCAACACGAGACCTGTCGGAGTCCTACTATCGAATCTGCAGGATCGTTAGATGTGCCGTGACTGCGCGGGTGCCCCCCGCCACGGGTGTGATTGTCAGTGCTGCGGGATTCCCTGCCGGGTTTCGTACCGTAATGTGGGCGTTAACGCTGGCGGTTGTCACCAGTGTCATTCCAATCAGCTGGCTTGTCCCGGTTGCGCGTCCGACGACACTGTAGTCCTGATCGACATTGTCCAGTGTCAACAGCAGTTGTCCTGGTTCGTTCACGCTCACCTGAAACATGACCTGATACGTGCCAATCGCGGCTAGGTTAAACGTCGAGCCGTTGACTCTCGTAATGTTGCTCCCAAACAGTGATCCGTCTCGTGGAAACTGTACGTCCCCTCCGACAGGAACCGTGGCGGAGTTATCCGTGGGCATGAGTGCATAAAAGTCGGCGTACGCCAATGTGCCACTGGCACCCGTTGCTCCGGTTGTGCCATTCGGGCCAATGGAACCTGTGGCGCCCGTCGTGCCGGGTGCTCCGGCAGTGCCAGTGGGTCCGGCAATGCCGGCCGAGCCCGAGCCGCCGGTGGAGCCGGTCGCGCCATTCGCTCCGGCCGCTCCGTTGGTGCCGTTGGAACCTGCCGGGCCGGGCGAGCCCTGTTGCGCAACAAGGGTCCACGGGGTACCGTTTGAAGGCGGATTTCCGATATTGCCGCCGCCGAGACTCTGGTAGCTGGAACCGAGATAGAAGACGATGTTGCCGTCGGAGTAAGTGGTCGTGGGGTTGAAAGCGGTGACTTGTGTGAGGCTGCCTGCCGCGCCGGTTGCGCCAGCCCGAGACAGCAGACTCCATGATGGTGAACCACCATCAGGCGGATTGTTGATGTTGCTCTGAAGTAAGGAAATGTAACTGCTTCCGTTAAAAGTAACACCGTCAACGAAGTTATAAATAGTCGAAGGATTCCATTCTTTCTGCCAATTCAGTCCAGCCGGCCCAATCGGTCCGATATTCCCCTGCAATCCCTGTGGTCCGGCCGGTCCACCTGAGGGTCCTGGTGCGCCCGTAGCCCCAACCGGACCGGCTGGACCCATAGGTCCAACCGCGCCAGTAGCTCCGGTTTCGCCCCCAATTCCGCCCAGGACAACCGTAACGGATCCAGAATTTGCACTTATTGGCACCTCAACAGCAACCTCGTAAATGCCAAGGCCGACATATGTCGACGACAATACCTGTGTGGCTATGCCGCTTACAGTTACTGCGGGTGTTGCCAGGACGTGGCTGACCGGCGGATAAGGAAGCGTTCCACTAGCTATCGGCGGGACAACCGATCCCAAACCATACGCTCCAATGCTGACCAGCGTTCCGGGGGGCGCCTGCACGACTGCAGTATTCGATTGCGATGGAGCAAATACCATCCCGTTTGCCCGGACATAAAACATTCCCAAATCCGCAGTCACCACCGCCATAGTGCCAGAATTGCTTTCCTGGTTGTCGACGGTAACTTTGATACTCACGGATGCGACGCCCGCGGCGATCTCGAAGGGAACCTGTACGTTCAGTTGTATCGGATCGGCGTACGTTATCGGTGCCTGGATGCCGCCTATCGTCACGGATGTGCCAGCCAGACTCAGGGTTGATGCTGGCGGATAATAAGCGGAACTTCGGCTATTGGAAAGATTAGAGCCATAGATGCTGATTAATTCGCCTCGCGCCACGTTACCGCTGGCCGGGACAAAAGGAGCCGCATTCTTGATGCCCGCGATTTGCGGGCCTTGCTCTGCCGCAACCGTGGTGTATACTGCCAAGGCTAGGCCAGCAATTATGAACCTTCCGAACTTCACCTTCAGCAATGTGGCGTACCCTCTCGGTTACATTACTGCAATCTGGTGGCCTGCGAGGCTTAGCCCCTATTTGTTGGGGTCGGGGGCATTGGCTGCCGCTGGAAGGTAATCGAAGCCTGACGGATGGCGGTCACATTGACAACCTGTGGCCGCGCAAATAATTCTGGGTTTCTGTCCGCCGCCGACCAGAATTTCTGCAGAAGACCAGCCTCGGCGTCCACCAGTTCCTGTTACCAGTTCCACCAACGGCTCTGCAACAGGGCTGCTTGCCGTTTCACTCATCTACACGTATCCCCCATTACGAAGATGAAGGAAAACTTGGCACTGTAGTGGTCCATAGCAGGTGCGTTGCTTTGGAAAGCGTCATGCGGTTCCGCCGATTCGACATCGTGACGCCGGGCAGGCGGTCTACTTTCTATTGACCGCCATATGCGGTGGGTCGACGTTGTTCCCGTTGCAGCCGTATTCCTTAACGTCCTCTTCAGGCGCAAGAATGGACAGGCGCGTGACGGTCCAGGAAGCCTTCAGAACGGTCGGGTCCTCGAAGGTCATGGATACTTCCAGATGCCCGTAGTCGGGGTGGCGAAGCAGTTCTACCAAGTGCAGTGGCTGCCGCGTCCTGGCCCTTTACCCGGGATGCACCTCTTGGGGAGACAGCCGAGCTTCACGTCGAATTTGGCGGTGCTGGTGTTTCACGACACCATGCGGCTATTGGAATTAGGTTCGAAAGCGCCAATCTTGCAAAACGGACACCGCTGTCCGCCCAAGCTGAATGTGTCTATGATGTGGGAGGATTTGCATTCGTTGCATCGGCCTTGCGGCCCTCCTGAATCGACCATAAAGAGTGCGGCGCATGTCAGGCAGATGTGTGGCACATCATTTCCACTGCAACGGTCCCGCTCCCTATTCGGGTGGTAGGCGTAGCGCTTTGTGCCCTGTGAATCAATGAAATACGGATTGCCGTCTTCCCAGGCTTCAATCTGGCGGCCGCACTGGTCGCATACGAATGTAATGCCTTCCGCCATGTGACGCCGGGCAGGCGGTCTACTTCTTATTGACCACCATGTGCGGCGGGTCAACGTTGTTCTCGTTGCAGGCGTATTCCTTCACATCCTCTTCGGGCGCGAGGATCGAAAGGCGGGTAATTGTCCATGGGGCCTTCAAAACGACCGGGTCCTCGAACGTCATCGATACCTCCAGATGCCCGTAGTCGGGGCGGCGGAGTCGTTCTACCACGTGGAGTGCCTCTGTATTATGGTGGCCGTCGCCGTCCAGCCACCCGATGGCGTTGAATCCCACCCGGTCGATCACCAGCGTGTCGCCCTCCCAGTGGCCGACCGAATGGCCGTACCAGGTCGGGTCCTCATTCTTGGGATGGGCGCGCCCGTCGAGGTAAATCTGCCGATAGGCGGGTTCGTCGTCGTCGTACAGTTCGATCATCAGCTTCGGCGTTTGCACGAATTTGATGAACTGGTTGTACCAGAGTACGGCGTGGGGCAGGCAATACGTCGCCGGGGTCAGGCTGCCATTGGGCAGGCCTGCGGGGAGCCACTCGGGATTGCCCTTGTCGATGGTTACCGGCCAACTCCATACGCCCGAGAAATCCACGTGGCCGTCGGGCGTGCGCGGGGTCTTGCCCTTCGGTGCCACGCGTCGGAGGCTGGAGAGCGCTGCGTCCTGGCCTTCGCCCGGAACTCCGCCCATCGGCAGATAGCCGAGCTTCACGTCGAATTTGGCCGTGCCCGTGGCGTCCACCGTCACTCCGGCCTTGTTGAGTGGTGCCAAGTATCGGATCGAGGTCACGGCAAGATCGTAGGTGCCCGCCGGGAGGTTTCCGAACGAGTAGGCACCCGTGCTGGTGGAGATCGCTTTCGCGGTCTTGCCGGTAGCTGTGTTCTTGGCGATCAATTCGGCCAGCGGCACGGGAAGCCCGTCAGGGGCTGTGACAATGCCCTTGAGTTCCCCGGCCGCTGCTGTCTGCGCCGTGAGCAGTACGACCGACAATGCGAATCCTCTTCGTCCCATTAGGCCTTCTTGGCCTTCGGAGCCGCAGCTGCGCCGCCCTTTTGCAACTGGTCGATTTCCGACCACATTACCTTGCGGTCCTCGTCCAGCGCCAAGTTGGTCAGAATGACGGTTGCCGAATCAGCGAGGCCGACGTCCAGATTCGCCTTGGGCTTGCTGAGCGTCTTGCAGTCCTTGAAGAAGCTTTCGAGTTCGATGTCCACCGGGTTGCGCGGCTCCTCCGGCATCATCACGCCCTTGGAATAGAGCCACTGGCGGGCGAACTTCATTTCCTTGTCGACAAAGGCCTCGTTCGGGCCAACCTTGTCGCGGTCGAGAAGGATCGGTACGCCCTTGGCGGCACCGGCGGCGACCATTGTCGCACCGGCAACGTACGCCTTCTTTTCGCCCGCCTTGGTCACACTCGGCGGCGGCGTCGGCTCGCGGAACCAAGTGGCAAGTACCGGGTGGGTGTCGTCGCCGACGGTGATTTGGACCGCGCCCTCTGTGCCCATGATGACCTCGCCGAACTCGGTCCGGGTGGCGTTGAAAAGCGGTAGGTGGGAACTGGTCGAGATGTACATCGAGACCAGCTTCTGCTTCTTCGGGTACTTGTAGATCATCTGGATGTTGTCCATGATGTCCCGTCCGTCGAACTGGTAGTCATGGCCGCCAACGCCCACGATGGATTCCGGGGGCGCGCCGAACATCCATTCGGCGACGTCCACTTGGTGGGAGGCGAGTTCCGCAGCCAGCCCTCCGGAGAATTCGCGGTAGAGTCGCCAGTTGGCCATCTTCTGGTCCGCCAGATTCGGCATCGGCTTCATTTTCCAGCCCGGGTTGCGGTTCCACTGCGAATACATGTGGGTAACGTTGCCGAGGATGCCTTTGTCGACCATGCTCTTGACGGCTTGGTAGAACTCGCTGTAGCGGCGTTGCAGACCGACCTGCAGGACCTGCTTCGGGCGCGCCTCCACTAGTGTGCGCAGTTCGGCCATTTCGGTCGCCTTGAAGACCAGGCTCTTCTCGCAGAACACGTGCTTGCCAGCCAGAAGGGCGTCCTTGGTGACCGGGAAGTGCAGGAAGAGCGGCACCGCGATGATCACGGCGTCGATGTCGTTTTTGCTGAGGAGTTCGCGGTAGTCCTTGAATTTGGCCGGATTGGTGCCGATGGTCTTGGCGGAACGGTCGAGGTGCTCCTGGCTGACATCGCACAGGGCGGTGCAGTGGCCGTTGTCGATGCTGTGGAGGTGCTTCAGCAGATAGTCGCCGCGGCTGCCGGTGCCGATGACGCCGTAGCGGAGCTTGTCGGCGGTGGCCGCTTTCAAAATGGCCGGTGCTCCGGCCGTTATTGCCCCAGCAGCGGCGGCTGTGGCCGCTCCTGCAACTTTGACCGCGTCGCGGCGCGAGAGATTGTTCGATTGCTCCATATGGTTTCCCCAAGGTCCGGAATTGGACCAGCCTAATCAGTCAGTGTATAACTTCCGTGGGTGCCGTGGTGCGGACCTGTGTATAGGACGGCGGACTCCCATTCCGGAGTGGAGAACATCTCGGGGCGGGAAGTGAGGATTACGCAGATGGAGTCGGCGGAGGGCGGGGCGGGGAATGGGGCATGGGAGTGCCTGCGGCCGTCTGGTTCCGCCAGGGCCAGAATCTGTAGTGCTCCGTGGACGTCCCCGTCCAGTGGGATTCGGTAGTTTTCCGGGCCCGCTCGGAGGCTGAGGATGGTGTCGGTGTCGTCGAGCGTCCACACCAGAAAGGCGCATATTTCCACGGCTTGCTCGAACCAGTCCGGGCTGAGCGCCATGTCCAGGTAGAGATCGACGGCCTTGCGTTCCTCGCGGGCGAATTCGCGGACTTGGAGGGTGCCGGTGTGGGCCGTAGTTTTCCAGTCGACCATTCGGGCCGTATCGCCGCTCTCCCATGGACGGACGCGGTGGAGGTCAAGCCCCTGCCCCCGGAAACGTGATTCAATTTCGCCGGTAATTCGTGCCAGAAGGTGTTCCGCGTCGGCCGTTGGCGTTAGGGCAGGATAGACTAGGGTCTCCCTATGGAGGGGAACGGTGGTGGACTTGCGGACGAAGGCGAACGGGAATGCCGTTGTCAGTGCGAAGAGATTGTCGAGGTGCCGGCCGCGCCTCGGGAAGGTGACTTCGACCGGTGATTCCAGAGTTGTTCGTCCGGGGATGAGCGGAAAGTATGTGGACTTGGTCAGGATGGGCGGGACGTTGGTGTCCGGGTCGAGTTGGCCGGAAAGCTCGATGGAGAAGGACGGCGTCAGGTATTTCAGGTTTCGCAGCCGGACAATCGCCGACGCAGGTGTACGGGCCGAGACGTGTTCGGGAAGGTGAAGTTCGAGTTCGAGGCCCGCAAGAACAAGTCGGCTGAGGAATCCGGAGATGACGCCAAGCGACAGCATTGCAGCGAGGATTAGGAAGAGCAGGTTGTTGCCCGAAGCGAAGGCGAAAAGGCCGATCAATAGGATTGTGGTTGTAAATGCGATGCCGAACCAGGTGACACGGTAGCGCCAGCGGCCGCGGAAGAGTTTGCGGATTCTTGCGGTTCGGCCCATCTCCCAATTATCCGTCTGTCCCGATCCGATATGATTTCAGTGATGAAACGGATCGCGTTTGCACTCCTCGCTACCTCGATGTTCCTGCCGATTGGGCTGTCGGCACAGTCGAAGCAACTCTTCAACGGTAAGGATTTGACGGGTTGGGAGCACGTCGGCCCGGGCAAGTTCGTCATTGAGGACGGCACGATCAAGACCGAGGGCGGCATGGGCCTCCTCTATTACAAGGGTGAGGCGTTCGGCAATTGCACGGTCAAGGTCGTTTTCAAGACCGTATCCACGCCGGGCGCGAATTCCGGGGTCTATATCCGAATGCCGGAGCAGCCGAAAGACCCCTGGTATGGCGTCCATTTCGGCTATGAGGTGCAGATCGACGGCCAGGCCGATGATTGGCACGCGACAGGCGCGATTTACTCGCTGGCGAAGATCGAAAAGCGGGTCCAGAAACCGGCGGGCGAGTGGAACACGATGGAGATCGTGCTCAGGGGCTCCGAGACGCTGGTGCGGCTGAACGGCGAGCAGATCAACGACTACAAGGAAGGCCAGCCGGTCCCCGAGCGCAAGCAGTGGTTCGAGCCGGTGCGAGGACCCAGGGCGGATACCGGGTATATCGGGCTGCAGAACCACGACGGGAAGTCTGTGGTGGTGTTCAAGGAGATTTCGGTTTCCAAGTAGCGTTTTAACGTAACGCCGGACCTAGCCCTTGTCGCCCTTCCGCTTCACGTCGATGTTCAGGCGCTTGATCTTCTGGTTCAGCG
>CAIYDY010000017.1 GCA_903925015.1 uncultured Acidobacteriia bacterium
CAGAAACACAAGTACCTACCGCGTCTTTCGTCGGCGGAACTAATCGGTGCCTATTGCCTGACCGAGCCCCATGCCGGATCCGATTCCCTGGCCGCGAAGACCAAGGCCGTCCTTTCGGCTGACGGCACCCATTACGTTCTGAACGGCCAAAAAGCGTGGATCACCAACGGCGGCCGCGCGGACCTGTTCACCGTCTTCGCGAAAATCGATGGCGAGAAGTTTACTGCGTTCCTGGTCGAGCGCGCCTTCGGTGGCGTGACCAACGGCAAGGAAGAGCACAAGATGGGGATCAAGGGCAGCTCCACCACGGTCGTCAACTTCGACGACGTGAAGGTGCCTATCGAGAATCTCCTGGGTGAGATCGGCCGCGGCCACATCATCGCGTTCAACATTCTGAATCTGGGCCGATTGAAGCTGGGTCCGTCCGGTGTGGGTGGGTCCAAGGCTGCGCTGGCCACCTCCATCGGCTACGCCAAGCAGCGAAAGGCGTTCGGGACGGAGATCGCGAATTTCGGCATGATCCAGCACAAGCTGGCCGAGATGGCGATCCGCACCTTCGCCGCCGAATCCATGACGTACCGCGTGGAAGGCATGATCAACGGCCATATGGAGGGCTTCTCCTGGGCCGAACCGAACGCGGCATTCGTGATGATGAAGGCCATCGAGGAATTCGCCGCCGAGTGCTCCATGGTCAAGGTGTTTGCGACCGAGGTGCTCGATTACTGCGTCGACGAAGCGGTTCAGGTGCATGGCGGAAATGGCTATTCGTCGGAATACCCGGTGGAACGCGGTTACCGCGATTCGCGCATCAATCGGATTTTTGAAGGCACCAACGAAATCAACCGGCTGCTGGCCAGCGGCACCATCGTCAAGCGCGCCGCCGCCGGACGCATTCCCTTGATGCAGAAGGCCAAGGCGCTGGTCGGCGAAATCATGTCCGGACCCGACGCCACCGAATACGCCTCCGAAGAGGCCCGCCTCGTTGCCAACGCCAAAAAGGTGGCTTTGTTGTTGCTCGCGCGCGTGTTTGAGAAATTCGGCACGGCTATGGACAAGCAGCAGGAGGCGATGGCGGGCATTACGGACGTTCTGATGGAATTGTTCGCCATGGAATCGTCGCTCCTGCGGGTCCAGAAGACGGGGAACAAGGGTACGGGGGCCGAGATGTGCGCAGTGTACCTTCGAGATGCCATGCTGCGGATCGATGCTTCGTCCACCACCGTGCTGGCCGCTTGTTCCGATGGCGATGCCCTCCGCACCGACATGAAGATTCTGCGCCGGTTCACCAAGTTCGACCCGGTCAACACGATCGCCCTGCGGCGCGGCATCGCGGCACGGTTGATCGCAGCCGGCCACTATGTCGTCTGATCCGGGAATCCGGCCGCGCATCGTATTGGCGGTCGGATTGCCCGGCTCGGGGAAATCAACTTATTTCCGCAAGCTGGGCGTAACGCCGATTTCCAGCGATTCCATCCGACTCCTGCTGGCGGATGACGAAACCGACCAGTCCATCCACGGCCGGGTCTTCGCAACCGTGCGCTTTCTCCTGCAGCAACGGATTGAACTGGGGCGGCCCGCAACTTACGTGGACGCGACAAATCTGACGCGGCGCGACCGGCGGATGTACATCAAGATCGCGCGGGAGAACAACTGCCGTTTGGAGGCGTTGTGTTTCGAGACGCCGCTCGCAATCTGCAAGGCGCGGAATGCGCAACGCCAGCGTGTAGTGCCGGACCAAATCCTTGACCTGATGGCGGCGAAATATGTGCCGCCCTCGACCGAGGAAGGTTTCGACGCCGTCGTGCGGGTACCGGTCTAGTCCCGCGGCCTCGGATGATTCATGGTGATCCGCGCGCTCGTCCTCAGTTCCCCGTCAAGGTAACCTTTGACCGAAATTGCGGCCGGAGGTACCCCGTTGGCGTGGAACGGGACGCTCACGGGCTGCGGAAGGTTGTCCGGAGTCAGCGTCAGGACTGGACTGGTATCCATATCCAACACAAAATCCACCCTGTCCAAACCCGTCGTAACCACGTGGATTTCCGTGGCTTCCGCCCGCATCACAGCTCCGGACAATTCGATACGGTGAACTTCCATCCCGGCCAGGGTGTCGCAGGCAAACGAGACCAGATCGCTCGGCACCGCATTCCCATGCTCCTGGAGTAAGTCATTGAGCGTCTTGGCGCGGATGATATCCGGTTCCACGCCAACATCCTCAATCGGAACGCCAAGATTCGGCACCACCCTGGACGACCTCAGAAACGCCAGGCTCATCGCCGACCCCGGCAAATTCCTCAAGGGTTGCCCCGATGCGGGCAGCATCGACACCACATCCGAGTAGCTCCACGCGCTTGCACCACCTCCGCCTGTCGATGGATCGGTTCCAATGATGGTTCCAACCGCGTGGTCCGCGAACCCGCCCGCAAAAATATCCGCCGCACTGTAGGTGGAAGCGTTGACCAAGAGCACAACCGGCCCTTGGTAGGCTTGGAACGGCAGCGATTCCGGTGGAGTGATCGGATGCGGGTGGGTTAGCGGACCGTCCGGGAAATCGCCCTTCCTTGCATCTTCCTGATATGGTTCAAGGCCGCTGATAGTGGTTGTCGATTGGAGGATTTGGCGCAGGGCGGGGGTGCTCGCCAGATGGAAGTTGGCCGGGACGATGCGTCGTGCGGTCAGCATTTGCAGCATCCGCTCAGCCGCCACGATGTCGCCCCCCGGGTTGTTGCGCAGGTCGACGATGATTCCATCGGGAGCGCTGGTTTGCAAGAGACGCAAGATTCGGGCGAATTCGTTCGGTAGATCCACCGAGACCACTGCGGAAGCATTGCGACTGAAGGTCTTGATAGCCATGTACCCGAACCGCTTCGCCGGATTCTCTGCGGCTGCGAGGTTCGCCGGATCAAGATTGGCTCTGCCGGGTGTTCCGAGTGGGGTCTGAAACTGGAATACTTCGGGAAAGTGGGAAACTTCCGTCGTTGGGGCACCTTGGTCCCGAAAGCGTTGCCAACCCCAGAGCATCCCCACCGCAGCCTCGCCGGCTTCCATATCGGGAGGAGCCATGGCTCTTGGTTGAAGGGCTGGATCCGGAAAATCCGCACCGAGCGAGGTGGCCTTGGCGACACCCCAGGGCACCACCGCGATCCGAGGTGTCGTACTCCCCCGGGGCAGGAAATGGAATGTTTCGGTCTCCTCCTCGAAGGGCTCGCGCCACCTGGCGGCACCGGAGCTAGCCATCGGACGTACCGTCAGTCGAAGCAGACCTCTCTGCAATTGCGCCGCATCATTGGCTGCCGGGGTTAGATTCGCCGCGTGGGCAACGGTCGACATGAAACTGCCGCCGTCGAAGTTCACCAGCTCGACGCCGGGCTCGAAACCATCGATCCCGATGCCGTCCATCGCCGCTGTCACTACAAAGCGCTTGTTTCCGGTGACCGGATCGTCATAGTAACCGGCGCGGAAAGGGAGAAAGGCGATGCTCCCGCGAAAGAACCTCGGCCGGACATACGCTGTGTGCGGATCGCGGACGGTGGCAAGGGCATCCAGTATGGCCAAATGCAGGTCCAGCTCACCCATTATCGGTGGAACCTGGACTGCAGCGTTTCGCAGCGCCTGCAATTTGGCCACCGGATCCGGCGCGGGGTCCTGTCCCTGGAACAGCTCCTGCTTGAAGGGCAAGTGGGGGTACAGGTTCGTCAACACCCACAAAACTTGGTCAATCAAAGGCAGCCAGTCGGAATGCTCCAGCAGATCCGGATTTTGCTGGGGATCGACCGCTGAGCGGAGGTAGGGTATCAGGGGTTGGATCGTCAAATCCGGCACCCCGAGTGCCTCCCGGTTGGCGATCAGCTCTTTCCAAGGGTTGTAGTCGGTGAGGTCCATCGGGGCGTCCTCCCTGGAAGCCTCCACCCAGTCTAGACCTTGTCCCTAGCGTGGTTCGAGGAGAGCGGGCCCGGTACACGCCTTCGAACCGATTACCGGATTGCAGCGTGCGATGCCGGTTTCAAATTGCACCGAGAATCCGGAGGGTGCGCGCTCGCCAAACGGATAGTCGGTACTGAGCAATTGCGCACCTCCGTTTAGAGCGGCATCGCGCCGCGTGGTGTCGTTTGCTCGGACAGCCGCAGGACCCCCATCGGTCATGGTCCGAATCAGGTATCCCTTTTTCACCAGCGTCGGGATATCTCCCGTTTTACCATTGTCCGCCGTGGGAAGCGGGTTGTTCATTTGGATGAAAGCCGCGTCCGCTTGGCCCGGCTGGGCATTGGTAAATAGGACCCTGCCTTCGAGTGACGGATGGCCAGCCGTATACAGCGGACCAACCCGGCGCTGGTCGAGCAGGAAAACCACCTTACCCCTCGCCTTGTCCAAAGCTGGCCAGCCATCGGAAAGCACAGCCTCCTCCAACGTCTTGTGCTTGCCGCGCACGTCGTCCGGCGTGATCATCTCGGCAGGAGCAAAGACGGACCGAATCTCGCCATCCAGTGCGTCAAAGGTGGCAGTGGTTAGCTTTTCGGGTTGAACCATGTAGTCGGCCCGAGGATTCTGGTCCTTGTTTTCGATCAAGATGTAGATGGGAAGGTGCCCGGTATGCGCCTTCGACCAGTCCCGAACCACTTTCAGGCATTGGATGAAAGGCTGGCAATTGCTCCGATAATCCAAATCCTGCACGTGGAGGACCTTAAAACCGGGCTTTTTCATGACTCCCGTGGGGTCGAAAGGGGGGTCCGCCGGAAGACCCGCTTTGGCCACCTGCGCGGGGCCCGCCGGATTGGCAAATAGACCCCCATTGGTATCGCCGTAGACATCGATTTCGATCTGCCGGACGCCGGCCGAGAGTTGCTGTTCAAGCGGCGGATGCCGGTAGTCGAGGGCGTCGTAAACGGCAGGATTCGACTTCTTCAGCAGCGCCGACTCGCTGGCGGCGATTCCGGCATGGTAGCTATTGTGGCTGCCGACCACCTGAATATCCGTCATGCGGAGGGGTTGCTGGGCGAGCGCCGAAATGGCGCCGGTAAACAGAAGGAAGTTGCGGAGCATCACTACCGAGCGTAGCGGAGGAATGCTGCATGGTGATGACAAGACGCCGGTTGACAGGGGTGGGAGGAATCATCATACTTTCTGTATATGACCCAAAAAATCGCGGTCACGTTGGATGATCGGACTGTCGCGAATCTGGACCGCTGGGTCCGGGCGGGACACTACCCAAACCGAAGCCGGGCTCTGCAAATGGCAGCCGACCTCCTGATCGAACGGGAGACCCGGAGCCGACTGTCGCTGGAGCTTGCGAAGCTCGACCCAAAGGCGGAACAGGCGATGGCGGAGAATGGCCTCGGAGACGAATCGTGGCCGGAATATTGAGGGGCGAAATCTACTGGGCAGACCTGAATCCTGTCCGGGGACACGGGCAGGCGGGGCTGCGTCCCGTCGTGATCCTCAGCAACGATCTTTTCAACCGGCACTCGGGAACCGTCATTGCGATGGCCATCACGAGCCAACAACAAAGGGTCGGCCTGCCGCTGGCGCTGCAACTGGATGGTGCCAGTCTCCCGCGAGCGTCGTGGGTCAAAATTTCTCAAGTTCGGACCATTTCGGTGGAGCGGTTGGGAAAACGGATGGGGGAGGTGGGCCCGGAGCAAATGTCACAGCTCACGAATAGCTTGGTTGAGTTGATTACGTAAACCCCTTGGGGGTCATACCCCCGCCCGCGCGTGTCGATCTGCGTTCGGCCCATCCGACCTGTGATAGGCTCGGAACCGTCAAAGGAGTTTTCATGTTCCCCCGCACCATCCGAACGATCCAAGTCGCCATAGCTGCTCTCACAGTTTCCACCGCCCTCGTCGCCCAAGCCCCGGCACCCGCAGCCGCACCTCCTGCCGCCGGACGCGGTCCCCAGGGCCCGGTCGTCACCTCACCCGAAGTTCTGCCGGACCACCGCATCGTCTTCCGCATCCTCGCGCCGAACGCCACCACGGTAGCGTTGCGCGGTGCCGACATTCCTCAGTTGGCCGGGGGCCGAGGGGCACCACCGAATCCCGCCGCCACCTTGACCAAGGCGGAAAACGGCGTTTGGGAAACCACCATCGGTCCCGTCGATCCCGGTTCCTACCGCTACACGTTCGCAGTCAACGGCGTGGCTGTAATTGACCCCCGCAATCCTGCCATCAGTGAATCCAACACCAACGTCTGGAGTCTCGTGGTCGTCCCCGGGTCGGACGTCCAGGACACCAAAGAGGTCCCGCATGGTGCCGTCTCCGCAATCACCTACCACTCCTCCGCGCTGGGCAAATTCCGTCGCATGCATGTTTACACGCCGCCCGGCTACGAAGCGGGCAACCAGAAGTACCCCGTCTTCTACCTCCTGCACGGTGCCGGGGATTCCGATGAAGCTTGGACCTCGGTCGGGCGCGCCGGATTCATCCTTGACAACTTGATTGCGGCGAAAAAGGCCAAGCCGATGATCGTCGTGATGCCTGCCGGCCACACCAGCCAGGTGCAAGGTGGAGGCGGACGTGGTCCTGCAACCGCCGGGGGTCCACCTCCCCGCGACGAATTCACTGAGGACTTCGTCACCGACATCATGCCCTACGTCGAGAAAAACTATCGGACCGTCAACGACCGCGCACACCGTGCGATCGCCGGCCTCTCCATGGGCGGCAGCCAGACGATGAACGTCGCCTTCCTGCATCTGGACAAGTTCTCCCAGATCGGCGTCTTCAGTTCCGGCATTCTGGGCGGCGGCGGGGCCGAGGCGTGGGAAAAAGCCCACCTCGCAAACCTCGACAATGCCTCCCTCAAGAAGGGTCTGAAAACGGTCTGGTTCAGCACCGGCGTGAATGACTCCCTGATCACCAACAGCAAATCCACCGTGGAATTGCTCAACAAGCACGGCTTCCAGGCTACGTTCAAGGAAAGTCCCGGAGCCCACACCTGGATCAACTGGCGGAATTATCTGACCGAGTTCGCCCCCGGCCTTTTCCAGTAAGTGCCTTCGGGCCTGTTGTGATAATCTACGAGCGGATCGGACCGCGAACTCAATGCTAAATCATTGACCAGTCGGTCCTGTCCCTTCGTAGCCATGAAACTTCTCCGTACCTCCGCACTCCTCGCCAGCTCCCTCGCCTTCGCCCAAACCCCGGCACCGGTTGCCGCGCCGACGCCGCCACCACCCTCATTCGGATCCGTCATCCGGCCCCTGCTCCAGACCAGTTGCCAGCAGTGCCACAACGCCAAGATGAAGTCGGGGGAAGTCAACTTCGAGGTGCTGAAGTACGCCACGTCCGTTGGACCGCAAGCGGCGGTTTGGGAGAAGACAGCCTTCGTCCTCAAATCCGGCCAGATGCCGCCCCAGGGTGCGCCCGCGGCCGATGCCGATTCGGTGAAATCCGCCGTAGCGTTCCTGGAGGAGCAGCTCGCCAAGGCCAAGACCGCAGCCGCTCCGAAGGCCGATCCGCCCACCACGGAATGGCTCACGTGGCAGGGCGACGCCGAGCGCACCGGCTGGGCGCGCGCTGAAAAGACGCTCTCCAAGGACAATGTCGGCAAGCTGAACCTCCTGTGGAAGACCCAGACCGACGCTGCAGTCACACGAATCAACGGCTATTCCACGCTGACTGACCCCCTCGTGGTGGAAAATGTCCCCACCAAGAACGGCCCGAAGAAGGTCGTGTATACAGCCAGCGGCGATGACAATATCTACGCCCTCGACGCCGATACCGGCACTATCCTCTGGGAGCGCAAATTTCCCAATCCCTCCAAACCACCGGAGGCCGCAACCGGCAACTGCCCCAACAATCTGAACGCCACCCCAACCATTGACAAAAAAACCGGCATCCTCTACGTCCTGAATACCGACGGCAAACTGCGGGGATTGGGGATCGCCGATGGTGACGACCGCATGCCGCCGACCACGCTCGTTCCCCCCTACACCCGGAACTGGAGCCTCATGCAGGCTGGCGAGTTGGTGTACGCCCAGACGTCCCGGGGCTGCGCGGGTGCCATGTCCAGCATCGTGGCGATGGATGTGAGGAACACCGCCCATCCTGTCTACCGCTTTTTCCCCTCCACGGGCAAGGGCTCGGGACCTTGGGGACGCGGCGGAATCGTGAAAACTCCTTACGGCGTGGTCACACAGACAGCCGATGGCGTCTACGATCCCGCCAGCGGCCGTTTCGGCAACACATTTCTAGGGCTTTCCAACGACCTTCGCCTGACCGACTCCTACACTCCGGCCAACGAGGACTATCTCAACCGCAAGGATTTCGACCTCGGAGCCTCCAGCCCCACCGTCTTCCAATACGAGAAGTGGACGTTGATCGCCGCGGCCGCCAAGGAAGGCGTTGTCTACCTGCTGGATGCTGCCGATCTAGGCGGCGCGGACCACCGCAAGCCGTTGTACGTGTCCCCCAGATACGGAAACGACGCCCTGACCTTCGGTTTTACCGGTGTCTGGGGCTCCGTCTCCACTTGGGTCGATGCCAAAGGCCAGCGATGGGTGCTGGTTCCCATGGAAGGTCCGGCGGCCAAGGACACCGTGGCGTCGTTCAAATACCAGAACGGGCCGACGGTGAACGGCAGCGTGATGGCCTTCAAGGTGCGTACGGAAAAGGGCAAACCAGTTCTCGATCCGGTGTGGATTTCCCACGATCTCGATTTGCCCGGCATGCCCGTGGCGGCAAACGGCGTGGTCTATGCCGTGGCGACGGGTGACCGCGCCCGCGATGTGTTGCGCGGGATTCCGGGTTCAGGCCGAGGTGGTCCGGGTGCGCCAGGAGGTCCGGGGCGCGGCGGTCCGGGAGGTCCCGGTCGTGGATTCGCAGGTGGCGGCCGGGGTGGCCCGACAAATGAAGTCGCAGTGGGCGAGCCCGGAGCCGAGCGCGATGCCGCGTGGCTCAGTGCCCAGCGCGAACCCGGCGGTCAAGTCGCCGGTACCCGTTTTTCGGGCGGCATCGACCTGACACATCTGGTTCTTTCCGCCTTCGACGCCGAAACCGGCAAAGAAATCTACAACAGCAAGGATTCCATCGACACTTGGAACCACTACGGCGGAATCGCGCTCTCTAGCGGTCGGATCTACATGACCGGCTACGACGGGCGCGTTTTCGCATTTGGGTTGCCGAAATAGCGCGCCGATCAGGCCGCCACAATAATAACGTCAAGGGTGCGCGGGCCATGCACGCCCTTGACGCGCATCATCTCGATATCCGCCGTTGCCGAAGGCCCGGCAATGGTGGTAATCGGGCTGGTGCGCCGGTCTTTTAGCCCCCGGATCGCTTCCGGAACAGTCTCGCGGATCTGACTTTCGAACACCACGCACAGATGGTAATCGGGAATCAACGAAATCGCCCGACGCCCTTCCGCGGGCGAGTGCGTCAGAATAATACTCCCTGTGAACGCAATCGCCGAGGTGCTCGAAGTCAATGCCCCCTCCGCAGCGTCCAAGGTGTCGTAATCCAGATCTCGGTCCACCGTGAAGTGGAAACCATTGGGAAGCCATTCCGACGGCAATCCCGACGGAATCACGAGCCCACGCTTCCCCCGGACGCCGAGTGCCTCGGCCACAGTGGCGGCGATCCCCGCATGATCCGTCCGGTATACGGTGGCGTTGTAATCCACCAGGCGGTCGATGAACAGGTGGATCTTGGCCTCGGGATCCAAGCCAAGCGAGGTGCAGTAGTCACGGTTCACGGGAAGTTCGGCTCCCCGGTCCTCCCCAACGGATTGGCGAATGCTCTTGAGAATGTCGGTCTTCGCGCTCATTGCTTGTTTTTCTTCCACCAGTCGCGGAACGATTCCTTGGGGATCGCAGGCAGGTCGCGCGACGCCGACCAACCGGGCAATCCCAGCGATTCCAACGGTTTCGCGCCGATCTTGACGAGCTTCTGCGCCCCGGAAAAGCGCCCCGAGTCCGACATCGTGTACGCCGCCATCCGCATGCCGATCCGCTCCGCCGCTCCCCGGTCGCCATTTTCGACGATCCGGCTACGCAGATGGATCAAAATCTCGGGAATATTGATCTTCACCGGACACACGTCGTAGCAGGCCCCGCACAGCGACGAAGCATAGGGCAGCGACTGCGAGTGCTCCATCGACTGCAGTTGCGGCGTCAGAATCGCCCCAATCGGACCGCTGTAGATCGATCCATAGGCGTGCCCGCCCGTCTGCCGGTACACCGGACAAATATTCAGGCAGGCCGCGCACCGGATGCAATGCAGGGTTTCGCGTGATTCCTCGTCCGCCAGAACTTTGGTGCGCCCGTTGTCCAGCAGGATGACGTGGAACTCCTTCGGCCCGTCGCCGGGAGTAACGCCCGTCCAAATCGAGTTGTACGGATTCATCCGCTCGCCCGTGGCCGAGCGTGGGAGCAACTGCAAAAATACCTCGAGGTCGTCAAACGAGGGGACAATCTTCTCGATGCCCACCATCGTGATCATCACTTCGGGGAGGGTGACGCACATGCGCCCGTTGCCCTCGGATTCCACCACGCAGACCGAGCCTGTTTCCGCCACGGCGAAATTCGCGCCGCTGTAACCGACCTTGACCCGCAAGAAGCGTTCGCGCAGGTAGGTCCGGGCCGCGGCGGTCAAATCCTCCGGCCGGGTACCCAAATCCGACAGGCCCATCTTCTCCATGAAAAGTGCCCGGATTTCCGCCTTGTTCTTGTGCAGCGCCGGAACCACGATGTGCGACGGCTTGTCGTGGCCCAACTGGATGATCAGATCGGCAAGATCGGTCTCCCAGGGCGTGATTCCGTTGGCTTCGAGATGCGGATTGAGCTGCGTCTCGTCCGAGGTCATGGTCTTGACCTTGATGATTTCCTTCTGGCCGTGCGACTGGATAATCTGCGTGACGATCCTGTTGCCCTCGTCCGCATCGCGGGCCCAGTGGACTTGGCCGCCCGCCATGGTGCACGCGGCCTCGAACTGCTCCAGATAGTTGTCCAGGTTCCGCATCACCCGGCGCTTGATCGCCCGGCCGGAGTCGCGCAACTGTTCCCAATCCGGCATCTCGCCCACCACATTGGCGCGCTTGTTGCGGATGGTCTCGGTCGCCCGCCGGACATTGGCGCGGACCTGCTTGTTGGCCAGCAGCGCATGCGCGGCTTGGCGGAAATCGGGAGCCTCGGCGGCCTCGCCTACACGGATACTCATTGGACTGCGACCTCCTGATTGGTCAAAGGTTCGCGCGCGGCCAGAATTTCGGCCAGGTGGATGCACTTCACACCGGTATCCTGGCGGCTCAGGCCCCCGCCGATGTGCATCAGGCAGGAATTGTCGCCCGCCGTGCAAATCGACGCCCCGGTGGACGTGATGGCGTTGATCTTCTCCTGCAACATGGCCGTGGAGACCTCGGCATTCTTGATGGCGAAGGTGCCGCCGAAGCCGCAGCACTGGTCGGCGGCTGGAAGCTGGACCAGATTCAACCCTTGGACCGAGTTCAGAAGCCGTTCCGGCCGGTCGCCGATATGCAACGAGCGCAGGGAGTGGCAGGAGGTATGCATCGTAACGGTGTGCGGATAGGAGGCCCCGACATCCGTAATGCCCAGTTTGTCCACCAGCAGTTCGGAAAATTCATAGATCCGGGGGAGCAGTGCCTCGATCTCCAGCTCCAACCCCGCATCCTTTGCCATCTTCGGATAGTGTTCCCGCATCATGGAAACGCACGAGGATGACGGCACGCAGATGGTTTCGGCATCCCGGAATGTTTCCACGAAATGCTTCATCACGGCGATGGCCTCGGGGCGGTACCCGGTGTTGTAGTGCATCTGGCCGCAGCAGGTTTGTGCCTCGCGGAATTCGACGGTGTGGCCGAGACGTTCCAGCACCGTGACGACGGCCTTGCCCGTCTCGGGGAAAAGCGTGTCGTTGTAGCAGGCGACGAAGAGGGAGATGAGCATGGGGTACGCTGTTCCGGAGCAAATCCAAGATGGATGGCCCGAAGTTCCATTTTACGTGGTGGAGTCGGCGGCGGTCCCCAGGAACGGCTCGTAAGAAGCGGTGACCCCGCGCTGGAAGGCCTCCCGGATCTTTTCGGCGTCGCGGCTGCGCAGCGCCTCCAGCAAAGGGCGGTGGCTGTCGACCACGTCGTGGAGCCTGTCCAAGTGTTGGGAACGCAGCACGCTAATGAACGCGAACAGCGGTGCCACCAGGTTTTCCAGCATTCCGCAGAGCGTTTCATTGCCGGAACATTCCCACACATAACGGTGGAAGTCCAAATCCGCCATCGCCGCCGCATAGTAGCCGTTGGATTCCACGCTGACGCCGAGGGCTTCCAGGCGTTTGGCCAACTCCTGAAAATGCTCGTCGGACATTCGCTGGGCCGCCGCCAGCGCGGCCGAGACCTCCAAAGTGACCCGAAGTCCCAATCTTTCCTGGATTTCCTTGGACGTGAGCGTGGTGACGGTGGTGCCGTGGTTTTCGCGCCGCGTGACCAACCCTTCATGCTCCAGACGCCGCAGCGCTTCGCGGACAGTCGCCTGGCTGACGGAAAGTTCGCGCGCAAGCACCAACTCCCGCAGGGCGGTGCCCGCCGTGTAGCGGCCCTCGTAGATTCCCTCGCGCAACAGGAGGGCAACTTCGGAAACCCGAGAAGTCTTGTGTGCTGAATCAGCCAACGGCAGAAGGATACCACGGGGTGCGCGATTTTCGGGCCTCTTGACTCCCGGGAAAATTATCGATAATGTGTTTGTCGGGCCCCGATGCGTGCCCACCCGTCTCCAAGAAAGGGAGCTGACCATGCGGATCACTTCTCCAAACATTCTCCGGACCATCGCAGTACTGTCGCTGGCCGCGTTTGCCGCCTTTCCGTCCCACGCCCAACTCGGGGGTGGCTCGATCATAGGCTTTGTCCACGACCCCAGCGGTGCCGCCGTTCCAGCCGTTCACGTCACAGCCCGCAACCAGGACACAAACGAACAGAGGGCCGTTTCCACCAACGGCGAAGGCTACTACGAATTCCCGCTGCTCACCGCAGGCCGCTACCAGGTCACCGTGGAGGCCACTGGCTTTAAGAAGGTGGAAGGCGAAGTCTTCACCCTCAACACCGGCACGCGCCCCCGCATTGACCTGACGCTGGTCCTGGGCGATGTGAGCGAAAAGATCGAGGTGGACGCCACCGCTCCGCAGATCAACACGTCGACGACCGATCTCGGCGTCGTCATCACCCGCGAGCGCGTCGACGAACTGCCCCTCAATGGACGCAACTTCCAGGAATTGGTCGGTCTCCAGGCGGGCGTGAACGTCGCGCCATCGAGTTCGGCCGGAGCCCGCGGCGGCATCTCGTTCCACGGATCTTCCGCGCTCGGCACCAGCTTCCTGATGGACGGCGTGGACATGTCGTTCGGAGAAGTGAACGGTGCCGCCAGCATGCAGTCGGCGGGCGGGGGCGGAACGCTGTTGAACACCATCAGCGTGGAGGCAATCCAGGAATTCAAATCCACGTCGAGCGCCGCTTCGGCCGAATACGGTAGATCCGGTGGCGGCGTCCTCAATGTGACCACGCGCTCGGGCTCGAACCGCTTCCACGGGGCGCTGTTCGAATTCTTCCGCAACGACAAGCTGAACGCAGCCGACTTTTTCTCCAACGCCAACCGGATCGCCAAATCGACGCTCCGCTTCAACCAGTTCGGCGGCAACATCGGCGGCCCGATCCGGCGCGACAAACTGTTCTTTTTCTTCAACTACGAGGGTGCCGCCGTCCGACGCCAGGCGCTCGTGAGCGGCAATGTGCCCACGCCCGCGTTGCTCAACCAGCTTGCCCCGGCCATCCGCTCCACCATGGAGCTGGTGATGCCGACCACCTTCAACCCCACCAACAACCCTCTCATCGGCTTCCACACCCGCAGCGACAACGCCTCAAACGACGAACACACCTTTCTTACACGGGTCGACTGGCTCGTCTCCAGCCGCCAACGCCTCGCCGTCCGCGATAGCTACAACGACCAAAAGTACACCACCCCGAACCTGCAGCCCAAGTTCCCCACCGCCTACCCGCTGAAGCTCAACAACGCGGTCATCGAGCACACCCTGAACCTCGGAGCTGCGACTCTGAACGAGTTGCGCATCGGCTTCAACCGCGTCGATCTCTACCGCCAGCCCCTGGGCTACCAGCAAATTCCGGCCTACATCACGGTCCAGGGCATCAGCGCGTCGTTCTCCAACTTCATCCACTTCCTACCTACCACCTACTCGCTCAGCGACAACTTCACCATGATCCGGGGGCGCCATTCCATCAAGATGGGTTTGGACCAGCGCGAGGTCCGCAGCGTCCGGTACCAAGGCGGTCCGCCATCGTACGCGTACACCACCACCACCGACATCATCAACCAGAACCCGGCAACCGTTGGTCTTTCTTTCACCACCAGCAAGGGCCTGCATACCATCAACATGGGTTACTACATTCAGGACGAGTGGCGCCCACGGCCAAAATTGCAAATCAACGCCGGCATGCGTTACGAATACTCGCCGCCCTTCCGGGGAGGCTTCAATGTCGATAGCTCCAACCCCTACGGCACCTACAACGCGCCCAAGGCCCCGATGTTCGCTGCGGACCGCAACGATTTCGGCCCCCGCCTCGGAATCGTCTGGACCCCGGTCACCGGAACCGTGATCCGCACCGGGGGCAGCATCAGCTACCTGATGCCGCAGGCGATCCACTTCTACGACATGGCCTACATCAGCCCCTTGCTATCCGGCGTCTCCAGCTTTTCCACTACCGATGTGCCCGCGTCGTTCCTCGTCTACCCCAACGCAATTGGCTTCCAGACGCTGATCCAGAACAATCCGGCGCTACTGCCCTCCAGCATCAAGCTCTCGCGCTCGGTGGCGGATTTCAACCGCCGCGACACCTACGTCGGCTCCTGGAACCTGACCCTCCAGCGCCAAGTGACGAAGACTCTTTCGTTCCAAGCCGCATATGCCGGACACCGGACCGTCAAGCTCATTTCCGTCCGCCCGCTGAACCTGGTGGACCCGGCCACCGGACAGCGCCCCGTCCCCTCGCTCGGGCAGATCAATTTCGAGGAGAACGCGGCCAACATCAGCTACCACTCGATGCAGCTTTCGGCCAACCAACGGCTCTGGAAGGGCCTGAATTTCGACGCCTACTTCACCATGGCCTCGGCGCGCGGATACTACACGCCCGATGACACGATCACATTCACCGGCAGCGGCCTGCAGGACCCGCTGAACATCGCGGGCAGCAGCGGCACGGTTGAGGGCACCATCAAGCGCAATTTCCGGATGGTGTTCAGCTATGCCATCCCCGGCGGCAACAATCTGAACAACCGGGTCCTCAAAACGCTACTCGGCGGCTGGACCTTCCGCTCCATCATCGGCGACCGTTCCGGCATCCCGATCAACATCACCTCGGGCAGCGACTTCGTCGGCAATGGACGCAGCGCGGGGCAGCGGCCGGACGTGGTTGCGGGAATCAGTCCCTATGTGGAGAACCACAACACCCTCACGTGGCTGACCGCCTCCGCCTTCAGTACCGCGGCGCTCAAGGCGCAGAAGAAGTTCGGCAACCTTGGCTTTTACGCGCTAACCGGCCCCTCGGCGTTCACGATGGACAGCGGCCTCCATAAGTCCATCATGCTCAACGAAAAGCAGCGCCTCACCATCCGGTTGGAAGCCTTCAACCCGCTCAACCATACTTTACTCAACAACCCGAACACGACGTTGAACAGCGCCAACTTCGGCCTGATCACCAGCGCCCAATCCCCGAGGCTCTTCCAGGTAGCATTGAAATATGCCTTTTAATCGGCGCGAACTCATTATGGGGCTGGCGGGAACGGCGCTGGGAGCTGCGTGCTCCTCGGCCGCAAGTCCGGAAGCCGGTCCACTCGACTTGTTCGAGGCCAAGGTTGGCGGCCACAACCTCTACCGGATACCCGGCATCGTCGTCACCAAGGGCGGTACCGTGCTCGCGTACGCCGAGGCGCGCGTCCACACCGGAAGCGATTGGGACGACATCGACATCCTGCTGCGCCGCAGCACCGATGGCGGCCGGACCTTCTCCGAGCCCGTCGGCTTCCCCAAAATTCCCGGCGCGGAACGCAACCCCGTCGCCAATGAGCGCAAACAGGGCAAGCCCGAGTGGCGGACCTACAACAACCCGGTCGCGATTCCGTCGCGCGACGGCGGCGTCCACTTCCTCTTCTGCGTCGAGTACATGCGGATTTTCTACTGCCACAGCAAGGACGACGGCCGCACTTGGACCAAGCCGGTGGAAATCACCGCGTGCCTCGAACCCCTGCGCAAGACTTTCGCCTGGCGCGTCTGTGCGACCGGTCCCGGCCACGGCATCGAATTGAAGAACGGCCGCATCGTGGTTCCGACGTGGATTGCCTTGGGGACGGCGGGCAACGGCCACGGCCCGTCCGTCAACACCACCATCTACAGCGACGACAAGGGCAAGACCTGGCACTGCGGGGAGATCGCCATCTCGGACACCCCCGAATTCCCCAGCGCCAATGAGACCATGCTCATCGAGAACGCCGACGGGAGCGTGACCATGAACGCCCGTACCCCGTCGCCGCGCAACCGCCGGGCCATTTCCCACAGCCCCGACGGGGCCCGCAACTGGTCCCCCGCCAAGTTCGACGATACCCTTGTGGACCCCATCTGCGCCGCCGGTCTGGTCCGAATTCCACGCAGGAAGGGTCCCCCGCTCTGGGCATTTTCCAATCCCGATAGCCAAACCCGCGCCGACGGCAAGGAGCAGGCAAGCAAGGACCGCCGCAACGTGACCGTCCGCATCAGCCGCGACGAAGGCCGCACTTGGAGCAAAGGGCGCGTTCTCGAGCCCGGTCCCTCGGCCTATTCCGACCTCGCCCCCCTGAACGACAAGACACTGCTCTGCCTCTACGAGGCCCGGAACGCTTCTGGAGCCGCCGTAATCCGCTTGGCACACATGGACATCGATTCGCTATTGGTGACGAAATGACAACCGAAAAACTTCGCGGAATCCTTCCCGCCTTGGTAACTCCCCTCCGCGAGGACCGCTCATTGGACCGGCCCGCTTTCGAAAAGCTCCTCGAACACGTCTACAGCGCCGGATGCCACGGTGTCTACCTTTGCGGCAGCACCGGTGAGGGCATCCTGCTGCCGCCATCCATGCGCCGCGAAATCGTCGAAATTGCCGCCGCGAACTCCCCCAAGGACAAGCTGATCACGGTCCACGCGGGCGCGACCGCCTTGGCCGACGCTGTGGAGCTAGTCCGGCACGCCGAATCCATCGGTGCGCACGCCGTCAGCAGCATCCGGCCCTACGGTTCCAGCTTCGCCGAGATGATGGAGACCTACCGGCACCTAACCCAAGCCACAAGCCTGCCGTTTATCGCCTACTACTTCCCGGCGGAGGTCGGCGGACCTTTGGGAGTCTCGCAACTGGAGCAAGTTTGCGCCCTGCCCGGCGTGGTAGGTCTCAAATTTACGGACTACGACCTCTACACGCTCTCCCTGATCGTCCGCCAAGGCCACCTCGTTTTCCACGGGCGGGATGAAATGCTGGCCGCCGGATTCCTAATGGGGGCCTGCGGCGGCATCGGCAGTATCTACAACGTCGCCCCGCACTGGTTCATTGAGCTTTACGACCATTGCCAGGCCGGACGCTGGACCGAGGCCCGCCAAATTCAGGACCGTATCAACGATCTGATTCGGATCCTCGTCGCCTACCCGTTCCTTTCCGCTCTCAAGCGCGCAATCACGTGGGTCGGAATTCCCTGCGGACGCCCGCTAGCCCCGCGCCTGGCGTTGACGGATGCGCAGGACCGTGCGCTCGTCGAGGCCCTCGAAGCACTACCGGGATTGCGGAGAGCATGACGAACAAGCCGCTCCACCCATGGGTTCTGGTCGCCCTGCTGTGGGGAGCGGCATTGCTGAATTACTTGGATCGCCAAGTCGTGTTCTCGGTCTTCCCCCTGCTGCAGCGGGACTTGGGCGCGACTTCCTTCCAGCAAGGGCTCATCGGAACCGTGTTTCTTGTGTGCTACGGCTTGGTGAGCCCCTTCGGCGGCTACACTGCGGACCGCATCGGACGCGTTCGTGTCATTCTGGGGAGCTTGATCCTGTGGAGTATCGGCACTTGGGCGACCGGACACGTTGCCTCCATTACCCAAATGCTCTGCGCGCGGGCCCTGATCGGAGCCAGCGAGGCATTCTACCTCCCTGCCGCCTTGGCCCTCATCGCCGACCGCCACGGCCCCCGGACACGTTCGCTCGCCACCGGCATTCACCAATCCGGCCTCTACGCCGGACTCGCAATCGGCGGCGCGTGGGGTGGTTGGATGGGCGACACCGTCGGTTGGCGACCGGCATTCAACATCCTGGGGCTGGCGGGCATCGCCTACTTTGCGGTGTTGCTCGTACTCTTCCGTTGGCAACCCGACCGCACCGGCAGCACAGGTTTCGCCGGTTCCGTGATGCCGATCCTCCGCACGGGGTCGTTCTACCTGATCCTGACTGGATCGGTCTCGTTTTCGCTCGCCAACTGGCTGATCAACACCTGGCTGCCGACGTTTCTGTATGAACGCTTCCACCTGACCTTGGGCGGCGCCGGTTTCTCCGCGACTTTCTACCTCCAGGCCGCCAGCTACGCCGGAGTCGTAATCGGGGGCACCGTCGCGGACCGCTGGACGCGCACCAATCCACGCGCACGCCTCTACACCCAAGTAATCGGACTGGCCTTCGGCGCGCCGTTTCTCGCGTGGGTATCCGTCGCCGGGAGTCTGCCGGTCACATTGATGGCGCTCGCCGTATTCGGACTCGGCCGTGGTGCCTATGATTCCAACGCCATGCCGGTTTTGCGCGAGGTTACCGGCGACAGCCGTTCCGCCACCGCCTATGGATTGCTCAACATGGCGGGGACTATCGCAGGCGGTGCGGAAGTCGCAGCCGCCGGTTATCTGAAGCAGCATATCGGCCTGGGAGGAGCGTTCCAGTTCGCCGCGGGTGCGCTGTTGGTGGGCTCGATGGTGTTGCTGAGCGTCCGCACCCGCTCAACCAAGGTGGAAACGCTATGAATCGCAGGGTCGCGCTCCAGTCCTTGATCGCCGTACCGGCGTTCGCCCGCCCGTGCCGCCTCCCGATGTTGCCACCGTACCCGGTCCCGGTTGCCGGACAATTCGTAGGCGTCCACAGGGGACGGATTATTGTGGCGGGCGGCACCATCTGGACCAAACCGAAATGGGAGGGCGGCGAAAAGCGCTGGACCAGCGCGATTTACACCCTCGGTCCCGGAGAAACGTCCTGGCACAAGAGCGGGGAGCAACCCGAGCCACTCGCCTACGGCGGTGCAGTCTCCACTCCCGCTGGTCTCGTTTGCATCGGCGGACAGAGCCCAACAACGGCCAGCGCCGCCGTTGGACTTCTCTACTGGGATGGTTCCCAAGTCCGCCAGCGCCCAATGGCCGATCTCCCCAATCCCTTGATGCTCCTGGGGGCGGCGATGTCGGGAAAATCGATTCTAGTAGTCGGCGGACAGGCTGGACCCGCGTCCACGGAAGCCTCAGGCAAAGTGTGGCAATTGCCTCCCAACGGTCGGAAATGGGAATCGGCACCTCCACTTCCCGGACCGGGGCGGATCCTGCCGGTAGTCGCCGGAGGTCGCGATGGTATCTTTGCCGCCAGCGGTGCTTCACTATCTGCAGATTCTTCTGGAAAGCCGGTAAGAACCTACCTGCGCGACGCCTTTCGCTTCCGTCCCGAAACCGAATGGACGGCCCTGCCGGAACTCCCATCGCCGGTCCTCGCTGCCCCATCATACTGCGATTCCGCTGGGAATTTCGTGGTTCTCGGAGGCGATGACGGCGTGCACGCGGGCGAAATTCCCGATCCCGGTCCGAGACACCCCGGCTTCAGCCGCACCATTCTCCGTTTCGATCAAGGCCGATGGCATCCCGCCGGAACCCTTCCGGAAGGCCTTGTGACCACCGGTGCCGCAATTTGGAACGGCCTTGCAGTCGTTCCATCCGGCGAAAACCTTCCCGGCACAAGAACCACCCGCGTTCTCTCCAACCCGATTCGCGCTAGAATTGCGCCATGCGCGCTCTAGTAGTTCTCCCGTTCATCGCCGGACTGGCCGCCGCCCAAACCTCCTGTATCTAGGTGTACACTTCCACTTGGGTTTGGTCCGCGAACTCCATTGGCCCGCTGCCCCTCAAAACTCTGCCATCTGACGTTCCGTCAGCAGGTCCTTGTTCCGTATGCGTATCTGCACGCGGGCGCGGAACCACGTGACCAAGCGAACGACTTGGCCGCGAACCGGTTCCTCCCTCACTTGGAGTCGCATGCGCGCGGCCCGTCCGCTTTTCAGGATCACCCTGCACTGGAAACGACCGTCGCTTCAGGATCATCTTGCATTGGACGATTATCGGGGGCCCCTATACATGGTAAAATGGCTAAACTTTGCGAACCCCCGAAATTTCAGACGCGGCCGCTAGGCGATCGGTCCTTTCGTTTGGCGTCCTTCTGCTGGTCGCCTTCGCAATTATGGACGCTTTGGCTCCCGCTGGACGGCGCTTGGCCAAGATTCGCGGCGTGGATCCGGTCAACTATTTTGGAATCGCCCACTCGCTCCTGTTCGACCATGATTTCGATTTGACAAACGAGTTTGCCCGCATTCCTCCCGATGCGCGCGAATGGACGCAGGTCCAGCCTTCCGGGCTGCCCGGGAGCCCTTGGGGAACCGGATACTCAACGCTCGAAATTCCCTTCCTCGCAGCCGGAACCGTGCTGGACCACATCGCTGGAAATCAGGCCGACGGATATGGGCCTTTTGCCATCCTTCTCTACTGTTTTGGAAGCCCGGTGTTCGTCGGCCTCGGCCTGTTCGCGTTGTACGGGGCACTTCGAAACTCGGCTGACTTACTGGGCCTCGAAGAGGTCACGCCCGGCTTGGCGTTGTTTATTGTCGGCGCAGTTTTCCTCGGAACCAACGTTGGGTATTACAGCTTTTCGCAGATCTCTCATGCCTCGACCTTCCTCATGGCCAGTACTTTCCTGGCATGCTGGCTGACTGCGCGGCGCGGCGACAACGTGAAATGGTGGTTGTTCACAGGCCTCGCCGGAGGCTTCCTTTCTGTTTGCCGGTGGCAGGACATTCTGTACCTAGGCGGAATACTTTTTTACGAACTGGCAAACGGAAATATCCTGAAAAAGTCGGCGTCGTGGTGGAAAAGCCGCATGGCCCTCGTCGGAGGGGTGATCTTGTGCTGGATTCCCCAGATCGCCGAGTGGAAGATCATCTACGGTAAATACATCACCATCCCGCAGGGTCCGGGCTTCCTGAAGTTCCCTCCCGTTTCGATACCGTTAGTTCTGCTGTCCAGCCGCAACGGTTGGTTCACGTGGACCCCGCTGGCCCTTCTGGGTTGCGCCGGTTTATTGATTGGCGTACTGAAACTGCCGCGCCGCCTCGGCCCGTGGATGCTCGTCTTATTGCTCGCGGTTTCGGTGATCGGCTCGATGCCTCTGTGGCACGGAGTTGACTCCTTCAGTTCGAGATATCTGGTGTCGATGGTCCCCATCGCTTCACTGGGGCTCTGTCGCCTTGTTGCCAATTCGGGGGGATGGACCAGGTCCGCACTGGTCACCACAATAGTTCTCTGCTGCGCTTACTCCGCGTTGTTTGCAATTCAGTTCCGCTTCGATCTGGTCCCTACCAACGAGAGGCTGACGGTCGGCGAGATGGTGTGGGACAAGTTCCGTCTGCCTTCCGTACGCCAGCGGAAAGCGGCGCTGGCAGCAGGCCGTCAGGCGATCGCTAGAGGCGATCTGGCCGGTGCCATCACCGCGCTCGAACCGGCGCGCAGATGGGGAGAAGACAGGCAGATTGAAAGAGAACTGGCACGGGCCTATCGCGCTATGGGAAACTCCGGCGCAGCCAGTGCCGCCGATGCGACGTATGAACGGCTTCAGCAGTCGAGACTCCCGTGATCCAGTCCGACCCGATTCCTCTCGTCGTGGATCTGGATGGGACCATCCTCGTCACCGATACTTCGCGGAAGGCTTGCTTAGCCTTTTACGGAGCAGTCCGCGAAGGCTCTTAGCTTATCCGGTTGGCTGCTCTGCTGGCAAGGCGTATCTCAAGATCCGCGTCGCGAGACGGGCCGTCTCGATCCGAAGTTTCTCCCGCTGAACACAAACCTCGTGGCGTTTCTGGAGCAGGAGCGGGCCTCGGGACGGGCCCTTATTCTGGCCACCGGTGCCCACAAATCGATCGCGGAGGCGGTATCCTCTCACCCGGGATCTTTGACGCGGTCCTGTCGACGGATGTTGTCAACTGATCGGTCGTGCCAAACGCGACGCGCTGGTCAGCCCCTTCGGCGAACGTGGTTGCGACTATGTGGGCGACAGCAGTGACGATGAACATGTGTTCGCGGCGTGCCGAATCGCCTGTCCGGCCGGACATCAAAAGGGTATTCCCGCATCCGCTCCGCGGAAGGGCGCGGTTCAGGGTTCCTCGCTTGCGAGGCCATCCGCCGACGTCGCACCTTGGGTGAGAGCCCTGCGCGTGCATCAATGGGCCAAGAACCTTTTACTGATGTTGCCCACACTGCTGAGTCACAGGATTAGTCCGGCCACAATTGTGACCCTCTTGGTGACTTTCGCATTCATTTGCGTCGTGTTAGTTCGTGGTGCCTGCGGGGCCTGACGGCACGCCGATTACCGCGAAGTAATGCAGGCTCCTACCGAGCAATTCGTTGAACAGCGGCGGATAGATGTCGATCGACGTGCGCTCTTCCAGTAACTCTCCGCCCATCGCGGCTGCTGCCTCTCGCCATTCGTCCAAGCTGTTGTAGCGATAGGTGCACGGAACACCGTAACCCGCGTTCGCAGCCCAGTCCAGGAGACTGATTCGTTCCTGCGCAAATAACCCCTCGCGAAGGTGATCCTTGACGATGACAAACTTTCCTGACACCCGCGCGGCTTCTTCAAGCAGACGCTGCGGTTGCAGATCGTGGTGGAGCACATCTGCGACGATGGCTGCGTCGAAGGCTCCATCGGCGAAGGGCAGGCGAGGTCCGTCATGGGCCGTAACCGGGATCAGTTCCGCGCCGCGCCGAACTTTTTCCACACCCTCCACTTCCACCGCGGGGTTGGCATTCATCAGCGCCCGCCCCAAATGTCCGAAACCGCAGCCGATATCGAGGACCCGCATGCCGGGCTTCAGGTGCGGTGAAATCAGCTGGACTAGCACCCGCAGGCGATGTTCGTAGATGGGTTGATGAAACCGTCGCAGCAGAGCCCGCATGGCTACAAGAATAACACGAGGAACACGGTACAATAACCGAATCATACCCAGAGCCGGAATTCTGGTAGTGATTGGCGCAGTCCACTATATTTTCCGCGTGACAGTCAGTGATGCGGGCAAAGAAGTCGTGGGCGAGACGACCGTGGATGTGCGCTTTCTCAGCGTCGGCATTCAGGCCTTTTCACTCGATCTTGCCTCGGCGGCGGCGACAAAATCCACGGGGACAAGGGGATCTTTAGCGGTAACTGGCCGAACCCGGCACACCAGTGGCTGCCGGTTATCGATCATCCCTACGACAAAAGCAACCAGCGAATTCGTCGTAACCGCTCCAGTGAAATAACCCCCTCGCGACCGAGCGAAACAGGGCAAGGACGACGGCCGCACTTGGACCACTCCGGTCGAAATCGCCTGGATCGCCCTTGGCACGGCTGGCAACGGACACGGCGCGTCCGTAAACACAACGGTGTACAGCGACGACGAGGGCAAGACTTCGCACTGCGGCGAAATCGCCATCTCCGATGCCCCGGAATTCCCCAGCGCCAACGAAACCATGCTGATCGAAAACGCGCCGACGGCAGCGTAACCATGAACGCCAGCGCACCGTCGCCGCGCAACCGCCGAGCCATTTCCCTCAGTCCCGACGGTGCCAGCAACTGGTCCCCCACAAAGTTCGATGAAACCTTGGTCGACCCCATCTGCGCCGCCGGACTGGTCCGAATTCCACGAAAGAGGGGTCCGGCGCTCTGGGTCTTCTCAAACCCCGACGGCAAACAGCAACGCAACCTGACCCAGCGCTTCAGCCGCGACGAAGGCCGCACGTGGACCAAGGGACCGGTGCTGGAACCCGGTCCCTCGGCCATTCCGACCTCGCTCCACTGAACGACAAAACCCTGCTTTGTCTCTATGAGACCCGGAATGCAGCCAGTGCCGCCGTCATCCGTCTCGTACACCTGCCGATTGAAACTTGACACCACACAATCCGCGTTAGAATTGCGCCATGCGCGCTTTCGTCGTACTTCCGCTCATCGCAGGATTTGCCATCGCCCAAACTCCCGAGCCACTCCTAAATTGGATGGATTCCATCGCCGAGCGCCAACTGTCCAGTCGCGAAGCCGAAATCTCCGCCATACGAAATGTGAGTGATGCACGTGAGCGCCAACGCCGCGTCCGCTCCAAAATCCTGGACCTCATCGGCGGCTTGCCCGACTACACCGGTCCCCTCAACGGCCGCGTCACCGGCACCATCCCCATGCAGGGTTACAAGATCGACAAGGTAATTTTCGAAAGCCTCCCTGGCTATCTGGTCACCGGCAACCTCTACATCCCCAACACGGCTGGGAGGCATCCCGGTGTCCTTTTCGCGCTCGGCCACTGGGATGAAGGCAAGCCGGCCGCACAGCTCATCGCCGCCAATCTCGCCCTGAAGGGTTTTGTGGTGCTGGCCTACGATCCTGTTGGCCAAGGCGAACGCCAGCAAGCCTGGTCGCCAGTCCAAAACGGATCGCTGATCGGAGGTTCCACCGAGCAGCACACCACGCTCGGCGCTCAATCCCTGTGGATCGGCCAAAGTTTCGCCCGATACCGGATTTGGGATGCCAAACGGGCGCTCGACTACCTCGCCAGCCGCTCCGAAGTGGACCCCGAAAAGCTCGGAGCCTCCGGTTGTTCCGGCGGCGGCACTGTGGCGACGTACATCTCCGCCCTCGACCCCCGAGTCAAGGTCGCGGCACCCTCCTGCTACGTCAATTCCTTCCACGAGGTATTCCCCGGACCCACCGGTGACGCCGAACAAAGCGTCCCCAATTTCATCGCCTCAGGTTTCGACATCGCCGACTACATCGAACTCTTCGCCCCCAAACCGTGGTTGGTAGGCTCCACAGAGGGCGATTTCTTCCCGATCGCCGGTGCCCGCCGCGCGGTCGACGAAGCCAAGCGCTACTACAGTTTTTTCGACGCCCAGGATCGCGTCAAATGGGTGGTTGGACCCGGTGGCCACGGCACTCCCAAGGAAGTCCGCGAGGGAATCTACGGCTGGATGATCCGCTGGCTGAAAGACGGCAATGGTACGCCAGCTGAAGAAACCGTCGAGCTCCTGCCCGACTGGCGGCTCTGGGCGTCACAATCGGGCCAGGTCGGCGGCCGCCAGCTCTTCGAATACCTGCGGGACGAGCGCCAACGCATGCGCAAGCCGCTGGACCGCACCGCATTGGCGACCGAATTGAAGCGAATCGCGACCGGCCCCGAATCGCCTGCCCTGCCGTTCACCGCCGCCAGTGAGTTCAAGTTCACCGGAATCGCCGACCAGATCCTCATTCGATCCGGCAACAAGATCGTCTCAGCGCGCCCCGCCGTGCCAAAACCGCTCACCGGGAACTGGATTACGGTCCTACGCGCCCTCATGGTTGGGGAAAACATGGCCGGTCTGCGGATCCGCGCCATCCGTTCCCAAATTGACCAGCTTGGTCCCGGCGAAATCGAAATCGCCGCCCGTGGAATGCCCGCTGTCTGGGCGGCAGCGGCGGCGGCAATCGATCCGCGCATCACCCGCCTCAGTCTGGACCGAATGCCCGTCAGCGTTGCGTCCGCATTCGAAACGCCGCTGCTGCGGAATCCGCTGGATGCCCTGCTGATCCCCGGTTTCGCACTCCACTGGGATTTCAACGACCTCCTGGACAACCGCGCTACCCGATCCGATCCGGTGGACTGGACCGGCACTGTTCTACCTGCCATCGCCGGGGCTAAATACCACGTGTTCGGCGACCCGGACCGGATTCTTTTTTAATCCCCCAAAGGAGGTATCCCGTCCACATCGGACCACTTGGCCGTCCATTACCACCACCATTGCGGATACCGACCGTTTCCGCTGTACTAAGAGCATGCTTTTGAATTCGGAGACAGCCCCCGTAGTGCTATTCATGGGTGCGCCGGGCAGCGGAAAAGGCACACAAAGCGGTTGGCTGGCGGCAAGTTTGGGTATTCCAGTGGTGGCGACCGGGGAACTCCTCCGGGCGGAAGCTAGCCGGAACACTTCGGAGGGCTTCCGGATCCGGCAATTGCAGGCCGAGGGGGCCTTGGTCGACGACAAAACCGTCTGTGGCGTTGTGGAATCGCGTCTTCGACGCAACACACCCCGTCGCGGCGTCATCCTCGACGGCTTTCCACGGACGGTCCGTCAGGCCGAATTCCTGGACCAACTGCTCGACGATCTCGGCCTACCCCGTCCGCTTCTTCTTCACTTGGATGTTTCCACAACCGGAATCCTCCGGCGTCTTGCCGGTCGACGCCAGTGCGCCGTATGCGGCTCCGTCTACAACCTGCGCTCCAAGCCGTCCCTCAAAGGTTCGCGCTGCCAGAAGGACGGTGGCGCGCTCGTTCAGCGCGATGACGACACCGAGGGCGTGATTCTCCACCGCATGGCGGAGTTCGAAAGCTCCACCGCCCCCATTCTGGCCTATTATGGACCGTCGGCAGTGCTGCGGATCGACGCCGACCGGGATGCGGCAGTTGTCGCGGCGGATATTCTTCACGCCGTTGCGCCCGGCACCGCGTACCATTTGGCTGTGGCGTAAAATCCCCCACGGGGGATAATAGGTATTTGCCAGCAAGTCGTCCCCTAGCAGAACCCGTTGCCGATTTCGAAGCCTTCATGGTCAAGCTTCGTGATACCACGGAGTTTCTCGAATCCATCGCCAACGGCCAGACCCGCTTGGACGATGTCGACCCCGAATTCCGCAAGACCTTCCACCGTGCCATCGCCCGGGTCCACAATCCCGACATCGGCGAGTTGCGTCGTCTCGCCAAGGCCGCCGAGCGTGAACGGAGTCTGGCCCGCGCCCGCCGCTTGGACGACAGCCTCCACGAGACCGGAATCCGGGCTCTCCGGCGGAAGCCTGTTTTCTCGACTCCGAACATCTTCGTTCCCCGCACGATAGACCCCCGGCGTTTGGAGCCGCCGGTCCATGTCCCGGATGATCAGGACCCGCAGGAGCCCGAGCCGCACCACTGCTACATCTGCAAAAAGCACTACTCCGAGGTGCACCACTTCTACGACCAGATTTGCCCCCCTTGCGCCGAATTCAACTACGCCAAGCGGTTCGAACTGGCAGATTTGACCGGCCGCGTCGCCCTTCTCACCGGCGGACGCGTGAAAATTGGCTACCAAGCGGGCATCAAGCTCCTGCGGGCCGGGGCAACGCTGATCGTCACCACCCGTTTCCCCCGCGATTCCGCCCAACGCTACTCCCGCGAGCCCGATTTCGCCGAATGGGGACACCGCCTCCAGATCTACGGCTTGGACCTGCGCCACACGCCCAGCGTGGAGGCATTTTGCAAGCGCATGCTGGAAACTCTGCCGCGCTTGGATTTCATCGTCAACAACGCCTGCCAAACTGTCCGCCGTCCACCGGAGTTCTACAAGCACATGATGGAGGGCGAGGTTGCGGCACTGCGGGAGCTTCCGCCCGCCGCTGCGCAACTCCTTGGTTCATATGAGGATCTCCGGCAATCTCCTCAAGCGCTCCAAACATTGGAATCAGCCGTACCGACGCAGGGCATCACGCACGCAGCCGAGTTGTCGCAAATTGCGCTGTTGGCTGAGGACGTGGACACCTACGGCGCAAAACACCTGTTTCCCGAGGGTCGCTTGGACCAGGACCTCCAACAGATTGACCTCCGGGGCCGCAATTCCTGGAGGCTGCTGATGGACGAGGTTTCGTCCGTCGAACTGCTGGAAGTGCAACTGATCAACGCCGTCGCGCCATTCGTCATCAACGCACGCCTAAAACCCTTGATGGCAAAAACGCCGGGCCTCGACATGCACATCGTCAACGTCTCGGCGGTCGAGGGCCAGTTCTACCGCTTGGCCAAGACCACCCGGCACCCACACACCAACATGGCGAAAGCCGCGCTCAACATGATGACGCGGACTGCCGCAGCCGACTATTACGCCTCCGGCATCCACATGAACGCCGTGGATACGGGCTGGGTCACCGACGAGGACCCTGCGGAAATCGCCGCCCGCAAGGTGGCAGAGCACTTCTTCCATCCGCCGCTCGACATTGTGGACGGCGCTGCCCGCATCCTGGACCCGATCATCAATGGAATCAACACCGGCAACCACATCTGGGGCCAGTTCCTGAAGGACTACAAATCAACCGAGTGGTAGTCCTTCGGAAACCAACTTCTCTCGAGTTATCCCCGGCCAACCAACGGCATCGTGTTCGCCATCACTGTCACAAACAGCACGTTGGTGTCGAGCGGCAACCCCGCCATGTAGAGAACGGTGTCGGAAACCGCCTTCACATCCATCCGCGGTTCCGGGGCCATTGTTCCGTTCGCCTGCAGCACGCCGCCCGTCATCCGGCTCGTCATTTCCGTCGCCGCATTCCCGATGTCGATCTGACCGCAGCAGATATCGAAGCTCCGGCAATCCAGCGAAATCGACTTCGTCAATCCCGTGATCGCATGCTTCGTCGCCGTGTACGGGGCCGAATGCGGTCTCGGCGTGTGCGCTGAAATAGACCCGTTGTTGATGATGCGGCCGCCTCTCGGCGACTGCGCCTTCATCATCCGGATGGCCTCTTGCGCGCACAGGAATGAACCCGTCAGGTTCACAGCCACCACCGCGCTCCATTGCTCGTAGCTCAAGTCCTCCATCGGAATGGCCGGAGCACCCATCCCGGCGTTGTTGAACAACAGGTCCAGCCGCCCGAACGTCTCCCCCACCTTCGCAAATAGCGCCTTCACCGAGTCCGGTTTGCCCACGTCCGTCGGAACAGCCAGCATCTTGCGGCCCTCCGGACTGCCCATCGCAACCGTCCGATCCAATTCCTCGGAGCGGCGGCCAGCCACCACCACCGAGTATCCAGCAGATTGCAGTGCCAAGCTGACGGCCCGCCCGATTCCACTGCCCGCACCGGTAACCAGCGCAATTTTAGGTGAATTTGACATGAAGCCCCATTATCTCCAGTCCGTCCATTCAAGGGTCAAGGCGCACGACAAATGCGGCAATCCCCCGCTCCCTCCGAATCCTTTGCGCCAACTCGTTTGCTGCCTGCTGCGACGGTGCACGACCCGCGACCACTCTCCACAACGTCGGATCACCCTGGCGCTCCACTTCCTTCGCGAAGCCATAGGCGGTCGTCATTTCCCGAACCATCTTTTCCGCGTTGGCCCGAACAGCGAACGCCCCCACCTGCACCGCAAACAGTGCTGGAGTCGCCTCGGTTGGCGAAGAGATGATTGTCAGCTCCACCTCGGCTACCCCTGGCCCGATCAAGTCGATCTTCTGCGCAGCCAAGTGCGACAAATCGATGATCCGGTTGTTCACAAACGGACCTCGGTCGATAATCCGCACATCGATGGTCTTGTCGTTGCCAAGATTCCTTACCCGCACCCAAGTCTGGAACGGTAGCGTCTTATGCGCCGCCACCAAGGTTTCCATGTCGTAGATTTCCCCATTCGCCGCATGCCGACCGTGGTACGGATGCCCGTACCAACTGGCAACGCCCCGCTCCGTCTGTCCCAAAGGTGCCGCAACGGGCGGCTTGACCGGAACCCGTGAATTTCCAGTTTCCCGAGGTTCCGGCACCGGACGCGAGCTTGGCGCGGGCGGTGCCGAGGCAGCCACAGGCACCACACGGACCTTCTTTTTGCCGCATCCCGACACCACCAGCGCCACAAAAATCACCACCGTCGCCAAAACGCGCATACTCTGTGATAACATCCTAACCTTTCCACCCTCTTTCATTTCCATGCAATCCTACTTGACCCAACCGTGGCATCAAATCTATGACCCGCTCGGCAACGTGTGGCTCTCAACCCTCAGCGCGGCTCTGCCCATCTTCCTTCTTTTCTATCTTCTAGCGATCCGCCGCACCCCCGCACATTGGGCCGCCGTTGGGGCTTCTACCCTTTGTATGGCGCTCGCTGCGTTCGAATTTCACATGCCGGTCGAGAAAATTGCCGGAGCTGCTGCTAGTGGCATCGTCTACGCAATCGTCCGCGTCGGCTGGGTCCTGCTCGCCGCGGTCTTCGTCTACGAACTGACGGTGGAGTCCGGCAAATTCGAGGTGATCAAGGAATCCATCGGCGGGGTTACCAACGACCGGCGCCTGCAAACCCTTCTCATCGCCTTCGCCTTCGGTTCCGTCCTCGAAGGAGCGGGCGGCGGCGGGGCTCCCGTAGCCATCTGCGGCGCGATGATGGTCGGCCTCGGTTTCGACCCCTTCGCGGCAGCAATCCTCTGCCTGATTGCCAACACGTCCCCCGTCGCGTTTGGAGCCGTCGGCAACCCCGTGCGCGCGTTGGTCGCCGTAACTGGTCTCGACGCCATGAAGATCAGCGGTATGATGGGCCGAATTCTCCCCTTCACCGCCTTGCTCCTCCCCTTCTGGATGACCCGCATGGTCACGAGCTGGCGCAACACCTTCGCGGTCTGGCCCGGACTCCTAACCGCAGGGGCGATCTTCGCCGGTTTCCAGTTCTATTGGTCCAACTACCAGGATTTCGGCTTGGTCGACATTATCGCTGGCATGGCAACCTTGGTCGGCCTGACCATCTTCCTGAAAATCTGGAAACCCAAGGAAATTTGGCGCTTTGACAATGAGCCGGCCGCCACCGTCCAACTCCGCTCCTATTCGTTCCCCGAAATTGCACACGCGTGGACCGGTTTCATCCTCCTGTCCCTCTTCGTCGTCCTGAGCGGGGTCCCGGCCGTCGTCATCTTCCTGAACAAGCTCATCCCGGTGGTGACCGTGCCCGGCCTGCACAATCTGGTGTTCCGCATGCCCCCCGTCTTCCCGACCCCCCACGCCGAAGGTGCCGTTTTCGATTTCACCATCCTCGCCAACGCCGGAACCGGCGCTTTCATCGCGGGCCTGATCGCCGGACCAATCCTCGGACTCAGCTTCGGCAAGACAATCTCGGTCTTCTTCCGAACCTGCTACCGGATGCGCCTCAGCATGCTGGCAATCTCCGCCATGCTCGTCCTCGGCTATGTCACCCGCTATAGCGGCATGGACGCGGTTCTCGGGCTCGCCATGACCCACACCGGCGTGCTTTTCCCGTTCTTCGGCACCATGATCGGCTGGATCGGCGTCTCCCTCACCGGAACCGACGCCGGTTCCAACGCCCTTTTCGGGAGCCTCCAAGTCATCACCGCGACCAAACTGGGCCTCCCGCCCGTCCTGATGGCCGCTGCCAATTCCGCAGGCGGAGTCATGGGTAAGATGATCGCCGCGCAATCCCTCGTTGTCGCGGTCGCAGCCGTCGGACAGCCGGGCCGTGAGGGCGACCTTTTCCGCAAGGTTCTCCCGCACTCGCTCGTCCTAACCGCCATCATCGGACTCATCGTCATGGCCTTCGCTACCGTCGGGCAGGCATGGGTGCCGTAGACCAGCGCGAATTCACGCATTCCAAAGACATCCGACACGCGTTTGCAACCGAAATCCGGCTATCCTTGGGTTTCGGTTGCCGAATGCGGAACCCCGAAAATACCCTCACACTCCCCACCCAGGCTCCTGCGGCAAAGATCACGATCGCTGCAGCGCTCCTCAGCCTGGTTCTCCGCCCCTACGAACTGATCATCAAGCGGTTCAATTGGAAGTCCGCCGTGTGTAGTTCCCTCATCCGAGGTATCATCTTCTTCTTCGCGAACATCAAATCCGGTTGGCAGGCGGCCTCCGGTGCCATGCTTGCCGAGTGGACCTACCGCGCCTTCACCTCCGGCTTCTACGGAGCGATGACCCAGACCATCGGCGAGGCCGAACCCGAATGGCAGGCAACCCTCGCCGCCATGGTCGTCCTACCGCTCACATCGCACATTCTCGAATTCGTCGTACACTACTTCCGCCACACGCCCCACCTGAAGCTCAGCATCATCTCATCGATGATCTTCACAGTCTTTTCCACGCTTTTCAACGTCTACGCCATGCGCCGGGGCAAACTCGTCGTTGGCAGCAACGCGGCATCCCTGGGTGCCGACTTGAAAGCCATGCCCCGCATGATCTATGAGTTCCTGGCCGTCGTCCCGCTCTGGATTCGCCGGTCGCTAAAGAGCGCTTGATTTGAAAACACTCCACCTGACGAACGCTTGGCACGCCAATTCCGGCGGTATCGGCATGTTTTACAAGGCCCTGTTTGACGCCGCGAACCGCGAGGGACACTCCATCCGTCTAGTAGTGCCCTCCGATTCCACCCGTTTGGAGAAAGTGGGAGACTTCGGTCTCGTCTACCACCTCGAAGCCCCGCGCGCACCCGTCAGTCCCCAGTACCGGATGCTATACCCCACCAGGTTCCTACTGCCCGGCACTGAAATCCAGCGCATCATCAACGACGAAGCCCCCGATTTGGTCGAGGTCTCCGAAAAGTACACCATGAACTACCTCGCGGGTCTGCTCCGGACCCGCCGACTCCCCGGCGTCCGCGTCCGTCCAACAGTCATCGGCGTTAGCCATGAACGCATGGACGAAAACATGGCCGCCTACTTCACAGACAGTCCAGCAGGCAAGGCTTTCTGCCGCTGGTACATGAAATGGGTCTACTTCCCCATGTTCGACCACCACGTCACCGTTTCCGAACACACTGCAGAGGAGCTGATCGAGGCTTCCCATGGCCACAAAATCAAGCGCGGCATTTGGGTCGCCCCCATGGGTGTCGATTGCGACCGCTTCACTCCCGCCCGTAGAAGCCCGAACGGTCGCGAGGAGCTTCTACGGTTGGCTGGTGCCGGTTCCGACACCACCATCCTCCTTTACGCCGGCCGCCTCGCCCCTGAGAAGAATATCCCGCTCCTGATCGATACTGCCCGGCGATTGGATCCAGCGCTATTCCGGCTGGTGATTGCGGGAGAGGGCATCCTGCTGGACGATCTCCGCGCCGAATGCACCCGCGCCGCGCTCCACCACGTCGTCTTCCTAGGCCACGTCCAAGACCGCGGCACGCTGGCCGACCACTACGCCAACGCCGACGTGTTTATCCATCCCAATCCCCGCGAACCCTTCGGCATCGCGCCCCTGGAGGCGATGGCTGCCGGACTAGCCTTGGTTGCGCCCGATACCGGAGGCGTTATCTCCTACGCCGACAATGGCAACTCCTGGCTCTCCTCCGCAGACAGCGAGCAGTTCGCCGCTTCGGTGCGCTCCATCCAAGCCGACCCGATCACCCGCTTCCGCAAAACCGCCGCTGCTCGGCAGCGTGCAGAGCACTTCCGTTGGGAAAACGTTACCTCCCGCCATCTCCAGCTCTACCGGGAATTGGACGCCATCACCCGCGGCGATGAACAGGCCCTCACGATTGCCCCCCGCGCGTGGACCACGACCGGGGACGCATTCGGCCGCGAGATCGTTTCAGGCTAATTCACCCGTTACCGAAATTGTTCCCAAACGTAATTTTCCTGAAATGGTTTCCGGTTATCGTTAGGCATGCCCACCGCAACTGGCATCACCCGCTCAAAGGAGTCGGTTTGAGGGATTCTGGAATCCACTTCCAATGGCTGAAGAATCCCGCCGGAAGCTTCTCCACCGGCGTCTCCCTCCACAGCCACACTCTGCATTCCAAAGAGTCTCTGGATTTTATTCAGCGGGTTACCAAGGACACTCCCTGGCTTGGCGGTGCCATCCGCAAGCAGACGGACCGGTACCGCGCGATCAACGGCAGGGATATCGACTTCTCCAAGGCATGGTGGACTCCCCCGCTCGCCGCCCGCCATGCGTGGGAATTGGAAAAGGGCCAAATTGAAGGAGTGCTGGGCCTCAAGGGCTTGGTTTCGCTCACCGACCACGACACCATCGACGCCTGCCTACACCTCCATGTCCTCGAAGGCATGCGTGACGTGCCAGTATCGGTCGAGTGGACCATCCCCTACGCCCCCACGTTCTTCCACATCGGTGTTCACAACCTACCTGCCGAGGACGCTCCAGCAATGATGCGGGAAATGGAAGCCTTTACAGACAATCCCGTCGAAGCAAAAATTGGCGAGATGCTGGAATGGGTCTCCCGTGATGCCCGCACACTGGTAATCATCAACCACCCCTGCTGGGACGAAAACCACATCGGTGCCGAAGAGCACCGTGCGACCGTCATACGTTTCCTCGACAACTACCGGCCTTTCATCCACGCTGCGGAATTGAACGGCCTGCGTCCATGGGATGAGAACCAGAAAGCTGCGGACTTGGCTGCCCGCTACAAGCTGCCGGTAATCTCTGGTGGAGACCGCCACGGTCGCGAGCCCAACGCCAACGTCAACCTCACCAACGCCACCACATTCTCGGAATTTGTCGACGAAGTCCGCAGCGATGCTCACAGCGAAGTCCTCTTCATGTCCCAATACCGCGACCCGCTGAAGATGCGGATCTTGGAAAACATGGCCGACATCATTGAGGACGACCCGCGCCACGCCATGGGCTGGGTCAAGTGGAGCGACCGCGTGTTTTGGGAAAACCCGGACGGTGAAGTGAAGTCTGTGGGGGAACACTGGGGCAACAAGGTTCCCAGAGTGGTCAACCGCTTCGTCAACCTGATGAGTTTGGTGAAACACCGCCGCGTCCGCTCGGTGCTGCGAGTGGCGCTGGAGGAAAACCGGCAATTCGCGGTGTAAAGTGATCGTCCCAGGGCGCGCTAAGATTGGATCAAGGTTAGATCAACCATGCCCGCCGAAGTCATGCAAATCGAGATCGCGGTAGATCCATACGCCCCTGCGGTCTACCCGCCGAGGAAACGATGGACCCGTGCTGAATGCACGAGCTTGGAATCGACGGGTTTGTGGGAGCGCGATCACCTCGAATTGATCGAAGGCGAACTCATCACGAAGATGCCCAAGAAGCGCCCGCACACGATTGCGTACTTATACCTGCTCGAATGGCTGGGTGCTGTATTCGGCATTCGATACCTGAATCCAGAAACGGCAATCGACGTGGCACCGGAAGACAATCCCACAAGCGAGCCCGAGCCCGACATAGCGGTTCTTTCAAGCTTGGCCTCCGCCTATGTGAAGTCCAACCCACCCGCGTCCGATGTCCGGCTCGTAGTCGAAGTGTCGGATTCCACCCTAGCATTCGACCAAGGCCCCAAGGCCCGGCTGTACGCTCGCGCCGACATCCAAGAATACTGGGTGGTCGATGTGAAATCTAGCCGGATCATCGTCCATCGGATTCCAACCAACGGCATCTACGCCACGATTGCCGCCTACGACAGAGGCGAGACAATCGCCCCGCTCGTCGCCCCGGACTCGCCACTGGCTGTGTCCACGATATTCCCCGACGAGTAGTAATTCCGGCCCCGAGGGTCTCCACGGAGACCCAAGTTACCGTAATTGACCCTCCTACACGTCCAAATTCTTCACATCCAACGCATTGTCCTCAATGAACTTGCGCCGGTTTTCCACATCCTCACCCATCAAGGTCGTGAAGATCAGATCGGTTGCCACCAGATCCTCCACCTTGACCTCCAGCAACGTCCGCTTCTCCGGGTTCATCGTGGTGTCCGCCAACTGCTCGGCATTCATCTCGCCCAACCCTTTGTAGCGCTGCACCGACGCATCGCGCTTGCCCTCGTTCTTGACATGCTCCAGAAGCGCACGCCATCCTTCAAGCACATCCATGTGCTCGTTCCGCCGCACGGTAAACGGTGGTTCGTTGTACTTCGTGATCTGCTTGGCGATATTGCGGAACCGCCGGTATTCCGGTTGGTGCGACAAATCGGTATCAATCGCCCTGGTAGCCTGGGTCAAATCCCTGTAGGTCAGCTTGTAGACCGAGTGCTCCTCGTCAAACTGCAACTCGGTAGCGACATTCGCCTTCGCCAACGCCTCTGACAGCGCCTCGATATTGGCCTTGTCCTGGAAATCCGCCTTCGTGTCCGCTGGCAGATTCGCGTTTGCCAACACTTCCACAACCCTGGGATCACGCATCCGGCGCTCCAGCTTGTGGAACAGCTGCTGGAAATCGTCCAAATGCATCAAGAAAGCGCGCAGTTCGCCCGCGTCCAACGTCGTGCCGTTGACTAGCGTCACTGTCAGCGACTCGGTCGCCCGGCGCATGATCTCCTTGGTGAACTCCGCCTCGTTCTTGATGTACTTTTCGCTCTTGCCGCGCTTCAACTTGTAAAGCGGTGGCTGGGCGATGAACACGTGCTGCTTCTCGATCAGCTCCCGCATGTGCCGGAAGAAGAACGTCAACAGCAGTGTCCGGATGTGCGATCCGTCCACGTCGGCGTCCGTCATGATGATGATCTTGCCGTACCGCAGCCTCGCGGCATCGAAATCATCCTTGCCGATCCCCGTACCCATCGCCGTGATCAGCGCCCGGATTTCCTCGTGGCCAAGCATCCGGTCGTACCGGGCTTTTTCCACGTTCAGAATCTTACCCTTCAGCGGCAGAATCGCTTGGAAACGCCGGTCGCGGCCCTGTTTCGCCGTCCCGCCTGCCGATTCACCCTCGACCAGGAACAATTCGCACTTCGCCGGATCCTTCTCCTGGCAATCCGCCAGCTTGCCGGGCAACCCGCCCGAATCCAACGCTCCCTTGCGACGCGTCAAATCGCGCGCCTTCCGCGCCGCTTCCCTGGCCCGCGACGCGTCAATAGCCTTCGACACGACCTTCTTCATCACGCCGGGGTTCTTTTCGAAGAACTCGCCCAGCTTTTCATTCACCAGCTGCTGAACCTGCCCCGCAATGTCGCTGTTCAGCCGACCCTTGGTCTGGCCTTCGAACTGCGGCTGCGGAACCTTCACACTGATGACGGCGGTCAAACCTTCGCGGACGTCATCGCCCGAGAGATTCTCCTTCACGTCCTTGAACAAGCCACCGGATTGGCCGAAAGCGTTGATTGTCCGCGTCAAAGCGCTTCGGAATCCGCTCAAGTGGGTGCCACCGTCGACGGTGTTGATGTTGTTGGCGAAGCTGAACAGCGTTTCGCCGTACGTGTCGTTGTACTGCAGGGCGATTTCAATCCCCACCGTGCCGCTCGGCCCCGGACGTTCCCCTTCGATGTAGATCGGGTTCTCGTGGAGCACGGCCTTGCCGCGGTTGAGGTGCTTGATGAACTCCGAGATGCCGCCCTGGTAGAGGAACTCGGTCTTCTTCTCGGGGTCCTCGCGCTCGTCGGTCAAGTTGATCTTGAGGCCCTTGTTCAAAAACGCCAACTCGCGCAGCCGCTGCGCCAGTGTGTCGTAGTTGTACTTGGTGGCCTCCATGATCGTCGGATCCGGTTTGAAGGTAATCTTCGTACCGGTCTTCTTGCCAGCCTTGCCCGTTACGGTGAGGGGTCCCATCGGGGCACCCTTCTCGTAATCCTGCTCCCAAGTGGACGAATTTTTCTCGCCCTTAATGGGACGCCAAATTTCCAAGTGGAGCTTTTCCGAGAGTGCGTTGACGCAGCTCACGCCGACGCCGTGGAGTCCGCCCGATACTTTGTAGCTGTTGGAATCGAACTTGCCGCCCGCGTGGAGTTTGGTCATCACGACTTGCGCCGCCGAGACCCCCTCCTCCTCGTGCATGTCCGTCGGGATGCCGCGTCCGTTGTCCACAACCGTGATCGAGTCGTCGATGTGGATGAAAACATCGATCTCGGAACAATGGCCCGCCAGAGCCTCGTCAACCGAGTTGTCTACGACCTCGTAGACGAGGTGGTGCAGGCCGGCCTCGCGGGTCGACCCGATATACATCGCGGGGCGCTTCCGTACCGCCTCCAGTCCCTCCAGAACCTTGATGGAACTGGAGTCGTAGACGGACGGATCAACTTCATTTGCCATAGTGTTTTCGTTTACCCGTGGGCGGTGCCTGGCGTCAGATGCGCATCGGCATCACGACGTAGCGGTAGAGCTCTTCAATTGGCGAATCGGCGGCCGGAACGGGCTGCAGCTCGCCGGCGCTCTTCTGGTCTTTCAGATGGATCCCGATCTTCTCGTTCGGAACCGCCCGGAGGAAATCCAACAGGTACTGCGCGTTGAACCCAATTTCCATGTCCGGACCCGTGTACTCGCTCGAAACGCTTTCCTCGGATTCGCCGCTTTCCAGCGAGGAGGAGAAAACGCGCACTTCCCCGGTGGTGAATTGCACCCGGACAGCCCTCGAACGTTCATCGGCAAACTGCGCGACGCGCTCGATGGCACCCTTCAGGTCATCCTTGCGAATCACTGCGATGTTGATGTTCTCAGCCGGCAGCACACGCTCGTAGTCCGGGAAATTGCCGGTCAGCTTGCGGGTAATCAGCAAGCGCGGACCAAACTCGAAGAACAAGTGGTTGTCGTCGCCGCCAAAACGGACCTTTATGTCCGGGTTGTCCGATAGCTTGGTGATTTCGCCCATCGCCTTGCGGGGCACCAGGGCCCGGTACTGCGTGTAGCCGGGGCCGTCGCCGCTCGGACGGTTCACGTAGGCCAGGCGATGTCCATCGGTCGACACCATCGTCAGACCGGCTTGCGACAGCAGCAGCAGGGCACCGTTGAGGGTGAACCGGCTCTCCTCCATCGAAATCGCGAACATGGTGCGGGAGATCATCGCGGTGAGCGTAGCAGGGGGAATCTCAGCCACTGCATCAGGCATCGACGGCAATTCCGGAAAGCTCTCGCGGCTCATGCCGGCGATCCGGGTCTTCGAACGTCCGCAGGTCAGCGACGCCCAGTGGTTCTCGCCAAACTTCACCGTGATCTCAGCGTCGGGCAGCAAACGCACGTAGTCCAGAAGTTTTTTGGCCGGGATGGTACCCGAACCTTCCTTCTTGACCCGGGCAGGGCACGAGGTCTTCAGGCCGAGCTCCAAATCGGTGGCCGTGATGTACAGCCGGTCCTCGCGGGCCTCCAAAAGTACATTGGAGAGGATCGGTATCGTCGTCTTCTTCTCGACCACGCCTTGGGACAGGCTCAACTCGCGGACCAGGTCGGACTTGCTGACTGTGAACTCCATTTTGGGGGCTCCGGTTCTCTCTTACGATTGCTATAGACAAACACAGTGATCAACACCGTATTCGTAGGCGCTGTTGAAATGTGGAAGACTCTCTAAATTATACAAAACTTTGGGCCTTGCCGTCATTTCCAGTTGTGGGTGCCGGTTGCGGCGCTTCAGCACAACCGGCATTGCAACGCTTTTTACACAGAGTTCCAGAGGTTGTCCTCAGGGGCGGCTGTGCGAAACTCTGTAACGCTATTGGAATGAATCGGTTACGTTGTTGATTAGTTTGTTGATGTCGGGATCCTCGGCTCGCAGTTCCTTGATCTTCTCGATCGAGTGCAGCACCGTGGTGTGATGCTTGCCGCCAAACGCCCTCCCAATGTCAGGCAACGACGCCGTTGTGAGCTCTTTCACCAAGTACATGGCGACCTGACGGGGCACGACAATCTCCTTGCGGTTGCTCTTTTCCTTCAACTGGGTCACCTTGACACCGTAGCGTTCGGCTACAGCCTTCTGCACCGATTCGATCGTGACGCGCTTCTCGACCTTCTCCAGTAGGTGCCGCAACGCCTGCTTGGCCATCTGCAGTGTCATCGGAGTGTGCGTCAAGGAAGAGACAGCCAGGACCTTGAGCAGTGCCCCTTCGAGCTCGCGAACGTTGGACTTGGTGTTGTGCGCGATAAACGCCAGGATCTCCGGTGCCACCACGGCTCCCTGGATCTCCGCCTTGCGCTCCAGGATCGCCATACGCGTCTCAAGATCCGGGGGTGCAATGTCGGCGATCAAACCCCACTCGAAACGCGAACGCAACCGTTCCACCAAGCCGGTGATTTCCTTGGGCTGGCAATCGCTGGAGATCACAATCTGCTTTTGGGCCTCGTGGAGGTCGTTGAAGGTGTGGAAGAACTCCTCTTGGGTCCTGTCGCGTGTTGCCAGGTTGTGGATGTCGTCGATCAGCAGCACATCGGCTGACCGGTAGCGCTCCCGCAACTGGGCCATCTTGCCGTACTTGATGCCGGTGACCACCTCATTGGTGAACTTCTCGCTCGTTGTATAGACTACCCTCGATTGCCCGGAATCCAGCATCGCCCTGCCGATGGCATGCATGATGTGCGTCTTGCCCATGCCGGTTCCGCCGTACAGGTACAGCGGATTGTACCGGCGGGCCGGGAAAGCGGCGACGGCTTGCGCTGCTGCATGGGCGAACTGGTTGCATGCACCCACAACGAAGGTTCCGAAAGTGAAGTTTGGGTTAAGCTGGACCGGCGACTCAATCTCCGGTGCCGATTCCACGATGGAACCGGGATGTGCTGGCCCCCCCTGTGCCTTTCGTACAACAAAATGCACGTGGTCGATACCAAGGGGTAGTGATCGGGCTGTTGAATCGATCTGATGGGAGTATTCGTCCATCAAATAAGCGATTGTGTTGGCGTCGGGAGCCGATACGAGCAGGGTCCTGCCGTCGATGCCCGCGAAATCGGTACGCGAGATCCAGTTTTCGTAGCTCTCCGTGCTGAGCTTGCGTTCAAGTAGCCGCTTGATTTGCAGCCATGGGTTCGTGTTTTCGCCGTTCACTAAAGACAAACATTCTCCTTCGGAGCGCTGGGCATTCCTTGGGGGAGGCTTCGGGGGAAGTTGCAGCCTCGGCTGAAGGGATCTGCGGCTGGCAGCGGGTTGAGCCCGTTTGCAGGGGGCCGTTTTGGTACGACAGGACGTAGTCTAGCACAGGAAAATTGGACGGCAACCGGGTAGACCCCTGTCTTTGGGCAGGCCAAGAGGTTATCTGTATGATGCTTCTCGGCTTCCGGGCACGCCTACCTGCGTTGTGTTTGCTGCCTCCAGAGCTGGGACGCGATTTTGGCAATGACTCCTTCGCGGACTGTTGTTTCAGCTGGCGAATCCGAGACGAAGACAGCTATGAGGAGCGTCGGTCGACCGGATTCGGAGATGATTCCGACATCGTTGGTTGCGGCCGTCATTCCATTTTTGGTACTTGAGGTCCCGGTCTTGTGGGCAACCAGGGCACCGGCAGGGAGAAGGCCTTTCAACCGCTGTGGCCCGGTCGGAGTCTGGGTCATCAACTGAAACAAAAGGGCTTGGCTGGTTCTGGAAAGTCCCCTGCCCTCTTGGAACGTCTTCAGCAGCTGGACCATTCCCCGCGGCGCGAGTTGGCTCCGGTCAACGGCGTTCAGAACCGCCATCGCGATGGGGAACTTGTAGGCGCTTTGCATCGGGAAATGGTCGGAATCATGGAAGCCGATGGGCTTCTTGGTTCCTACCACCTGCGCTGCCACGCCGAAATGGCCTTTGTGGCGGGCTTGGAGAGAATGTCGAGGTCCCCAGCCAGTGAGGCCAGAAGCAGAAAGTGGGCAATCATCGGGTTTGCGGGTATTGTGTGATCTCTGCCCGTCCCAAAAGATGGTCGAGGTGGTGTTGCATGTGAACGACGTAATCCTGGATGACGAATCCGAGGGTTTCCACCGGATACGGACCGACCTTGCAGGGTGTCTCCAAGCTGGATTCCGGTATTCGGTCCACGACCCTTGCTAGGAAGGCGTTGAAACGGAACCAGAGGTCGACTATGTTCTCCCACGACATGTTCTGGTAGTCATGAAGCTCCACCCAGCCGTTCTGGTCGTAGCCGGGGCCGGTGTAGTCACCGTGCAGGGCGGCGCGGACAAAGCGCTGGTGGTTGTTCACTGCTGAATCGACTAGGTGCCCCAGTTCCTGTTTTGGGGACCAGCGGGTCGGATCCGCTGGTTTTAGCGACGCGGTTTCGGCTGGAAGTGCCTCCAAAAGTGGAAGTTCACTGGTAATTGTTTGGCGGAGGAGTTCGGCGGGGGACTGGGCCATATCTTATTTTAGGGTCATGGCGTCCTCAAACAATGCTGCCAAGTCGTCGGCAGAGGCTGGTCGTGGCGACAACTTGGTGACACGGTGTTGCGGCAATGTTCCTTGAACCAGTGCAGGGATGTCGGATGCCGAATAGCCCAACCCCTTCAATCCATCCGGCAGCTTCAAATCGGAGATCAAGCCCGTCAAAGTATCGGCCAAGATCTTTCCCGCGTCGTCCAACTTGGCGTTGGAGATGTCAGCCCCAAGGACGAACGCGGCGTCCAGATGGCGTTCGGGTGAGGAGGCACTTGTGAAGCGGAAAACGGCCGGAGCATTCAGGATTACCGAGATCCCGTGTGGAACCATCGGATGGTCGACATCGTAGCCAGCGGCCTGGAACCCCCGGACCAGGCCCGCTACCGGGTACGACATGCCATGCGGCAGGTGTACACCCGCGTTTCCAAATCCGATACCGGCATATGAGGACGCCAGCATCATTGCCGAGCGTGCCTCTTCGTCCGATGTATCTGCGAAGGCGCGTCGTATGTACTGGGAAGTGAGTCGAAGTGCCTCCATGCTCCACAAATCACTGATGGGATTGGAGCCCTGGTAGGCGGGTCGGAGGATCGGCCGCTCGGGCCTGGGGCGTTCCACGAAGGGAATGGCGGTCCAGGATTCGATGGCATGGCAAAGTACGTCCAATCCCGAAGACGCTGCCACGGCTGCTGGCATGGTGCGGGTGTTCTCGGGATCGACGATTCCCAGATAGGGCTTCAGGCGGCGGTGCGCGATGCCTGTTTTGGCCCGGAGGGGTTTGTAATCGAATATGGCCACGCCCGTGGTTTCGCTTCCGGTTCCTGCGGTGGTAGGGATGGCGAACAAGGGCTTGACCGGACCCGGAACTGGCAGTCCCTTGCCGATTGGCTGGTTGACGTAGTCGAGGAAGTCCGCCGGCCAGCAGGCAAAAAGGTTGGCGACCTTCGCGGTGTCGATGACGGAGCCGCCCCCAACCGCAACCACGGCATCATACTCGCGCCCGTTGGCAAATCGGATTGCCTCCTGCATCGATTCGTCGGACGGCTCAACCCGGCAGGTGTCGAAGAGCGAATACGGAATCTTGTTGGACTCCAATGATTCCAGCACCGTGAGCACCGGATGCAGGTTGCGAAGGTTGGGATCGGTGAAGACCAACGTATGTCGGACCTTCAGTTCGGCTAGGTCGGCACCGATTTCACGTGTGGCGCCAGCACCGAAGCGGAGTGCGGAGGAGGCCATTTCAAAGGCGTATTCGTGGTTGGTCATTCGGGGTTGCCAGAGGAAAGTGTATCGAATGGATTTTGGGCTTGGCAATTCGATGTGGAGTTGCTAATATAGTGTTTGACAACGAGCCATCATCTGAGAGAAGATGGAAGTTTCCACCACGCGGGAGTAACTCAGCTGGTAGAGTGCAACCTTGCCAAGGTTGATGTCGCGAGTTCGAATCTCGTCTCCCGCTCCAAATTTTTCCTTGCAATTCCTTATTCCACTCACATCCTGAAGGTGCAGGTTTAGACCCTTGCCCGTCCAGGATGTGATCCAAGCAGCGATCTCTGAATTTGGTTCCTCGCTTGCGATCCTAACCAGTTTCCAACGCGAAGGCGTCGTCATCGTTGACCTCGTGATGAGGGAGCAAGTGAACTCCCCCAAAATCCCCATCCTGACAATTGATACCGGCAAGTTGCCGGCAGCCACCCAGAGGATGATCGATGCTGTTGAGCAGCGCTATGGTGTTGAGGTCGAACGGATTCGCCCCGATGAATCCGAAGTGGCGGCCATGGTTGGAGCGCACGGCGAGAATCTTTTTTACGATTCCGTCCCTCAGCGCATGTTGTGCTGCAATGTCCGCAAAGTGAGGCCCTTGGCCCGCCGTATGGCCACCGTAAGTGCCTATTTTGCCGGCCTACGCCGTGAGCAGGGTGGCGAACGTCTGGGCATTGAGGAAATTGACCGAGCCGGCACCCAAGTGAAGATTAGCCCCTTGGCCGACTGGTCCGCATCGGATGTCGAACGGTACACACGGGAACACAACCTCCCGGTTCACGATCTCTATTCCGCAGGCTATACCAGTATCGGCTGCAACCCCTGCACCCGCGCCACGATTGAGGGGGAGGGTGAACGCGCCGGCCGCTGGTGGTGGGAAAACGACGTGGACAAAGAGTGCGGCATCCACTTCACTCCCGATGGCCGCGCCGAGCGCACCGTCGATGTTCTACTCCGTGATCTTCTGACAAGGACTGCAACCGCTTGAGCACTTTGACACACAAGGGTTTTACGTTGTGGCTGACCGGCATGTCCGGTGCAGGTAAGAGTACCATTTCCGACGCCCTGATGGAGCGCTTCCACAGCGCGGGGGCAAAAGTGGAACTGCTGGACGGCGACATCGTCCGCACCAACCTTTCCCAAGGCCTGGGTTTCAGCCGTGAGGATCGCGACACCAATATCCGCCGG
>CAIYDY010000018.1 GCA_903925015.1 uncultured Acidobacteriia bacterium
CGGGGGACGTATGCGGTTTTTATTCCGGGCGGGACGTATGCGGGGAATGCGGGGTATTTCTTTGTGACGGTGACGCCGAACACGGTGCCGGATTTTGTGCTGTCGGCGATGACGCCGGTGAGTGTGACGGCGGGGCAGGCGGTGTCGTTTTCGGCCCGGGTGGTGCCTGTGGCGGGGTTTGGCGGGGCGGTTACGGTGTCGAGTCCGGGGGTGCCTGGGGCGGCGAGGCCGAGGGTCTTGAGGAAATCGGCGCGGGTCATATGATTGTTGAATTATAGTGAAGCGCGGGTCAGAGATAAAATAGAAGCGGGGGGCTCGAAGAATGTCTCGGATTGACACCAACATCGACTGGACTGGCTGCGAACTTGTGGAACGGGTTCCCGGCAAGGTTTCCGGTCGCCCAGTCGTGGCTGGAACGAGGATTCTCGCCGACACCATCGTTGAGGATGTGGAACTTGGTTCGCCTATCGAGGAGATTCAGGAGAACTACCCCGACCTGAGTTTGCCGACCATCCGGCGGCTCCTATCGTTTGCCACTCTCCAAGGTTTCCGGACTGCGGCTTGAAGGTGCTGCTTGACCACAATCTCCCGCACAAGCTGCGGGCGATCCTGGCATCGCAGGGCAGCCACGATGTCTTCACTGCCTCGTACATGGGCTGGGGCGGACTTCAGAATGGCGAACTCCTCCGGGCTGCCGAGGAAAACGGGATAGATGTTCTCGTGACAGGCGACGGCACTTTGCGTTACGAGCAGAACCTCACCGGACGTCGGCTTGCCATCATTGCGCTTTCCGCAAACAATTGGCCCTTGGTCCGCGAATGTGCGGCTCAAATCCAGAGTGCCATCGATCAGGCACGTCCCGGATCGTTCCGGTTATTGGACTGCGGCGACTTCAGCCGGAAGCGAAGTCTCCAATGAGATTCCCTCAGAACACGATCCGCGCCATGACCCTCATCGACCGGTTGTTGGTGCCTTCTAGGACAATGCTAGAGCTTAACCATCTCTCCACACGATTCATCCGCTGCATCTTGTTCTGCGTCTGCGCACAATCAGGACTCCGAGCGCAAGCGGGCCTCATTTTTGTCAATGCCGGAAAGGCAGCGGCGATTACTGCGTCCACTGTGGATGCGGCGGGGAATATCTATGTAGCTGGGACGGTTCCGGGTGCGGCCCGTGACTACGGCCCGTACTCGGGGTATCCCCAGTACGACGTTTTTGTTGTGAAGACGGACCCATCGGGCCAGCCCGTCTATCGCTATACGATGGGGGGCTCGAGCTACGATGCGCCGACGGCGCTGGCCGTGGGGACCGATGGCAGCGTGCTTGTCGCGGGCGTGACAATGTCCAATGATTTTCCAGAACTGACCCCCCTGACCGGTTCACTGGAGCGGGATCGTCCGAGTGGATTCCTTTTCAAACTCGACAACTCCGGCACGCATCTTTCGTTCTCCACCCGGTTTGGTGCGAACTTGAAGGGAGACAGCATTCCGTTCAACAACCGTTCCGAGGTGACAGGGCTGACATTGGCCAAAGATGGCAGTGTGTACCTTTGCGGTACCACGACTCTGGGATTTGTTCCGATTACTCCCGGCACAATTCCGCTCCCGGAAGGCGGCAATGATGGCTTCAACGGTTCCCACGTATTTGCCATGAAACTCGATGCCAGTCTGAGTCGCATCGTCTATAGCACCTATATTTCCGGTTCGGCAGGAACGTGTTACGGCGGAGGCACAGGATCTTTATGCAGTGTCGGCTACACAGTGGCCGAGACGGCATCAGCGATCGCAGTAGACGGGTCAGGAAACATTACCATCTGCGGACTGACGAATACCCATAACTTTCCAGTGACGTCCGGGGCATTTCAAACCCAAGGCCCACTGTTCGTAGCACGGCTCAATGCGGATGCGACCAGAGTCATTTGGGGCACAACGGTAGGACAAGGAGCGGGATATCCATTTACTAGCACCTTAATCGGAGGGATGGCACTGGATCCATCGGGAGACGTCGTGATCGCTGGCAGTACCGGGTTCCACATGTTCCCTACCACTGCAGGGGCTTTGGCCCCCGCAGCGCCAGGCCCATCGAATTCAGCGCTCTTTGGCTTCGTGACCCGACTGAACCCTACGGGCTCGGCGCTGGTTGCGTCCACGTATCTCGGGGGAACGCAGCGCGAGTATATCAATAGCGTGGTGATTGACGTGAAGGGTGGAATCTGGATCAGCGGTATGACTCAGTCGCAAGACTACCCTTCGGCACCCGGTTCATTGCAGTTGGGAAATACCGTTCTCGTGCAGTTGTCGGCGAAGCTCAACCAGATCCAGAATGTCGATCGATTGCCCACGGGTGCCGCAGGAAAGCTTTCCTTGAACGGCTTGGGCGTGCCGATTCTAGTTGGTGCAGACGGCTCGGTGTATCGCGGAACCGATTTTGAGACTGGGCTGGCAGTGCCTGGGGTATACGCTGTCGCCAATAGTGCTGCAACTGCGGCATCTCAATATATTGCTCCAGGCTCATTTGTTAGTTTCTATGGGCCAGGCTTGGGTCCGGCGACTGCTGCCGTACAGGTTCCAGATGCAGCAGGGGTCTATGGAACCATCGCGGCCGGAGTCCAGGTGAGCTTTGATGGCACCGCAGCCCCAATCCTGTATGCAGGACCAAGCCAAATCAACGTAATCGTGCCAAGTCGGATCGATTACGGACCAACAACAGTCGTACGTGTCAGGTGTGCCAGCGGGGTGGTCCAGACCTTTGCCCTGCCCATCCTGCAAGCTGCGCCCTTTCTTTTTACGTACCAAGCTCCCATGATCGGTTTACCCGGCCTGGCAAACTACGCGGTAGCCAGGAACGAGGATGATCGACCCAATTCTGATTCCAGTCCCGCATCGGTAGGATCCGTAGTAACTGTTTTCGCGAATGGAGTGGGGTATATGAACTATCCGGTCGCCGATGGCGCGATTCAGGCCGACACAGGATCGAGTCCCGTACTGCCTGTTTCGGCATGGTTCGGCAGTGGCCAGTATACAGCTGAAGTAGACTCAGCCACGACGGCTCCGGGCTTTGTAAGCGGCGTGATTCAGATCAAACTCCGGATACCGCCTGGCATTACCAACCCTGCCAAGCTTAAAGTCCAAGTGGGTGACGTGGTCGCGCCCGTGGCATCGCTGTTCGTAAAGTAGCATCCGCAGAACGCTCTGCCGCAGACGAAAGGGGGTGTTGACGGTGATGCGGCATCGATAGTGGGGGCGCAATTTCGTTCCCGCCGTAATAGCGACCCCTTGAAAGGAGATCTATGCCGTCAAAGACAATAATTCTCTTGCTGTTGACCGTGAGACTTCTATGGAGCCAAACTTCCCCGTCTAAGTTTCACTATGAGACCACTCTATCTCGTTCAACGATTTCCCAACAGGGCGTTCTCGAATCCGCCGAGTCGGATGCAGTCGAATACAACTCCCTGCTCGCGAGGCTGGGTTCGGGTATTTCGGACCCTCGTGCAGCCACATTGATAGACAAGTCTGAAGAGCTTACCCGCGATGTTCTATATAAATTGCCCAGCTTGAGACGCTTGGACTCTGTTACATGGATCGGCTCAGACGGAGATACGTTCGTTGTGCGGTGGAGCTTCGCCGAGCCCTTTGGAAAGGGAACGGTCGTCCTCTATGACACACCGCTCATCACAAAGTTTTATTTTGAGATGCCGGCGACATTGGAGGCGCAGGAAGATGTCGACATGCTTCTCACGGGATTGATTGTGTTGGGGCGGCCACCACTCAATCTGTCGCCGAAGGTGTCACTTTTTTCTACTTCGACAGGAATCACCCGATTTGACGCAGAGGTCTTATACAGTGAACGCGCAGCCGACGGATCACTCACGTTGCGTGGCAATTATCGTGCGGGCCGTCTGCTCATGACCATTCGTCCTCCGAAACTTCACGCAACATCGTTGGCCTATGGGATGTTGCCCGGCATCCCTGAGCGGTTTCCGTTCTTGGCGGAGTTGGCAACACAGTGGAGTATCGAGAAACTTATGCGGGAGTTAGACAAACCACCGGATAGCCCATACACAGGCAACCGAGCGTTTGTACTGCTCACGGAGTTGGTACGGCGGGGCCTTAACGAAGACGACATCTTAGCACTCTTCATTAACGCCCCAGTAGACAGTTTGGCCGAACGGGCTGGGATGATTGTCGGCGCATATTCGGTTGCGGGCGTTGACTTTGATCTCTCCAGGCTCCTACCACGAATTGCGACTGCTTACGAGGCGATCGGCCCTCGCGCAACGAGCGCCGCCGAGGGCGTGTTTAGAATCGCGTCTGGACGATGCAACGAGCGAGCCGAGGCAGCGGCATTGGCGATGATAGAGCACCAGTCCTTCGAAAAAGCCGGGCTGCGTTATCTTGGCATATGTTCGAGTTCACCTGAAGTGGCAGCCATGATTTCCAGAGTGCATTTGCCAACCGAGCTCGAAAGGTTCCGAGGGGTCTGGCTAAAAGGAATCCGGGACCGTATTTCACAGGGCGACCACAAAAAGTGAAGGAGCGATAGACATGCGGCACGAGGTAATTGCTTGGGTTTGTGCGGGCATAGTGGCTAAAGGTCTCGGTGCGGCCACCCTCTCCGGTACGGTTACTGTCCCCCCCCAACCATGGCATCCGAGCCTCCTTGACAATCCACGACCTCTCGACGCCGCGCACACCGGGACACAAGGCGTTCGACAGGCAGTTTGCATCGAAGGCGAATGGGACGTTCTCGATCACCGGCGTTCCAG
>CAIYDY010000019.1 GCA_903925015.1 uncultured Acidobacteriia bacterium
ACAAGGCGGTCAAGGATCACCCGGAAGACCCGGAACTCCACAACCACGTTGCCCATACGCTTCTGTACCGGGAACTGTTCCGGAACGGGGCGCTTGAAAGTGAAATGGTCACGGGCAACAACTCATTCCTGCGACGTCCGAAAATGGAGCCTCCCGCCGATGTGGAGAGGCGTTTTTTTGCCGAGATCGACAGCTCGATGCGCTTGTGCGAGGTGATTCTGGCCAGGAACCCCAAGGATTCCAGGAACATGCATACGCTGGCGGTCGCATACGCCTTGAGGGCGAACTATGGCTTCCTCGTTCGGAAGACGTGGATTGCGTCTCTGGGTGATTCGAGCAAGGCGCGCAAGTACGACAGCGACGTGACTGCGATCGATCCGAAAAACTACGATGCGCTGTTCCTGCAAGGAGTCTATGACTACATCGTCGGTAGCCTGCCGTTCAGTTGGCGGATGCTGGGCCACATTTCGGGCTTCCATGGCGATCGGGAGCGCGGCCTGAGGACCATGGAACTGGTGACCAGGATGGGTTCGGACAACAAGGTGGACGCCGCGATGACATTGTGCGGGCTGTACCGGCGCGAGGGCAACTATCAACGGGCGATTCCGATGGTGCAAGTGTTCGTCGAGCAATTTCCAAGGAATTACCTGCTCCGCTTCGAGCTGGCCCAGATGTACGCGGCGGGCGGGCGGCGCCAGGAGGCTCTCGACACGTTGGCCGGGGTGGAGCGGCGCAAGGTGGAGAACGCGCCAGGGTATGGCCGCATACCTTGGGAGAAGATCCACTATGAAACGGGCAATTTGCAGTTCTGGTTCAATGACTTGGACCATGCGTTGGAACATTTGAAGCAGGTTACGGCCACGCCGCAGCAGTTGGCGGAAATTGATCTCAATACCGGTGTGCTGGCATTGATGCGGCAGGGGCAAATCTACGATCTGAAGGGTCGGCACGACTTGGCGAGTATCGAATACAAGCGGGCGATCCAGTTCGCACCGGAGGCGGAGGCAGCCAAGGAGTCCCAGAAATATCTCGTTTCCCCCTATCATCGTGTGGCGAAGTCATGACAGTCCTGGTCCCACGCCGGACCGTGCGGTAGAGTGAAACAGTTCGGTCAATGTCCGCAATGAAAATAGCACTTGGAAGCTGGGCTTTTTCGTTCGGCCCCTACGCTGCGAACCCCGTGCCGTTCGAGGCAATCGTTCTGCGTTTGGCGGCTTCGGGATACGATGGCATCGACATCAGTGGTTTCCCGCCGCAGGTCACTTTGGAGAGCCACCCTCCGGGTCAGGCGCGGGCCAATTTGGTGACTTTGTTGAAAGACTACGGCTTGGGCGTGGCCGGGTACACAGCGGATTTCTATCTCAATCCGACCGATCCGGACAACAAAATAGCGTACGCGGATCTGCTGAAGCGCAACATCGAGATGTGCGCGGATATCGGAAGCCCTGCATTGCGGGTCGATACGGTGGCGGCTCCGGGGTCGATTTCCGACGCTGACTGCGAGTCCTCCTTTCACCGCATCGCCGCGTTATGGAGCGACGGCGCGGAGTTCGCCGCGTCGGCAGGTGTCCGGCTTGTGTGGGAGTTTGAACCCGGCTTCGCGTTCAACAAGCCAGGGGAAGTGGTCCGGATGCACCAGGAAGTGCGGCATCCCAATTTTTCGATCCTGTTTGATGTCTGCCACGCCTACATGTGCAGTGTCGTGGGAGCCCGCCAGCACGGTACGCGTTCGACGATGCCCGGCGGGGTTTACGAATTCGTCGACGCGCTGCAGGGGCGTATCGGCGGTATCCATATGAACGACAGCGACGGCACACTGCATGGCGAGGAGACCAGCACGCATCGACCGCTTGGGCAGGGAAAAATCGACTTCGACAAGCTGGTGCCGAAATTGCTGCAGGCCGCCAACGTGGAGTGGTGGACGATCGATATGAGCTTCTGGCCTGGTGCGTGGGACTTGATTGACTCCAGCCGCGACGCGGTTCGGAAGATGTTGGAGAAGCACGCCCCCAAGGCCTGAGCTTGGCCATTTTCCGATGAACAAAGCCATCCGGATCGCGATAGCCGGGATGTTGGTGAGCGGCTGTTTGGGCGCGATCAAGATCACGGCGGGCTACAAGGGCCATTCGGCATCCGTCTTGGCGGATGGATTCGAATCGGCCTGCGATGTGCTTGCATCCGGGCTGGTGTTGGTGGGCTTGATCCTATCGGCCCGGCCGGCCGATGAGAACCACCCCTATGGGCATGGCAGGGTGGAGACGCTTACCGGCCTTTTGCTTGGCCTGTTCCTGTTCAATGCCGGATTGTTGATCGCTTGGCGAGGCTTGGCGAACGCGGCCGATGTTTCGCATAGGCCGGAGCCTTGGACGATTTATCCGCTGATTCTGTCCATCATTGCCAAGGCGGCGATGATGCTGGTGAAGTCCAGTCATGCGAAAAGCATCGGTAGCTCCGCTTTGCGCGCAGACGCAGCCAACGATGGGTTGGACATGATGTCCGGATTTGTCGCGATGGTCTGTTTGTCTCTCACCTTGTGGCGGCCGGTACAGTTTGCCAAGGCTGACCACTACGGGGCGTTTCTAGTTGGCCTGATCGTAGCGGGCACTTCCATCCGGGTGGTGCTGGAGGACAGCTTGCACCTGATGGACACGATGCCGGATGACGCGTCGATGGCGAGGATCAGGGAAGTGGCAATGGGCGTCGAAGGGGTCCGAGGAGTGGAGAAGTGTTTTGCCAGAAAAACCGGCATGCGCTACCACACAGACCTGCACTTGGAGGTTGACCCGGAGATTTCAGTCAGGGACTCGCATGAAATCGCGCAACGGGTGCGGATGCGGATCCGACAGGAAGTAAACTGGGTGGCCGACGTTCTTGTACACGTGGAGCCGTGGCCCGGATCTGGTTCCGGGACCTAGTTGCGGTAGAGCTTTTCCTCCGTCAATTCCACCGCGTTGATTGCTGCATGGTTGGCCCTCGGCATGAAATTCAGGTTGATGTAGCCATCGGCATCCGGCATCAAGCCGTGGAATTCCTTGATCAACGGTTTGTGTCCCGCGACCTGGAAAATATCGAAGTCCTGGATCAGGGACTGTTTCCCGGCGTAGACATCGAACCGGCGGCTTCCGATGCCGCCGCCACCACTTTCACCGGGGCCAAACCAACTTTCCGAAAGGTATAGTTTGAGGCCGTAGACTCCCTTGGCAACCGGGATCGAATAGGAGAAGGTTCCGTATCTTTCGCCGAGCAGGAGATTGCGGTCCAGCGTTCCGGGATCGAGCTTCGGACGGATCTTCAATTTTCCACCTCTGACGAATTCGGCATCCGGGTTCCACGTTGTGCCATGGGAGTCCGTCCAGGGCGAGGCCTTGGCGATGAGGCGGATCGGAAGGAGCCGGCCGGGCTCTCCGGGCGTCAAGGAGATTCCGCCAATGTAGGCCGTCTCGCGTCCCTTTCGGAATGAAAGGTGGAGCTTGTGGCTTTGGTTGGGCCGGATGTCCCGAAATACGCGGACGACTTCATTGTTGCCGGCCTGGGGCCCAAGCTCGGGGTCCTGTCCATTGATGAGTCGGGCACCGTTGGCAGACACATCGAATCCGCGGCCTGTGGCACCCGGTTTGTCCGGTTCGAAGGCCATCCTAGGGCCAAAGTGAAGTCGGAGTTCCCAACTTCCGTCGGCCAACGGGATGTCGTAGTCGAAATCCTCAAACCGTTGCCCGGTGTGGGCAGTATCCGGTGCCATGGGAAACGGTGCTCCCGCGTACAGGCCCGTGCCACCCCGAAACCAGCGGTCGCCGCGCCACACAGTGCCATTCTCCGCCACGAGGACTGTCTCTTGGCTTGCGCCGGGGAGGATGTTGATCGGATCCGGAGCGCTGGGAGAACCTAATTGTGTCTGCCGGAAAACGACCAGGGAACATACCGCCAGAATTATGGCCGCAGCTGCTACACCCACAACCCAACGGCGAAGGCTGCCGGTCACCGGTACCTGCAATGCGGGTGGTGGCACCGGCACCGGTGGGATGGGCTCAATGCGCAGTGAGAGCCCTCCAAGCGCGCCGGTCTCCGCCTTGTGGACCGTTTGGAACCTCGGGACATACTGGCCAGGATCGATGACGAGTCTGAGTTCGTGGTCGCACCCATCGGTCCGGTAGAACTGATCGATTTTCTTGCGGAGGCGATGCACCTCGACGCGGACAATGGAGTCGCGCTTGGGGTCGAAGTCGGGCGATTTGCCGAGACCATCGACGGCGATGCTGTATTCCTTGATCTGGGCTGCATCACCGGCCAAATACTTGCGGGCCAGGTAGTCTGCGATTTTCAATACGCCGGGGGATCGCAGCAACAGACGCGATTGCAGGACGGATTCGAACTCGGCCCGTTCCGCCTCCAATCGGGTCCGCTGTTTGTGTGGCATCCGCAGACGATTATATATCACGCGGTAGGAATCTGTAACGTGATTGATTCCAAACAACTTGTTGGACGTGTAACGTTGGAATTCCAGCTTGTAACGGTTGTAGCCTAGCGCGTTGCACCCCAAACACTAGAGACTATATAGGGTGCGCCGCCCCAAGCGGCGCGGGGTTAGATTCAGGACCAGAGGAAGAACCGAATGAAAATTTTCAGAGACGCCAAGTGGGCGCTTCTTGCGATTGCGTTCTCCGCCGTACAGGCGAACGCGCAGTCGATATACGGTACGTTGACAGGCATCGTTTCAGATCCATCGCAGGCAGTGGTCGCAAATGCGAAGATGGCACTCCGCGACCAGCAGTCGGGCTCGCGCCGTGAAACCAAGACCAATTCCGAGGGGTACTTTACCTTTATTTCCGTACCGCCGGGAACCTATGAAGTCTCCGTGGCCACACCTGGATTCGAGGAATTCCGGGAAACGGGCATTAAGATCGGCGGTGGCGACAAGGTCAACGTCAACATTACTTTGAAGGTCGGGAACACGACCGAGACGGTGGTTGTCTCAGGCGACGTGGACCAAGTCGCACTGGTCGATTCCGGTGAAAAATCCGAACGACTGACCACCAAGGAACTGGAGAGCTTTGTCCAGTTGGGTGCGAACGCGGCCGAGTTCATCAAAATCATGCCGGGCTTCGGCATCTCCAACGGCACGTCGAATTACGCCAACTACAACGGCCAGACGGTCGGAATCAATGGCAACGGGGGCGGCGGCAACCAGAGCCCGCTGAACAATGCGTATTCCTATAACGGACTACCGTCGAACTCACTCGACGTGACTGCGGACGGCGCGCACGTGTCCGACCCCGGCTGCAACTGCGCCACGCCTGTGAATCCGAATTCGAACATGATCTCGGAATTCAAGATCCAGATGTCGAACTTCAGCGCTGAAAGCCAGAAGGGGCCGGGCGTGATCAGCTCGGTTGCCAAGGGCGGCGGCAGCAATTTCCATGGATCAGCGTTCACAACGTTCCGGAATGCGGCGCTCAACGCCAACGACTGGCTCTCCAACTACAGCAAGGTTGCCAAGCCGGAGAACAAGTACTACTACCCCGGCATGAACCTCAGCGGCCCGGTGCTGATCCCAGGCACGAACTTCAACAAGAAGCGCGACAAATTGTTCTTCTTCACCGGCTTCCAGTACTTCTACCAAGTTCTGGACACTGGTCTGCTGCGCGCAACGGTTCCCACCGCGGGCATGGTTGGCGGCAACTTCTCGCCCGCCGAGTTGTCCAAGCAGGGCAATTTCACCTCGTCCAACGCTCCCCCGTCGCCGATCAACGCCAAGAACCTGGCACTGTATCCGGGCGGCATCCTGCCCACTTCGATCCTCGACCCGAACATGCAGGCGCTGATGAAGCTCTACCCGACCCCGAATGCCGATCCGAACTCCAATGGCGGCTACAACTGGGTGGACGATCTGCACTTCAACCAAAACAGCTTCCAATCGATGTCGCGGGTGGACTACAGCATCAGCGACAGCACAAAGTTGTATGTGCGGTACAACGGGCAGCGCGAAGTTCAGTTGTTCCCGATCGGCCTCTGGTCGTCAGCCCAGAACCAGCCCCCCTATCCATCGGCGGTGCAGGGCAAGAACCGCTCGGACTCCGTTACAGCCTCGTTGACGCACGTGTTCAACACGTCGATGACGAACGAGTTCGTCTTCGGCTACACTTTCATTGGCTTCCCGAACGTTTTCGAACATCCCGAGAAGGTGGACCGAAGCAAGGTCGGCTTCAACTACCAGGGCCTGTTCAAGAACGGCGTTGTGCAGATTCCGAACATCTCCGGCTCGGGTGAAACGGCCACGATCTCCAACCAGGGCGGCTTCAACGTGGGCGGACCGACGCAGGGGCTGTATGCCAACAAGTACATGCCCAGCATCAGCGACACCCTGTCCAAGGTCTGGCGTACGCACACCATGAAGGCCGGCATTTTCTGGGAGAACATCCGCAATGCCCAGCCTGCCAGCAATGCGACGCAGGGTGCGTTGAACTTCAACAACAGCAACTCCAATTCGCTGGGGAACCCTTACGCCGACATGGCCGTGGGAGTTCTCAACAGCTATGCGGAGACGTCTTTCAACCGCATCAACGACATTTCCTATAAGACCTTCGAGGGTTTTGTCCAAGACAACTGGAAAGTGAGCAAGAAATTGACACTGGAAATGGGTATCCGCATCACGCACTTCACGCCTTGGGCGGACAACCTGGGCTTCGGCTTCTCCGTATTTGATTACTCCAAATACAGCTCGAGCTGCAAGCCGACCGACTACTGCGGCTTCCTGTGGAACAAGCGTGATCCGTCTATCCCGCTTGGCGGCTTTCCGACCAACAGCGCCTTCTACCAGCCGCGATTCGGCGTTGCGTATGCACTGGATGATAAGACAGTAATCCGCGGCGGTTGGGGACGCTACTACTACCACTCGGGCCAGTTCACCACGGGCTTGAACGTCTCCGCAGGCATGCAGACCGTTACGCTCAGCAGCAACCAGGGCGGACCGGCAAACAATCAGCCGCTGTTTGCCCGAATGCTGGATACCCAGACGTTCAACACCCAGGCGCTGAGTACCGGTGCCGTTGACACCAAGGACGACAAGGATCCGAACACGGACAGCTACAGCTTCACGGTCTCCCGGCGCGTGCCGTTCTCGGGCTTGCTGGAAGCGTCCTATGTGGGCAACCAGACCCGCCACCTGCTGAACCAGGCAGGCTACGGCAGCGACATCAACATGGTGCCGGTGGGCGCGATGTTGTCGTCGAAGAACAACGGCGTGGATCCGGGTTCGCTGACGGCGAACAACTTCCGTCCGATGAAGGAATTCAGCGGATTGCCGCTTTCGACCAACAACCTGTACGCCAACTACAACTCGTTCCAGACCAAGTACACACGCACCAAGGGCAACAAGGTGTTCCTGGTGAACTACACTTGGGGCAAGGCGCTCGGAATCGTGAGTTCGACGCTGGATTCGTTCAACCTGAAGAACGACTACGCCGAGCAAGCCACCAACCGCAAGCACATCTTCAATGCCGCGTACTCCTACACGTTTGGGAAGTACTCGCGGAACAAGATCATCGGCGGCGCGGTCAACAGCTGGCAGATTTCGGGCGTGACGCAGCTGCAAAGCGGCGTGAACCTGACTGCCCAGCGCGGACAGAACTTCTCGATGAACCTGAATGGCGGGAAGATTCCCGGTACGACGTTCAATATCAGCTCGACGTCGCTGCTTGGAACCCCGAACATCCAGTTGAATCCGATCCTGACCTGCGATCCACGCCAGGGTTTGGCGGCGCACCAGTACATCAACCCGAGCTGCTTCTCGTTCCCGAACCAAGTGGGACAGAATGGCCCGACCACGTTGCCGGCGATCTATGGACCGGCGTACTTCAACTCGGATTTGGCGCTGTTCAAGAACTTTAACATTTCGGAGCGGCAGAAATTGCAGTTCCGGATGAACGGCTACAACTTCCTAAACCATCCGCTGTGGTCGTTCAACGGGTCGAACCTGACCTTGGGCTACACGGCGGCGGGTGTCCTCAACACACCGCTCTTCGGTACGGTGACAACGAAGCAGGGTCACCGGATTGTCCAGTTCGGTGTGACGTACAACTTCTAGGCCATCGGCCCGGAGGATTTTGTTTGTGAAACGGCTGGCGCTCAGAGGATCGAACGCCAGCCGTTACTTTTTTGTACATTCATCGGCTTGGCTCGGACGCTTGGTTCCTCTCGAACGTGAACCGGATCATGGGCGGTGCCAACAAGGCCGTGGCCACCGATAGGAAAACGATAATGCCGAAGACCGGGTCGGAAACCAGACCCATCTTTCGGCCCAGTCCCGCTACGACCATGCCGACTTCACCCCTCGGCACCATGCCTGCGCCGACTCGCATCGCATCCTGATGGCCCAAGCTGATTGCGCCGAGGCCGCAACCGATGAGCTTTGCCAGTATTGCGACTATCAAGAGGACGAGGGCCAGTACAAGTATTCCTGGGTCGCGAAAAACAGTTGGGTCCAGCGACATGCCGATTCCGGCTAGGAAGAAAGGTACCAGCAGCTCGGAAACGCCTGCAGTCATGGTGTGGAGCCGCTCATCGACTGTTTCCGAAAGCGCCATGCCTGCCAGAAACGCGCCGATAATGGCAGCGACGCCGGCCCAGACGGCCAGTACGGCCAAAGAGAAGAGGAGCCCCATGGACAGGGTGAACTGGGCCTCTACGGCCCGCATTCGCTGCTGGAGTCTGGGAACGGCGTGCCCGACAGCCCTGTGTCCCCAGAGCGCCACGAAAAGCGTGAACGCGCCCGCGAGGACTGCCGTGCCAGCGAGGTCAAGTATGTTTACGCCGCCACGGGCATAGCTGGACACGAGAGACAAAACGATAAGGCCGAGGATATCGTCGAGCACGGCTGCGGCGAGGATTGTGCGCCCGGCGCGGCTCGAAATGTAGCCCTTGGATGCGAGGACTTCAGCCGTAACGGCGACGCTGGTGGAGGCAATGGCGGCAGCAATGAACAGGCCTTCCAGTGTGCTGTGTCCCCAAAGGCTGGCAATCCCGAACGCGCTGGCGAACGACAGTGCGACCCCGCATGCAGCAACTGCGCCGGCGGTGGGGCCGAGCGTGAGGATGGCTGCTGGTTTTACCTCCAGGCCGATGCGGAAAAGGAGGAACATCACACCAAGTTCGGCGAGCACGGGGGGGACCGCTGCCGGGTTGATTGAGCTTGGAAGGTAGGCTCCCAAAACGTGGGGGCCGATGATGATGCCTGCCAGGATTTCGCCGGCGATGCCAGGTTGGCCGAGTCGCTCCAAAATCTCCCGGAACAACCGGGCGGCCACGAAGATGATCAGGAGCGCGAGGGGTATGTCGGCGGGGGTCGGGTGCGGGGTGGGCACTGTGTGCATTTTCGCACTGTCCCTGGCCGCAGCATGCCATGGGCAAGTTGCGGCCCGGTTTGTCCCTCGGATGGTGATTGCTTCCTACGGGTGGATTTCGGGGATATCGACCCAAGCCCGGTTGCGCCAGGACTCGATACCCTTTTCCGCCAATTGCACGCCCTTGGCCCCTTCCAACAAATTCCATTGGAATGGCGCATCCTTCACCAAGTGCAGCAGGAACTTCTCCCACTGGACCTTGAACGCGTTGTCGTACCGGTCCTGATCGGGCAATTTCTGCCAGCCATCGAAAAAGTTGATTGGTTGGGGGACGTCCGGGTTCCAAGTCGGCCGGGGTGTTGCCGCGTAGGATTGCACATAGCAGTCGCGCAGCCCGGCCACGGCGGAACCCTTGGTGCCGTCTACCTGGAGCGTTAGCAGGTCGTCGCGGCGGACGCGGACGGTCCAGGAGGAGTTGAAGTGGGCAACAACGCCGTCCTCCAGTTGGAATGTGGCGTACGCTGAGTCGTCCGCAGTGCATTCGTACGGTTTGCCGGATTCGTCCCGCCGCTCGGGGATGTGGGTGGCACCGAGGCAGGAGACGGACTGGACCTTGCCGAAAACGTTGTCCAGGACGTACCGCCAATGGCAGAGCATGTCGAGGATGATGCCGCCGCCATCCTCTGCCCGGTAGTTCCAGGACGGGCGCTGCGGCGTGACGGTGTCGCCTTCGAACACCCAGTAGCCGAACTCGCCGCGCACGGAGAGGATGCGGCCGAAGTATCCCAAGTCCTTCAGGTGCTTGAGTTTGAGAATGCCCGGGAGCCAGAGTTTGTCTTGGACGACGCCGTGCTTCACGCCGGCGGCCTCGGCTTGCCGGTAGAGGGCAAGCGCGTCCTCGGTCCGGTCGGCGATGGGTTTCTCGCAGTAGATGTTCTTGCCCGCCGCGATGGCCTTGGAGACGGATTCGAGGCGCCTGTCGGTGGTCTGGGCGTCGAAATAGACGCTGTAGGCGGGGTTGGCAAGGACTTCGTCGAGGTTGGTGGTCCAAGGGAGGCCGCCGCACTCCGCCGAAATGGCTTGCAGCTTGTTGGCGTTGCGACCTACGAGGATGGGCTTCGGCATGATCGACTCGTCGTCGCTCAGTTTCATGCCGCCTTCCTTGATAATGGCGTAGATGGAACGGCGCAGGTGCTGGTTCAGCCCCATGCGTCCTGTGACGCCGTTCATGATGATGCCTACGTTGTGGACGATCTTGGACATTCGATTATTCCTTCGGCTTTTCCGTGCACTGGGGCTGCGCGCCTTCCGGCAGCGCTGGGACGTCGATTCCGGCCTTCGGCAAGGTGCCCGAGAGCTCCTGCCGCCAATGCGCAACGTCCCCAGCGGGGCCGTACACATAGATCATGCGCATCGGAGTGGTCCCAGTGTTTGTCAGCTGGTGGAAGACGCCCGGCGGGATGAACGCGGCCTGGCCGGCTGAAATTTCGCGGCGTTCTCCGCCAAGGCACATTTCACCGCTGCCTTCGACGATGAAGTAAACCTCTTCCTGTTCTTGGTTATGCCACGGCACCTGGCCGCCATTCGGCTCCAGCGTGACGTTGCCCATGGCGAAGGCGGTAGCCTGGATGGGACTCATGCCCCCGACCAGGTTCTGCGTGCGGCGGCGGGCCGGATAGACGCGGCCGGCGATTTCAGCCAAATCGGCGATGATCATGTTGTTCTCGCTAGCTCCAGAATGTCAGGTACGGGGCCCCGGTGGCAAGGCGGTGGACGTAAAGTGCCAGTTCGCGGGCGTGGTAATCGCCCCACATGCAGGCCTCGCCGCGCGGGACACCGTCGGTGCCGGGTGCCAGATCCCACCCGTTGGGGCGGTGGTAGACGGCGTGGAGGATCAGGCCCTGGTGGTTGGGGTCGGTGCTGAGGTAGGGCGCGTCAAACAGCGAGTCGCAGACCGTGAGGCCGGCTTGAAAGTAGCGGTCGTCGTTCAGGTAACGCCCTAGGCGCAATAGACCCTGGGCGGCGATGGCGGCGGCGGAGCTATCAACAGGTTCGTGCGGGTTGAACGGGTCGGACGGTCGGCTACCCCAGTCCCCAAGCTTGTGGAGATTGGGGGCGCCCGTGTCCCAGTACGGGATTCCGTCGGTGGCCGAGTTTTCGATGTAGAAGTCGCAGGTGGCGCGGGCGGCCTTCAGCATGAACTCGACTGCCGAGGCGCGACCTCCGAACGGGTCCAGCTCGGCGTCCGTGATCGTTTCTAGGAATTCGAGCTGTTCGGCGAAACCGACCATGGCCCAAGCGAGACCGCGAGTCCACGTGCTGAAGGGGGAGTAGCCCTGTTGGGAGTTGGGGCAGCGGAAGTTGCCGTCGTTTGTGTTGAAGATGCTCTCGTGGGCGGTGCGGCCCCGCAAGTCATAGAAATCTCGGCCCTCTCCGTAGTAGACGGAGTACTTCGCGGTGGCGCGGGCGTGGTCCAAGAGGCGCCCCAGCAGGGAGATGCGCGCGTCGTTTTCGGCTGTGAGCACGTGGCCCAGGCGGTGGGCCACCGCCAACGCGCGCATGGATCGGATCGTGTCGACGAACAGGGAGTGTGGCCCGTTGAACGAGTACACAAAGCCACCGCCGCCCGCGATTTTGCTCCACCGCATGGCTTGGACAGCACCCGAGCACTTCAGGGCCAGTTCGTAGAAGTGGCGTTCCCAGTTGGAGCCTTCGAACTTGCCTTCGTTGAGCAGGCGCAGGAGGTTGCCATAGGTGGAAACATTGTTGAATCCGTGGTCGTGGACGCCGATGTGGGAGACATGCGGGGCCATCAGGTCGACCGTGTGCTTGCGGCCGGACTCTAGGAATTCCGTTTCGCCCGTGGCGTCGTACTGCAGAATTGCGGCACCAAACTGGAATCCCTGGGTCCATTCCGTCCATCCTCGGCTGGTGTAGCGACCGTTGATGGTGAAGACCGGCGCTCCCTGGGAGGGTGTCCAGGAGGTTTCAATGGAGCGGATCTTGGCTGCGGAGGCCTCGAACAGGGCTGCTGTCTTCTTGCCGAGGCTGGCTGGAGTCAGTTCTGAGCGGACACGGATCATGAATTCGCATCATACCGAATGCGTTTCTACTGCATAGGGGGATGCCATGCGGACGGGTGCAAAACCTGAGATACTGGAGGGGATGACGAAGCGTATCGCCACGATTTTGCTGATCCTATCCCTTGCCGTGTTTGCCCAGAAGCCGAAGGCTGCGAAGGAGCGGACCGTTTCTGGAATTGTGACCGATGCCGCCGGTGCTGCCATCCCGGGGGCAGTGGTGCAACTGGAGAACTTGAAGACCTTGCAGGTGCGGTCATTCATTGCCAAGGACCGGGGCGACTACATCTTCCAAAATTTGTCCATGGATGTGGACTACCGGCTCAAGGCGCAAGCCAACGGCAAGGAGAGTACTCCGCGCACGGTCAGTACTTTTGACAGCCATACCGAGCTGACTATCAATTTCCAACTCAAGTGAGTTTCCCGCTCCCTGTCGGCTACCGCGTGGCCGAGGCGCTCGCCTTTTATGGGCGGGATACGGAATGTGTCAGTGAATCACTGACTTCCAACGGTTTCCGCAAGTGTTTTCTGAGCAACGGGAAACCAGTGGTCGCCGAGATCCGCTTCTTGGGTGACAACGCCGAATTCACGGTGGATCCGGGCATGCGCAGCGTCGCGGAGCCGGTAGTTGCCCGGATGTTGGGGCTCCATACGCCGTCCATGGAGTTTGAGCGGCAGTTTGCGCACGATCCATTGCTTGGCGTGGTGGTTTCGCGCCAACGCGGGCTATGTATTCCGATGACCCCCACCCCTTGGGAGGCGCTTGCATGGGCGATCATGGGCCAGCAGGTGAACCTGACTTTCGCGACGACCCTGCGCCGAAATCTGATCCTGTTGGCTGGCAGCCAGCATTCCAGCGGTCTCCGGGCCCATCCCAGTGCGGCGGAGGTGGCCAAATTGCAGCTGGAACCGTTGCGGGCCCTAAAGTTTTCCCGTTCTAAAGCCGATTACCTTATAGGAGCCGCGAAAGCGGTAGCCTCCGGGGAGGTGGATCTGGACGGCTTGGGGGCCATGCCGATGGAGGAAGCTGCGGGAAAACTGCTGCAACTACGGGGGGTGGGCCCGTGGACCGTTCAATATGCCTTTATGCGGGGCTTGGGTTTTCAGGATTGCCTGCCTGCCGGTGACGCGGGGCTCGCTCAGGGGTTGGACAAATTGACTGGTAAGCGTCCGACGGAGGCGCAGATCCGGTCTATGATGGCGAAGTATTCCCCGTACCGGAGTTTGGCCACCTACCACGTTTGGGCAAGCTTGAAGGGTGGCGTCCAAGGATGACGCGGGAGACCCCTTTCGGGCCGGTTTGGGCGTCGGTGGATGCCAGAGGCGCAATTCGGGCATTTGGCTTTGGGTCGAGTGACTGCGCAGGCGGGGAGAGCCCGGAGCTGGCCCGGCAGTTGGCGGAGTATTTCCGGGCTGAACGCACGGTGTTTGATCTGCCGCTGGCTCCGGACGGGACGGATTTCCAGAAGCAGGTTTGGGCGGAGTTGTGCAGGATTCCGCATGGCAAAACGATTTCGTACATGGAACTGGCTGTCAGGGTTGGTCGTCTAGGGGCGGCGCGGGCTGTGGGACGGGCCAACGCGACGAATCCAATTGCCCTGATCGTCCCCTGCCATCGGGTCATCGGGGCCGACGGTACGTTGACCGGCTACGCCTATGGGGTGGATTTCAAACGCCGGTTGCTCGATTTCGAGCGCGGCGGATTTCTGCCGTAGTTTATACTTGAGGCGAAGACAAGGCGAATGTCCGACTCCCAATCCCTGATGTTTCCCGAGTTGCATCCAACCGAGCGGGCGTTTCCCGAACTCCCGCCGCCGCGCCCGAAGCACGATCTCGCGCCGATGGTCCGGAAGTTCGAGTTGATGTCGCAGGCGGAGGAGTCGCCGGTGCGGGCAATCCGCCGAACCCCGCCCCGTCCCGCCGAATACCAACCCTTCCCGGAGGCG
>CAIYDY010000020.1 GCA_903925015.1 uncultured Acidobacteriia bacterium
AGCCCGTCGGAACGCCAAAGCCGCCTCCTCATCCGCAAGGCCGCCCGCATGTTCCGCCAACTCGGCATCAAATTCAAAAAGGACGGCGGCGACACCCCCTCCATCCTCCTCCCCAACGACTCCACCATCGTCGGCCTCCCAGGCAACGAGGAAACCGTCCGGGGCTACTCCGGTGCCTCGCTGCTCCTCATCGACGAGGCCTCCCGACTCGACGATTCCATCTACTACGCACTCCGCCCCACCCTCGCGGCAGGCGGCGACGCCACCTCCGAGGACAACTTCTGCGGCAAACTGTGGCTAATGAGCAGCCCCTGCGGACGCCGGGGCTTTTTCTATGAAGCGTGGGAACTGGGCGGCGACGACTGGGAACGGATCTCCGCCCCCGCCACCGAATGCCCCCGCATAGCGCCAAAATTCCTCGAACGGGAGCGCCGCAACATGGCCCCCATGTGGTTCCGGCAGGAATACCTCGCCGAATTCGTCGACAACGGCACCTCGGTCTTCGCCCGCGACCTCATCGAGGCCGCCATCGACCCAACCATAAAACCCCTGAAGGCAACCCTGAACCTATGCCCCCACCCCTAACCGACCGACGCCCTCGCGACCCGACCATTGGACACAGCTTTGCAGGGCGGGCATGAGTCCCCGCGATGCAGCAGGAAGCAACGGTATCAAAAAAAGGGCCGACATCCCAAAACAGGATGTCGGCCCGGTGTTTGCAGTTGATGGCGGTCTAGAAGATCAACCGCATGCTGACCTGCCCGCGACGCACGTTCGTACCGTCCGGGAAGCCTTGCGAAGCGCTCGGGCTGCCGTAGCTGGCGATCGGGCTAAAAACACCCGTCGCCGTATTCAGCGAATATTCCGCCGACCGGCGGCTCGTGTCGTACGGCGTGTTGAAGATGTTGAAACCTTCAAACTGCAAGTACAGCTTGACCCGCTCGTTGATCGGGAAGATCTTCGCGATACGGGCGTCCACGCGGTAAATGCGGTCCAGATTCAGGTTGTCCACCGGCTGCCAAGGTACCCGGCTGCTGCCGCCGGAACCATTGATGGAACCGGTAAACAGTGCGCCCGGGAAAGCGGCACCACTGATCGTCACAGTCGAAACCAGCGGCTGGGACGACTGCAACGTCGTGATCTGGCTCAGCTGCCACCCGTTGATCACCTGTCTGGCCAACCACGTGTTGCTCTTGGTGAAGGTCGGATTCCAGACAAAATTGATCGTCATCCGGTGGCGCGTGTCGTTGGCGGAGGAGCCCTTGTCGCCGGCGTAGTCGCCGTTGATCAGGCTGCTCGGCGAGCCGCTGAAGAAGATGTTGTTGCCGGCGCCGCTCTGGTTGAAGTCGATCGCGTGGCTCCAAGTGTAAGCCAGCGACGACTGGAAGCCGTGGGCGTAGGTCTTGCGCAACTGCACCACAAGGCCGTCGTAGTAGGCGAGGCCGCCGTTTTCCACTTGGTTGATCCGCTGGTAGCGGGGATCGGGACGGGCTCCACGGTAGGTGGGCGTCGTGTAGGAACCCTTCGTTGCGCCGGAAGCGTCCGTGTAGGTAAAGGTAACGGGCGCGCCCAGCGGTCCAAGGTTCAGGTCGCGAACGGTATAGAGGCGGACGCTGCGGCTCCAAACATACGAAGTGTTGAGGCTCAGGCCGGGAACGATCTCGCGCTCAATACCCAGGTTGCCCTGTTGCGTGTAAGGATTGCGCATGTTCTTGTCGGCGAACGTGATGCTGGTGGTGCCAGCCGGGGGATTGAAGTCCGTTGCCGAAAGGAAGTTCGGATACACCGGACCCGCCGCCAACTGCGCAGCCGTGGTCGATTGATAGGAAATCGACTTCTGGTAGATGTTGTTGTTGATGAACAACGTGTTGATCAGGCCGGTCTGGTAACGCGAGTAGAAAATGCCGTAGCCGATCCGCAGCAGAGTCTTGCGGTCCGGGGTCAGCGCATAGGAAACACCGATGCGGGGCGCAAGGTTGTCCTTGGCCGACGGAATGATACCGGTTTGCGCATAGTCCGGGTTCACCAACTTGGGTTGCGGAATCTTGGCGTAGTCGTAACGGACGCCGTAGCTCAGAACCAAACGGGAGTTGACGCGCCACTGGTCCTGCGCGAACAAGCCGAGGTCGGTCACGTGCGTGTCGACGACGGGGTTGCCGAAACGCTGGGAGTAGCTGGTCCAGTTCTTGGTGCGGGTCGTGTTGCCCGAATAGTCGGCGGCAAACAGGCTCAGTGTGTTGTAGCTGTAGGAACCGTACTGGTTGGAGAGCTGGTTCTGGTAGTCCTCGGTGTTGGCGATGTCCACACCGGCCTTCAGGCTGTGCGCGCCGAGCGTGAGGCTGATCGTATCCGCGTACTGGAAGCGCTGTTCGCTGGGATTCAGGCGGGGATAGCTGGTGGCCACACCCAAGTTGCCAGTACTGTTGACCGTCAAACCAGCACTTCCCAACCCGGGATACAGGAAATCGGGACTGGCGGGATCGAACAGCCGGTCCTTGAACCAGCCGAAGCGCGCTTCATTCACGATGTTGGAGCTGATCACGGAGGTCAACCGGGCCAAACCGTACCGGGTGCGGACGGTCGAATCGGCGTTGTTGCCGATGCCGTTGCCATCATTCAGGACCGCCTGGGTCTGGATGCCGTGGGGCGAAACCCAGCGCAGGTAGTTCATGCTCAGCGTCAAGGTGTTGCGTTCGTTGAAGTGGTAGTCGAGCTTGCCGAATGCCAAGTCCTGGTCGACGGTGCGGGGAATCGTGCCGAAGTTCCGCGTGGTCAGCATCTGCGTTGCGGCCGCACACTGCGCCGGGGTGGCCGGAGCGCCGCAGGTGGCAACAAGCGTGCCCTGCGCGTTGAACAGGTTCGCGGTAGTGATGGAGGCGATCAACGGGAAATTGCGCTTCGTCTTTTCATAGTTCACGAAGTAGAAAAGCTTGTTCCGAATGATCGCGCCGCCGACGCTGGCACCCACCTGGTGGCGCCACTCGGGGGGATTGAACGAGGCATACCGGTCACGGGCGTTCAAGCTGCGGTTGCGGAAGAACCAGTAGCTGCTGCCGTGGACGCTGTTGGTGCCGCTCTTGGTGATCGTGTTGATCACACCGCCCATCGCGCGGCCGTACTCGGCGGCGAAGTTGTCGGAGATCACCTGGAACTCCTGGACGGCGTCCTGGGAAATCTGGCTGGAAATGCGGGTCCGGCCGGCGTTCTCGTTGTAGTACTGGTCGGTCGTGTCGTTGCCGTCTGTCAGGAAGTTGTTGTGGCCGGCCACGCCGCGGAAGCTGATGAGGCCGAACGTGCCGTCGGGAACAACCGCCGGCGTCATCAGGACGAAGGAATCGACGCGGCGACCGTTGATCGGCAGGTCGAGGATTTCCTTGCCGCTGACCAACTGCGAGACATCCATTTTGGTGTCTTCGAGGAGCGCTGCCGTATCAGTCACGTCCAACTGGGTGGAAGTGGCGGCGACGGAAAGCTTGACGTGCAAGTCGATGTTTTGTCCGACAGTCAGCGTAATACCCTTGGCGTCGTAGTTGCCAAAACCGGTTTTGGACACGGTGACGGCGTAACCGGCGTCCGGAGTCAGAGCCGGGGCGCTGAACTGGCCGTCGTTATTGGTTTGCAGTGTGCGCTTGATGCCTTTGGCGTCGTTGGCGACGATGACGGCGGCTCCGGGAACTGCCGAGCCTGTCGCATCCTGCACGACACCGGAAATGCTGCCCAGACCCGCGCCCGATTGGGCGAAGCCGGAAGCGGCAAGCATAGCCGACAGCGATACGGCGGCTAGTAGTGATCTCATACGATGAACCTCCATGAAGACTTTAATGACCTCTCCTTATTATATTTCGTTGCCATGCCGATCCGGTGACAATTCCGTGCGGGAATTGCGGCCGACCTGCACCAGGCCGGCCAAGGATGGCCCCGCCAAGCCGTGCAATGTTCCAAAATAGAGGGAAGATGCTTTCCGAAACCGAACTTCGGCGCAGGCCGTTTGTAGATCAGGCCGGTAAATCCACCGGTCGAGGACCAGAGGAAAAACGATTGCTCCAACGCTTCGCAGTTTTGACCACGGTATTGCTGGGAATCGCGTCCGCGATTCCCGCCAGCGCGCAGTACGCTGACCGGTACGCCCTCGTGATGAAGGACGCCCCGCTGTCCTCTGCGTTCGCCACCCGCGCCGAAATGCTGGGACCAATGTCCACGCCGCAGCGACTGAAGATCGAATCCGCCCAGCAGGCCGTCCGTCGTGAACTGGAGAACCGGAACATCACCGTAACCGGTTCAGCCTCCACCCTGCTCAACGCCGTGTTCGTGGCTGCATCGCCCGACAGGCTGGCTGAAATGAAGGGCCTGCCCGGTGTCCTGGGAGTCGTCCGGCTCCGCAAATACAAGCCCACCCTCAGCTCAGCCCTCCAAGTGATGAACGCGTCCGCCGCGTGGGGCTTGGTCGGCGGCCAGGCCAACGGCGGCAAGGGAATCAAGATCGGCATCATTGATTCCGGCATCGACCAGAACCATCCCTCACTGCAGGACACCAGCCTTGGCCCGGTCCAGCTCCCCGGAGGCACACGCCACGCCGCCAGCGACCCCGCTTTCACAAACTCCAAGATCATCGTCGCCCGCAGCTATGTCCGCCAACTGGCCCTCGGCACCGGCACGATCGATCCAACCACCTCCAGCCCCGACGACTACTCCGCCCGCGACCATCTCGGCCACGGAACCGCGGTCGCCACCTGCGCCGCCGGGAACACCAGCAAGGACGTTGTCTCCATCAACGGCATGGCACCCAAGGCCTATGTCGGCAGCTACAAAATTTTCGGTTCCCCCCAGGTGAACGATTTCGCCACCGACGACGTGATCATCGCCGCACTGGAAGACGCCATCGCCGACGGTATGGACGTCATTTCGATGTCCGTCGGCGGCCCGTCCATGACCGGCCCACTCGACACCGGCGCAACCTGCGGCAATCCGGCGGGGGTCGCCTGCGACCTTTCCGCCTCCGCATTTGAAGCTGCCGCGCAAAAGGGCGCACTCATCATCGCCGCCGCTGGAAATTTCGGAGCGTACGGGTGGGTCAACTACCCCACTTTCGGCACGATTTCCTCGCCCGCCGACGCGCCCTCCGTGCTCGCTGTCGGGGCGATCGCCAATGCCCACGGATTCCAGATCGGCGTCCGGGTCAAGGGCACCTCGGTTCCAGCCAACCTGGCAACGGTTTCAGGGCAGTTCACCGACATCGCCTATCCGTTTTACGGAGCCTTGTCCCTACCCTTGGTGGATGTGGCCCAACTGGGCAACGACGGCTACCTTTGCACTGCAATTCCGGCCACCTCCCTGCACGGGGCACTGGCTTTGGTCCAGCGCGGACCCCAGGGTGCGGGTGCGTGCTCGTTCGAGACCAAAATGCAGATCGCGACCGACGCCGGAGCCGCCGGAGTGATTTTTTACGATTACCCCGGAAGTCCGGACTACCCGTTCTCCCCCAGCGGTCTGACCGCTTTCAACCAACAGGCAGTATTCATTTCGAACGCGGACGGCGCGAACCTGAAGGCGTTCATTGCCTCGAACCCCGGCTACACGGTGACAATAGACCCGGCGGCGACTGAAATTCCGCTCACCGTTGGTGCCGAGCTTTCGTCCTATTCCTCCATGGGCCCGGCTCTTGGAACCAACGCGGTAAAGCCCGACGTGCTCGGCGTGGGAGGCGGCAGCCAGAACGGCGACCTGATCTTCATGGGGGCGCAAAGTTTCGACCCCCTGGGAGACGTCTATTCCTCCACCGGCTACATCGCGGCAGCGGGTACCAGCTTCGCCACGCCACTGGTTGCGGGCGCTGCGGCACTCGTGAAACAGGCGCATCCGACGTACACGGCTGCCCAAATCCGCTCCGCGCTCACCAACACCACGGCGCAGGACGTCACGATCGACGATTCCGGCAACCCGGTCGGCATTACCCAGACCGGCGCTGGACGGGTGGCGGTCGATGCCGCGATCAAGAGCACGGTCACTGTGGCCCCGACGATGCTCTCGTTCGGCGCGATTGCAACGGGAACGGTTTCACAGAAAATCCCATTCACTTTGACCAACACGGGCACTACTCCGGTCAACTTGGTGCTGGCCGTAGTATCAACCGTTGCCTCGACTGCCACCTTGGCCGTCGATAAGAGCACGGTCCCCCTCGCCGCGGGAGCGACGACAACACTAACCGCGACACTCTCCGGCACCGCACCCGCGGCCGGCCTCTATTCGGGAGCCATCACGGTGACCGGCGGAGCGGTGCCGCTGCGGATTCCCTTCATGTACCTGCTTCCCAGCAATCTCGTGGACGGCTCGGGTAACCTCTTCGCGATTCTCGGCGACGGAAACGATGGAACTGCGGGCAGGGTCATCCCCGACGGCCAAGTGCAGTTCCAGATCACCGACGCCGTGGGAGCCCCGGTCGTGGGTGCCTCCGTCACATTCTCGGTCAACGCGGGCAGCGCTCCAGCCACTTTGAGCCAAGTTTCGACGAAAACCGACCAATACGGTATGGCTTCCGCCGTGGTGACCTTCGGATCCCAAGCGGGGACCTATTCGATCGAAGGCTGCGTTGGCAAATGCAGCATCCGCAACCTATACGAATACACGTTCACTGGCAACGTCCGCCCCCCCCCCTCCATCTCGGCCGGCGGCATTATCGGAGCTGCGCCGACCGTTGCCAACGCGCCGGTAGCCCCCGGCTCGTACGCGTCGATCTACGGAACCGGGTTGAGCGACGTCCTGGATTCCACCACCACCGCCCGGTTGCCCTTGGCGATGGACACCGTGAAGGTGAGCTTCGACGTGCCCTCCGCCGGGATCAGTGTGCCCGGCCACTTGGTGTTCGTCAGCAGCGGTCAAATCAACGTCCAAGTGCCGTGGGAACTGCAGGGCCAGAAATCGGCGCAAGTCAAGGTCACCGTGGACGGCAACCCCGGCGGGGTTGTGACTTTGCCGTTGGCGGACTACTCGCCCAGCCTATTCGAATACGGTACTGGCAACGCAGCGGCCGTCGACCCGAACAACCTTGCCAACCCCATCATCACGGCGACGAATCCGGTAAAGCGCGGCGGCGTGCTCGAACTGTTCGGCAACGGCCTCGGGCCGACAAACAACCAGCCAGCCTCGGGCGATGTGGCCCCGTTGTCACCGCTCGCCACCACCAAAAGCCCGGTTACAGTAACAGTTGGCGGCCAACCGGCAACGGTCCTGTTCAGCGGTCTCACGCCCGGTCTTCCGGGCCTCTACCAGATCAACATCACGGTCCCGACCAACATCGGCACCGGGGCCCAACCGGTGGTTGTGACGGTCGGCGGCGTCGCTTCGAAGGCGACCTCAATCACGGTAAACTAGGCGGTCTGAGGTTCGGTGCGCCAGCGAAGGGAAGCGCATGGTGCTGTCCAACGTCAACGAAACGTGGTTGCAGCACAATCATGGAACGGAAGGTGCAAGCAAGATGCCGTCGAGATCGGTGTCGGAGACCGTGAGCGGCATGGACGCCCTGAACGATCTCCCATCGGCATTCCAATTTGCATCCAGAACGTAATTTCCAGGTGGAATGTCGGAGAAAGCAAAAGTTCCCGTCTTGTTATCCCAGGAGGATATGGCGAGCTGTGTGGCATTGTCGGGAAAATGCAGCGAGATGAAGGCGTTGGGCGGAGCGGAGGCAATCCGCCCGCGAATCCGACGCCCTTGGGATGACTGCAAGAGGATCGAGACGCTCTTGGTTTGACCCGCTTGCACATCAATCGCAGTAGCAGTCTGAAGTGTGGTTTCCTCTTTATAAAACCGCCGCAGATACACGGGGTTTGTGATGGGCGACGACAGGGCGGGCAGACTCGACACGTCGAGATAATACCGACCCGCTGCCAGGGATGCAAACCGAAACTCACCCTTCCGGTCCACTTTCATTTCGCCATGGACTACGGCAGTACCGTCAACCTTCCGCGTCCAGAGCCGGACCAAAGCGACGCTGGCGCCTTTCTCGGTTGCCGCCTTGCCCTCGATGACACACTGCGGGGTCAACTTCAGCGTCAGCGCAGTGGGTGCATCCGCCGTTGCGGACATCACGACCTGCGTTACGGATTCCTGCGCTGAGGATCCATCCGGATAGCCCAGATAGCCGTTTCGCTGCGCCCAGATGTTGATCCGGGTGGCGGGAAGATTGCGCACCCGGAAGGCGCCTTCGTCATCGGTCAAGAGGATCATTCGGTCCTCCCCGCTTGCGGTCACTACGACCCTCGCCCTGGCTATGCCTTTCCCGGTCAGTCCGTCGATCACATGTCCCGCGATCTCGCCAACCGAGCCTTCAGGAGCGGCAAAGGACACGTAGGCCAACGCCATGGAGCACACAAGTCGCGTCGCACACCTCTGACAGGAACCTGCAATCGTCCGCCAGCGCCGCTGGACGTGCGCTGATACCCGAGACACGACGGGGAACCAGGTTGGGTTCATTTGGCACCTACTAAGCCGCTGAGCGGTCTCACCTGAGCCACGGCGTGCTGACCCCTGGTGACTTCGACAACGGTAGCCTGATTCGCAACCTCGGCCAAAGTTTTCGGACCCGGGAAGCCCATATCGTCCTGGCTCCAAGCCCACAGGAAGTAGCGTCCCGGCGGCAATCCCACTACGGAGAAAGTCCCGTCTTCGGAGCCAGCGAGCTCCAAAACATCGCCGGGAGAATTGGGGGTCCCACTCAACATCAACTCGACGACAGGATATGCCCCGCCGTGTTCAGGCATGATCACCTGGCCTTCAATCTGAGCGCATTGAGCAGTAAGGACAACATCCATGGCCTGCGATTCGCCGGGGGACACCGAAAGCATGTCGTGCAGGACAGCGCGTCCCCCGAACCTGATCGATTCGACGCAAAGGGGGCCCTGGGTGCGCGTCACGACCCAATACCGACCGGGAGGGACCGAGGCAAAACTTGAGGACCCATCGCTCGCGGGTTGAGCCCAGTAGCTCTCGCCTGTCGGGGAAGAGGCGGATCGGAGACCGATTGTTGCGGAATCGGGTTGGAGAACGGGCATTGCCGGACTCTGAATCAAAACGGGAATCCCGCCGACCGGTTCCGGAGTGAGATGCAGTCCTGTTATGGCAGTTTTGTCGACCACAATGGTCTGCTGCGCCACCCATGACGGACGGGCCCCCCCGTTTATTTCCGCCTTCAGCCGATAGCGCCCCGGCTCAAGCACGTTGAATTCGAATTCACCATCCGATTGAATCTTCCCCGCGGGAACAGACACGGTTCCATCTTCGGTGGCGAGGCTGATGTAGCCGTGGCCCGGTTCCCAATTGGCCACCCGGCCCTGCACCTTTGTGCCCGTTGCCGAGCCGAGTTTCAAATTGACGGTGGCATCGCGCCCCCACTCCGCCTTCAACGGAGCCGCCGACTGCGCGGGATAGCAGGATCGCTGGTAAAACCGCGGAGCGCCGCGAGTACCGAAATCAACGCTGGAAGCCTCTTCCGGCGCGATGGCCCGAAACCATTCGGAGCCCGAAGGCTCATGTCTGATTTCAGCGCAAACCCTATACGCACCGGGCGGAACTCCGGCGATGTGATAACGACCGCGGTCGTCCGTTGTGGCCGGCGCCTGTAGAACTGCACCAATCCGGTCATCGGCCCACACGGATTGGATCGGCGTAACGGTTGCCCCAGCCACCGGATCTCCGAATTCGTCAAGGACGATTCCGTCTATTGAAGGACGAGACTCCACGCGAAACGTAAACTCGGTGTTCTCAAAATCTGGCCCGACGCGGGATGCCAGGACCCGCCCGTCGGGTAGCTCGCCATAGTGAATGACCTCGCCGTAAAGCCACGTATCGGCTATATACAAACCCGCCGGGAGCCCATAGAACGTGAATCGACCGTCTGGGCCGGAGGTTTGCGGTTCGATTGCAAGTTGCCCGTTGGGATAGGCTTTGAGCACTATCTGCAAATCCGGGAGGGCACGACCGATCCCCCCGTCCACAATTTGGCCTCGGAGTGTATATCGTTCGGCAGATTGAGCGATAAGAAGAAGGGGAGCCAGGGAAAGCAAGAGCACAGCGAAACACCGACTCCTCATACCCGGAAGTCTATCATGTTTTTGGCGTGCCCGAAGCCCAGCGTAGAAACCGCAAACAAAAGCGCCTTTTCGGGACGGGGATATTCCTGGGGGGGACGGGCGGGGCGTCTGGTTGTGGCAGCCGGACAGCAACTAAAAGCATCGGAGAGCGGGCCCTCGCTATCATTAGAGTTAGGAACGAGCGGTCCCCCTCCGTATGGCAATCAATTCCCCGCAGCAGTTTGGCGTAAATACTTGGCTTGAAGAAGAGATGCTTCAAGACTACCGGCGTGACCGGACATCGGTAGACCCGGTCTGGAAATCGGTCTTTGATGAGAACGGCACCACCGGAAACGGTGCAAACACAAACGGTACCGGACACTCCAGCCAGGCTGGTGCGCCTGCGAAGCCCGTTGTAACGGAAAAAGTCTCCGGCACCGACGAATTTACGCCCCTGCGCGGCGTCGCGGGCAAAATTGCCGAGAACATGGCCGCCAGCTTGGCGATTCCACTGGCGTCATCCCAGCGCGTGGTTTCGGTCAAGGTCGTGGATGAAAACCGGCGGCTGATCAACCACCACCGGGCCCTGCTCGGACGGTCCAAGGTCTCCTACACCCATCTGATCGGCTGGGCCATCGTTCGCGCGGTGGAAGCCAACCCGGTCATCAACAACTCGTTTACGTGGAATGCGGCCGGCGAGCCCCTCCGCGTCACCAAGACCGAGATCAATTTCGGCCTCGCCATCGATGTCGCGGGCAAGAACGGCACCCGTAATCTCGTGGTGCCCAACATCCGCAACGCTGCCAAGCTCGGCTTCAGCGGCTACATGAAAGCCTTCGACGACTTGGTGGTCCGTGGTCGGGCCGGCAAGCTGATGCCGGACGATTTCGCCGGCACCACCATTTCACTCACCAACCCAGGCACCGTAGGCACCATGGCTTCGAGCCCGCGCCTGATGAACGGCCAGGGCGCGATTGTCGCCGTCGGTGCCATGGACTACCCGGCTGAATACCGCGGCGTGGCCCCGGAAAAAATCATCGCTCTCGGCATCAGCAAGGTGATGTCGATCACCTGCACCTACGACCACCGCATCATCCAGGGTGCCGAATCCGGCCTCTTCCTCGGCAAGCTGCAGAACCTGCTCGACGGTGGCGACAACTTCTACGACGAAATTTTCGAGGCCCTGAAAGTCCCCTACGCCCCGGTCAAGTGGGCCGACGATGCGTTCGCCGCCAAGATGGACGAGCCGTCGGAGGAAGTCGTCAAGGAAGCGTCGGTTATCCAGCTCCTGAACAACTACCGGGTGCGCGGCCACATGATGGCCGGGCTCGATCCCCTCGGGGCGGACCCGGAATACAACGCGGAACTCGATCCGCTGACCTACGGACTCTCCATCTGGGACCTCGACCGGCACTTCTTCGCCGGTACGCTCCAGCACGCCTTCGCCGGACGCCGCCTGGTGCGCCTCCGCGAAATGATCGAACTGCTGCGCTCCACCTATTGCGGCAAGATCGGCGCGGAGTACATGTACATCCAAAAGCAGGAGGAGAAGGTTTGGCTCCAACTGCAAATGGAAACCGAAACGGGCATCTGGCCCAGCTCAGCGCCGGAAAAGCTGCGCATCCTGGAGGATCTGCTGCGCGGCGAGGAGTTTGAACGCTTCCTCGACCGGCGTTTTATCGGCCAGAAGCGCTTCTCGCTCGAAGGCGCGGAAACCGCCATCGCGCTGCTTTCCGATCTGGGTGCCCGCGCGGCGGCGGACGGCGTCGAGGAAATCGTCATCGGGATGGCCCACCGCGGCCGCCTGAACGTGCTGGCGAACATCATCGGCAAGCCTCTGGGACAGATCTTCTCCGAGTTTGAAGGCAACATCGACCCGGCCTCCACCCAAGGTTCCGGTGACGTGAAGTACCACTTGGGTGCCTCCGGCGTGATGGAGACCCCGGCGGGCGACATTACGTTCTCTCTGGCCTCGAATCCGAGCCACCTGGAAGCGGTCAACCCAGTTGTCGAGGGCATCGTCCGGGCCAAGCAGGACGAAATTGGCGACACCAAGAGGCTGAAAGTAGTCCCGCTGTTGATCCACGGCGACGCCGCGTTTGCGGGCCAGGGCGTGGTGGCGGAAACGCTGAATCTTTCCCAGCTGGACGGGTATTGCACGGGCGGCACCATCCATTTGGTGATCAACAACCAGATCGGATTTACCACCCTGCCCGGCGATTCGCGCTCCACACTCTACGCGACCGACGTGGCGCGCATGGTCCAAGCTCCGATTTTCCATGTCAACGGCGATGATCCGGAAGCGTCGGTCCGCGTGATGCGCCTCGCCTTCGACTACCGCCAGAAGTTCCAGCGGGATGTTGTGGTCGACATGGTCTGCTACCGTCGGCACGGTCACAACGAAACGGACGATCCTGCCTACACGCAGCCGATCATGTACCGCAAGATCGAAAAGCTGGCGTCGGTCGCGGTCCAGTATGGCGACAAACTGGTTGCAACCAAAGTTCTGGCGAAGGACGGCCCCACCGGGCTCCGCACCAAGGTTTCAGATCACCTGAACGCCGCCTTCGACGCCAACAAGGCCGCTGGGAAGTGGGTCCTGCAGCGTCCGTTGACGCACCAGCGCCCCAATTCCACTACGGGAATCACCCGTGACCTGCTGGAGCAGACCGTGCTCGGCGCAACCCGGTTCCCGGAAACATTCCACCTCCATCCGAAGCTGGAAGGCTTCATCAAGAAGCGCCGCGACGCCCTAGCCAACAATGGCACTCTCGACTGGGCTTTCGCGGAAGCGGTCGCGTTCGGCAGCTTGGCGTTGGAGGGCATTCCGGTGCGCCTCAGTGGCCAGGATTGCGGCCGCGGTACTTTCAGCCAACGCCATTTGAGTTTCTACGATTTCCAAGACGGCTCGCGGCACATCCCGCTGCAGCATTTGTCGGCGGACCAAGCACCTTTCGTGGTGCTGGACAGTTCGCTGAGCGAGTTCGGCGTGCTCGGATTCGAGTACGGCTACAGCATTGCCGACCCGAATACGCTCATCCTGTGGGAAGCCCAGTTCGGCGACTTCTCGAACGGTGCGCAGATTATCATCGACCAGTTCATCACGACCGGCGAGCAGAAATGGGGCCAGACCAGCGGCCTCGTGATGCTGCTGCCGCACGGCTACGAAGGGCAAGGTCCGGAACACTCAAGCGCCCGCATCGAGCGGTTCCTGACGCTGTGCGCCGAGGACAATATGCGGGTGGCCAACTGCACGACTCCCGCTCAATACTTCCATATCCTGCGGCGGCAGGCGGTTTTGCCTCTGAAGCCCTTGGTCATCTTCACCCCGAAATCGCTGCTGCGTTCAGCCAAAGCGGTTTCGACTTTTGCCGACCTGACCGACGGAGCGTTCCAGGAAGTGATTCCCGACAATTTGGACCCGAAGGGTGTCCGCAAGCTGGTGTTCTCGAGCGGCAAGGTGTACTACGATCTATTGGCCGCCCGCGAGGCGAAGGGGGCCGCAACAGGGGTCAACGATGTGGCTCTGATCCGGATGGAGGAACTCTATCCATTCCCGGCCGCCAAGGTTCAGGAAATTCTGGCGATGTACGCGCCCGGTACACCGATTGTCTGGTGCCAGGAGGAACCCCGGAATATGGGGCCATGGCGTTGGATTTTCGGGCGCTTCCTCGATATCAACCATCGGATGACCTACGCGGGGCGCGCCCACAATGCGAGTCCGGCAGCGGGTTCGCCGAAGCGGCACGCCGAGGAGCACAAGCGGTTGGTCGACGAGGCTCTGGCGTAGACCAGAGCCTCAACGGTTCCCGCACAGATATTGGGTCGGGTGATGGAAAGGCCTGCTACGGGAGCGGCTTGATCCGAATGTTTTTGTATTGAACGGTGCTCTTGGGGTCGTGGCCCTGAAGTGCGATCGTGCCACGTCCAATAACGCGTCCGGGGCCCTCGCGGCCACCGTTCCAATCGGCAGGCTGGGTCCATTTCACGACTTCCTTGCCATTTAACTTAATGGTTACGGTGTTTTCCTGCACGATGATGTGCTCGGTGAACCAGTCGTTATCCTGGGTGAGCCCCTTGATGTCATCCGCGCCGATGTCTTTGACATGGTAGAGGCTGCCGGTCTTGACGACGTCGCCGTGGGTGTTGTTGACTTGAACCTCGAAGCCCTTCTTGGGGAAGCCAGCGTCTTGGAACACTGTGTGGA
>CAIYDY010000021.1 GCA_903925015.1 uncultured Acidobacteriia bacterium
GTGAGGTTTGGGACGGTGTCGGGTCCGTTTGGCAGAATCTGATTGGGTTGGGCGTCGGGCTCAGGTGCCTTTGGCGTATTTTGGGATGTGGGGGTTGGGACGGTGTCGGGTCCGTTTGGCAGAATCTGAGTTTCGGGTTGGGCGTCGGGCTCGGGTTCCTTTGGCCCATTTGGGGCTGTGAGGTTTGGGACGGTGTCGGGTCCGTTTGGCAGAATCGGAGTTTCGGGTTGGGCGTGGGGCTCGGGTTCCTTTGGCGCATTTTGGGATGTGGGGGTGGGGACGGTGTCGGGTCCGTTTGGCAGAATCTGAATTTCGGGTTGGGCGTCGGGCTCAGCTGCCTTTGGGGCATTTTCGGATGTGCGGTTTCGGGTGGCGTCGGGTTTATACGGCGACACCTGAACTGTGGGAGCTTCGAGGGTCTCAGGTTCGTGTGGCAGTGTTTCAGTCCTCGGGAGCGCGTGGTGCTCAGGTTCCTTTCGCGCAGAATCATTCTGAACTTGTGACATGGTCCATGCCCGGACAGCGGGTGCGGAAGTGCGGAGCCGTTCGGTGCCAACCGCGATATGGTGGGCACATGGGTCGGCAGCAGCGCGGAAGTCGGATTTGGCGCAGGAATGCATCGGGTCATGATTGTACGCCCGAGGGCTCCGTAAGTCGGGCGCAAGTTGACCGTGGAATGTTGGCCGCGACCTCCGTTCCGATTGATTCAGAAGGACTTGGCCACGACCGGACAATATTTTCACGTATGGTGATCAGGCTTGCCGGGCGTTGACTGCAGTTGAGGTTTGACGCCCGTCACCTTACGGGCTACACTTTGGGGTGTGAACATACGGAACTTTCTCCACAAGGGCCTGAAACGGCTCTATCTGGAGGACAGTCCGAGGGGAGTACGGCCCGACGCTGCCGACAAGTTGCGGGCCATGCTGTCATTCCTCCAAGAGGCAAGGGACATGGAGAAGTTGAAGGCAATTCCGTCATGGAGGGCCACCAACTGACTGGCAACCGGAAGGATGTCTGGAGCTCGCACGTGACGCGGAACTGGCGGCTGACGTTTCGGGTTGAAGACGGCGAGAACGGGACGTGGACTATGAAGACTACCATTGAGGAAGAGCCAATGCGGATGCTGAACCCGGTCCATCCGGGCCAGTTTCTGCGCACTGAAATTCTGGACGCCTACGAGCTTTCCGTGACGGACGCGGCGAAGGCGTTGGGGGTCTCGCGGCCCACCCTGTCGAGTTTGTTGAATGCGAAGGCTGGACTGTCCGGGGAGATGGCGGTGAGGTTTGAGAAGGCGTTCGGGGTCGATATGGAGACCCTGATGCGGATGCAGAATTCTTTCGACATTGCGAGTGCGCGGCGGCGGACGGCGGAGGTTGTGGTGGAACGGTTTGTGCCTCGGGTGGCGGCGTGAAATCGCAGATGGTGTTCGTTCGTGTCGCTAGTGATGTCGAGTTGCCCATCGACCTTGAAGCCGTGCGGCCTTTGGCCATCGAGCATTGGCGCAGCGATTATGTAGCGGTAGCTTTGGCGTTCTGGAGACCAGCATGCCGAGCGCGTTGCCCCAGATGGTGTCCGAAATGGTGGAGGTGGCTGTGACGGTGTTGCGCCCGATGCCCCAGGTGCCGGTCGAGTTGTCCTTGATGAAAACACTCTGCGGCTCGGCGGGATGGCCTCCGAAGTAGTTGTCCATGCCGTGCGCACGGCAGCCGTTGGGGCTGTCGAAGTAGTAATCGCAGGAGTTCACGTCGCCGCCGTGGCCCTGCGCCGAGTAGGGGCAGAAGACGCCGTCGTTGAACGTCTTCCAGTAGGTTCGCGAGATGGCGCGCGCCGGATACTGCTGCGTGACCTGGTAGAGGCCATCGCTCGCCTGCACGGTGAACTGCGCGCTGCCGTCGGCGGCGAAGCTTCGTCACGAAGCCCGACCAGATCTGCAGCAGGATGCCGGAGTTGACGTCGTAGAGCAGCAGCTGGGCGTCGTTTGATGAAGGGCGTGGCGTTCTTGAGATCCGTGTCGTTGGCGAGCGCCGTCATCACGCGGTCGGCGTTGCCGAAGGCGAACTGCACGTTGTCGGCTGAACCGCGGATGTCCTGCGAGACGATGGCGTCCGACCCGGGTTCGCCCAGCCCGAGCACGCGCGGCAGGTAGAGTTGCCCCGCGATGGTGCAGCGGCGATCCGAGAGGAGGATATCCGGCACGGTGGTTTCGCGCACGCGGATGTGCACCAGCGGCACAATCTGCTGGACCTGGCTCAGCAGCGCAGCCTGCAGCGCGGCCGAGGGGAAGCGCAGGCAGGTGGCCGTGACGCTGTACGCGGGAGCGCTCGCCGGATCGGGGATTTCAACGAAGGTCAGCCCCACCTGGCAGGCGTGCTGCAGGTATTGCAGCGAGAGCGGCGCGTAGTCGAACGCGACCTTCGTGGCGGTGAAGCTGCCGTCCGCGTAGGGGACGTTGTAGGTGAACGTCTTCCATGCGCCCTGCATGCTCTCCCAGAAGGCGGCGAGGCGGTTGCGGTCGGCGAGGTTGAGCAGGACGCGGCGGAACTGGTGCTTGCGCGGGCCGATGCCGGTGGCGAAGCGCTGCTCGGCTTTGGCGTCGAGTTCGCCGAACTGGTGGATGACGGTTGTGCGGTCCTACGTGAAGCCGAAGCCGTAGTCGCTGACGAGCGGGAACGTGAGGCCGCTGTCGACCGGGTCGGGGACCTGGATTCTTCCGATGGTGTCGGGCATGAGGTTATGCGACCCTTCAGGCAACATCTCTCAAGCAACTTCGACGAGTTCAATCTGCTGGATGGAGGTGCGCGTGAAACCGGTCGACTGCTGCCAGCCGCCGCGAAAGACGACGGTGTAGCGGCCCGTGGTGCTGTTGCCGGTGGGGTCGTAGTTGGAGCCGACCGGCGTGGCGTCCCATGGGTTGTAAAAGAGAAAGGGGACGAGGCCTCCCTGGCGGGCGTCGAAGAAGGATTTCAGGGTGGCGAGGTCGGTAGCGGTGAGGCGCTTCGCGAGCTTGAAGGTGCGGCGGGAAATCTGGGCGAGCTGGGAGCGGTGGATGGTGCCGTCGTGGTAACCGCTCTGGAGTTGCAGGAGGGCGCGCTCCTCGGCGAATGCCGTACAGAGGTTCTGCGGGAGCACGCCGTTCGGGGCGGCGGTTTGGAGGCTGCCGGGCATGGGCGTCAGCTCAGTGTCTGAACGGCGAGTTGGACTGGCGACGCCGCACTGAATGCTGAATGTGGTGCGACAGCTCGAATGCGTGGTAGTCCGGTTCGCCGTGGCTCGGCAGGAACGACATGGCAAGTGCGATCAACCAGGTGGCAAGGCATGCGTGGGTCTTCATGCCTCCACAATGCCTGTAAGTATAAGAAAATAAAAGCTTTGAAAACCGTTTATGAAATCATTTTTCGGTGCGCAATGATTTAAGCCCGGCCAAAACGTTTTGGCCGTCCAGCAAAACGTTTTGTGCTTTCGGATACGCTATCTAAGATGGCCGAACTTACACCCAGCGAACGAGCCGCGATCTTCGGGGAATTCCTCACCCGCCAGATGCCGCACGTCCACGGGGTGCATAGGGAGGTCCTGAGTTGGATACTCGAAGCCGGTGAGACTGGCATCAGCAAATCAAAATTCCTAGACCGGTACGCCGAGAACCAGCGAGCACGTGGTGAACAGGTAAGCCCACGCGCATCCGCCGAGAAGACCGTGAGGGCGATGATGGCAAACATCCGAACTGCGGCCGCTGATTTCTTCGATCCAAAACGCAAAGGTTGGGCGTTCGAGATTCCAGAGAACGAGCCGGGCCGGGGCCACGAGGCGACTTACAGAATTACCTGGGTCGCCCCCGAAGCCCGTAAGACACGGGTTTCATCCGTACAACTCCCCTTAGGCGTAAGCCATTTAGTCACGGATTCCGCGTTCGCAAAGCTGGACTCCGATTTCCGCTATTCTGTGCTTCGAGATCAGCACAGTCTCGATGACGCGACCGGCGTGGCCCGGGACCAGGCCCGTTTCATGATCCAGGCGGCAAATCGATTTTTTGAAATCGCCCCGAGCGAGTACAGACAGACGCACGAGAAGTTCCGTGGAATAGAGAAGCGCTTCTCCGAGACGAATGTCACGCTTTTGAATCAGCGGGCCGCAGCGGCGTCAGAGCCGGAAGCGACCACCGATCGGGAGTTCGCTGATATTCTAAGCCGCGACCTAATCATCAGCTGCGAGTGCATCGAGGTGGCGGCACTGGCGACTCTGCTGAGTATTCAAAGGAAGTACCATCCTCAATGGCGAATCGACTTTGCGGATCGTAGTGGTCGCGAGCAGATGCTGACGATCGCGAAGAACGGAGACTGCGACTTTCTGATTACTGCTGACGGACCGTTCTTCTTCTTCGGCGACGGCCCCAGCAAGCGCTATTCCCATCTCGCTGCCATTCATGCCGAGAACCAGTACCTGCTTAAGCACGGAGCTGGGTTCGGGAACACGCCAAGGATTCTCGTGTACGCTCGCTCATCTGCACTGGTTCAATTCCTGAACGTCATCAATCCAGGTTTGCTCCAAAAATCCTATTTCGGATCACTCGCAGACTTGAAACTGCCGGACGAACATGTCGCTTACATAAGAAAGTCGCTACCTTGTCTGGAGATTGTCGAGACCCTCGCAAGTCTGGTGGTAAAAGCAACCGAACCGCAAGGCCTCGTAGACGGGGATATGATCTTCGCATGGACCCCTTTGTGCGATGGGCTAATAGGGCAGAACCGCGAGCTTCGCAAATGGGGAAAGCCTTTCCATCACTGGATTTCTTTGTATGCTCACACCAACGTGTCAGATGTGGCTGGCCAGTTCTTGCAGCTCTTCGCAAATGAGTGGGAAATATGCCGCAAGGAATCAGACCGAGGATGGGCCAGGAAGGTCCTGGCCGACTTTGCTCCGTTTTGGGATTACTTCCCAGGTGGCGGCGGATGGGACTAATCCTTCTCGATACGTGGTACCTTAACAATCGCTGGTTTGCGTCACCCCACCACCAGTCCCTGCTGCTGCATCATCGCGCTGTTCGACAGCCTTCCGTTGCTGGCGCTCGCCGCGTTCGACCATTGCGACTGCACGAACTCCGGCGTCACCACCTGACCCGCGACGAACTGGGCCGCGCCCTGTCCCTGCACGTTCACCTGCAGCATCATCGGGCCCGGCGAGGGGTACTGGCCAGTCGGGAAGCCGCCCGCCGTCGGCAGGCTGCTCTGGAACTTGTAGGCGTTGCCGTAGAGGTAGGTCTGGGCCTGGTACAGGCTGCAGCCCTGCTCCAGAATGCTCGCGCCATGCGGCGTGGTGGCTGAGAGCGGCATGTGTTGGCCCGCCCCGGCGGCGTAGAGTTCGATCATCTTGCGCACGTCCGTGTCGGGCACCGCCACCGACACGTGCCCCGCGTACTTCTGCTTCGCGATCTCCGCAATCTGCTTCGCCATCGCGGTGTCGATGTTCACCTGATACAGCTGCTTCACCAGCGGCCCCTATTCCCCTAAGTGAGCTTCCTGCTCGGGCGATTCGAACAGTATGCGGACGGCACTCTGGATCAACCCCGCAACCAGTCCCGCTGCCGCGCCGATAGCTGCGCCCAGCCAGCCGCCGCGATTCATCCCGTCCAGCCCGAGCATCCCGCCGGCCAGCATCACCGCGTTCGATTTGCCGAGCGCGGTCAGCTTGTCGCCGAACGAACCGTACTGGCCGATCCAGCCGCCGGTCGCCATGCGGCCACCGCCCATGTTGACCCAGTCGTTCTCGCCGAAACCGAAGAAGGATTTCAGGCCGGGCAGGAACTTCGCGAGTCCGCCCTTTGGGGGAACGTGGGCAAATCATCTCGAGGAAACGCAGACGAGGCAGGGATTCAGTGCGGATTGTGCTTCGTCGATGATATAACTGTTATGCGGGCGATGCGCTTTCAATTCGACGTCGAGAAGAACCGGGAGGTCCTGCGGAAGCACGGCGTCAGCCTTGAACAGGCACGGGCCGTGTTCGACCAAGCCTACCTGGTCGACAGGAAGAGCGACGACCCCGAGCAATTCCGTGCCATCGGCTGGGCGGGTGGGCGGTTGTGCTCGGTCGTCTTCGAGATCCGACACGACGCTGACGGGGAGTTCTATCGCTTGATCACCGCGTGGAAAGCGACAAAACAGGAAGAGGATGTCTATGCCGAACAAATCTAAAGCTTCGCCGTCGGTGGACGAGATAGCCGAGATGGCGACACGGGGCGAGGATGTCTCCGGGTTCTTCACCAACCAGTTCACGATGGTGCGGCCAGTGCGGCGGGTCAACGTGGATCTAACGCAGGGACTGCTTCGTGAACTCGACGAACGCGCTGCGCGGCTGAACGTCAGTCGGCAGGCGGTTATCAAGACGTTGTTGCGGCAGGCGTTGGATCAGGGTGGGGCTGATCGGGCCGGTTCGGTTCGGCAGGTGCGGTAGTGTCGGCAGGGGCTTGAGCACGGGCAGGTGGCAGCAAAGGATGCTCCATAGGGTGCCACCCTGCCCACAACCGAAAATGGTAGTGAACCGCTGACTCATCGCGCTGCGCTTTCAAGCGTGCGGCACCGGACTCACAACTCCCACCTTAGTTCGCCCAATGCCAGAAGCTCCCGCCGCAGTTCCAGACGCCGCGCATCGTTCAACCCCAGCAAGAGCGCACGTCCAGCCGCGCCGGGCTGTTGCTGGATCTTTTAGCCGTGCGCCGCGCGGCTCGTGCGCTCAAGCAGCTCCACCGTAGCCCGTCCCGTTGGGGTCAGGCCTCCAATCCGGGCGCCAAGGTAGGCGAAATGGTCCGCCCGACGGTCTTGCCTCGGATGAAAGAGGGTTACGACCTGCATTGTGGTCGGATCGATCCCGGTTAGATTGGGGCCCTTGCACAGGTTGCAGCGGAGGCAGGCCAAGGCCATGTTGTCCGGTGTCTCGGGTCCACCGTGCTGTTTGGCTACAATGTGGTCGACATGGCGGGAAACTTGGCAATGGATCTGGTGCAGTCTACCGTGCTCGAAGCGTTCACCCGCACGATGCCGGACAAACCGCCGCAGCGAGGGGTCCATTGGGTTTATCCGGCTAGCTGGCCGAAATTGCGACGGGCCTTCAATTTCAAGATCGAAATGAGGTCGGACGCGTTGATCAAGGCCTCGTACTCGGAGCGCTCCAAGGGGGTCAGGATGCCCTCGTTGGCCAGTTCGCTGAGAAGGTCGATGTAGTCCTGGGTTTCCGGGTCGATTTGGAGCGCAAGGAGTCGTTGTGCGGAGTCGGCGTCCAAGCAGCGGGACACGGGCGCTACCACAGGGACGTGGTATTCCGGGATAGGCACCGTCCGGTGCTGTGCTGAAGTGGAGGGTGACCGTCTGATCACTGCGTGGAAAGCGACGAAACAGGAAGAGGATGCCTATGCCGAACAAATCACAACCTTCGCCGTCGGGGGACGAGATCGCCGAGATGGCAACACGGGGGGAGGATGTCTCCGGGTTCTTCAGCAACCAGTTCAGGGTGGTGCGACCGGTGCGGCGGGTCAACGTGGATCTGACGCAGGAGCTGCTTCGTGAACTCGACGAACGCGCGGCGCGGCTGAACGTCAGTCGGCAGGCGGCAGCAAAGGATGATCCCTAGCGGTCGTGTGGACTTGACGGTGGCTTGTTCCATCCCCCTGTCGGCGTAGACTTTGGCGTCGCGTCGAGCTTGTTGTCGGGCTTGGGGAAACGGCGCTAGAGTGGGCTCGTGGTCAAGGAACGGCGAAAAGCATCAGCGACGAATAAGAATGGCACCGCGCCGAAGGCCGTTTCGGAACTGGGAAAGACACTGCGGAAAACTTCGGACGCATAGGTGGCTGCGGGCGGCAAGCTGCTGAACAGGCGCGAACTGGAACGCGAGGTTGCCGAGCGCCGGGGATCGCGGTAGTGGCCGGACCGGTCCGAACGTTTCTCGACAGCGGAGTCCTGATCGCGGCGTTCCAGGGCGCTCCCCAGCTTCGGGAATTGGCGCTGCAGATTCTGGAAGATCCCGATCGTGCATTCGCTACCAGCGCATTCGTGCGGCTGGAAGTGCTGCCCAAGGCGATCTTCAACAAGCAGGAGCACGAGAGCTGTTTCTTACGAACAGTTCTTCGCGCGCGGAGTTTGAGCCGGATCTGGCAGCCATTTTTGATCTTGGCGAAAAGGAAGCGGCGTGGTCGGGATGGTCATTCCGGCTTCGCGATAGGCGTCGAGGTTGACCCGAATGCCTGCAGCGCCGCACGCTTGGCGTCTTGCAATGTCTCCCCGTGCGTCACAATTGCCAAATCCGGTGCCTGCGCGGAAAAGCCGGTTTTGGTCTGCTCCAACATGATCAGAAACCGCATTACTTGTTCTCCAACATGATCTTCCTGACAGTGTCAACCGCGCGCCCGACCGGTACATCCTGCGGGGATCGACGATGGTGACGATGAATTGGTTGGCGGCATGCCAATTATGCACCTCAATTTTCCCATGCATGGGTGGATCGACCGAAAGTGGTTCGACTGTTCAGAAGGCGCTGTTCAGAAGGCTAGCTGGCTGAAATTGCGGCCTGCACGGGTCGATCTGGAGAACAACGAGCGAGTGATCGTCGGACCGCACTTTGAAAAGCGATGAAACAGGAACAGGATGCCGATGCCGAACAGATCTGAACCTTCGCCGTCGGTGGACGAAATCGCCGAGATGGCCACTCGGGGCGAGCTGTCTCCGGGTTCTTCGGCAACCAGTGCGGGCTGGTGCGGCACGTGAGGCGGGAGGCATGCGATTATCTAGAATTTGCTGCTATGGGCGTTGGATCAGGGTGGAGCCACTCCACAGGACCGTCTCCGGGCAACTCGCCAATCGGGGCATCTACTTCTCCCTAGGGGCATGAGATGCTGCCCGACAATGGCGATCCAAACGACTGGTGAACACTTGGCCCCGATGTGGCACTCCGCCGAAAACCGCCCATCGGCAGCACCCGGCTAAACTGGTAGTTCATGCGGATCGCCCTTGGGCAGATCAACCCCACGGTCGGCGACCTCGTCGGCAACGTCTCTCTCTGCACCCGCTTCGCGCGCGACGCCGCCGAGCGCGGGGCGGAACTGGTTGTATTCCCCGAACTCAGCGTCACCGGCTACCCGCCGCGCGACCTCGTCGAAAAGCACACCTTCATCCCTGCCAACGAGGAAGCACTCCTCCGTCTAGCAGACGCCACAGCCAGTCTGCCACTGGCCGTGATCGCCGGCTATGTCGGCCACTCCGAAAAGTCCGTTGGCAAGCGCGCAACCAACTCGGCAGCAATCCTCCGGGGGGGGCAAGTCCTGATGCGGCAGCAGAAAATCCTGCTCCCCACCTACGACGTTTTCGACGAGGCCCGGAACTTCGTCCCCGCCGACAAGCAAACCCTCTGGCGGGACGGCGACACCAACGTCGCCCTCGCCATCTGCGAAGACGCCTGGAACGACAAGCTGTTCTGGCACCCCCGCCTCTACACCCGGGACCCGGTCGAGGAGTTGATGCTCCAAGGCGGCGACATCCTGATCAGCATCAACGCCTCCCCGGTCCACATCGGCAAGCGGGAACTGCGTTACGACATGATCCGGTCGATGGCGCGCCGCTACGGCAAGCCCGTGGTTATGGTGAACCAGGTCGGCGGCAACGACCACGTGATTTTCGACGGATCCAGTTTCGCCATGGACGCTGCAGGCAATTTGATAGCCTCGGCCAAATCATTCGCCGAGGATCTGGTCATTGTTGACACCGGGACCGGCATCGGCGACCAGAACGCCGATTTCCCCGGTGAGACAGAGGCCGTGTACGAAGCCTTGGTCCTCGGCACACGCGATTATCTATCCAAGTGCGGCTTCCGCCAAGTCCTGATCGGGCTGAGCGGCGGCATCGACTCCTCCCTCGTTGCCGTACTCGCAGTGGATGCGGTGGGTAGGGAAAATGTGCGCGGAGTCTCCATGCCCGGCCCGTATTCCTCGGACCATTCCATCCGCGACGCTCGCGACATGGCCGAACGGCTTGGCATCCAATTCGATATCATCCCGATCACCCCAGCCTACGACGAAATGACGCGAACACTGGCAGGCGTCTTCACGGGTACCAAGCCTGGAGTCGCCGAGGAAAACATCCAGGCCCGGCTGCGCGGCCTAACCCTAATGTCGATTTCCAACAAGTTCGGTGCAGTCGTGCTCACCACCGGCAACAAGAGCGAAATCGCGGTCGGCTATTGCACGCTCTACGGCGATATGTGCGGAGGACTGGCGCTGATCAGTGACGTTCCCAAAACCATGGTCTACGAGCTTTCACGCGAGGGTAACCGGAGGCATCCCGGCGCCATCCCGGAGTCCGTCTTCGTCAAGCCACCATCCGCGGAACTCCGGCCGGACCAGAAGGACAGCGATTCCCTGCCCCCCTACGACACGCTCGACGCCATCCTAAGGCTATATGTGGAGGAATTCCGGAGCGCGGCGGAAATTTCGGCGGAACTCGGCCTACCGTTGGACCTCGTGAAGGATGTCGCACTCAAGGTTGACCGCAACGAATACAAACGGCAGCAGGCCGCACCCGGTCTAAAAGTCACCTCGAAGGCGTTCGGCATCGGCCGCCGCTTCCCCATCGCGCAGCGCTACCAGGAAATATCCAACGTTACCAGGAAAATCAATAGGAATCCAGCATGAAAACGAAGGCACTCGTCCTGTTTCTGGCGGCCACCACCGTCGTGCTCATGTCCCAACCCGCCCCGCGTGAACAAGTGGGCTTTCTGCCGGACGGCAGCTTCTTGCTCAACAGTGGCTGGCGGATCAAACCCGCCGGTACGCAGATTCCCGTCGAAACATTCCCAATGGCCCAGACGGCCACGCCGGATGGCAAATATCTGCTCGTCCTGAACGGCGGCTACAATCCCCCCACCATCAGCGTGATTGATATCGCCGCAGCCAAGGAAACCGACCGGACAGCGGTCCCGGACGCATGGCTCGGGCTCACCATGAACAAGGCAGGTGACCGAATCTATGTCGGTGGCGGATCCAAGGCTGCGGTCTACGAATTCACCTTTGCGGCGGGGAAACTCACCCCTGCCCGTACCTTCCCCTTGGTCGCGGACAAGGATCGAAAGCCAGAAGATTTCGTCGGTGATGTCCGCCTGGCCCCGGACGGCCACCTTTTATATGTAGCGGAACTCTACCGCGACCGCATCGCCGTCGTGAATCCGCAGTCCGGCTTCATCCTTTCCCATATCAAGACCGGACGCCGCCCCTACCGCATCCTTTTCCACCCTAACGGCAAGAGCTTCTACGCCTCCAGTTGGGCCGATGGCTCCATCAGCCAGTACGACCCGAACAACGGGGACAAGCTGGACACCGTCCGGGTCGGGGCCCATCCCACCGACATGGTATGGCTGGATGGCGAGGTGGAGGAGCAGCCTTCCGTGAAGGCCCGCATCTTTGTTTCCGCCAGCAACACCAACTCCGTCTTCGCCATGGGTGCCGACGATCTTGGACGACTGACGCGAATTGAAAACATCAACCTTTCGCTGACGCCCCGGCAACCTCTCGGCATGACCCCGAACGGCCTCGGACTCTCCTCCGACAAGAAGCAGCTCTATGTCGCCTGCTCGGACGCCAATACGGCGGCAGTCATTGATATCACCGGTTCCCGCAGCTCCGTTCTCGGTTTTGTTCCGACAGGGTGGTACCCAACAGCAGCGTTCAGCCTCCCCGACGGCCGCATGGGGGTTCTGAATGGCAAGGGTCTGCGCTCATTCCCCAACCCCGACGGCCCCAGTCCGCGAAAGGCAGGTGAGGCCATCCACCAGGGCACCAAGGAAATCCAGTACGTGGGTCGCATCCAACGCGGGACCGTCCAGTTCGTGGATGTCTCCGACGCCGGAAAGCTGGACCTGCTGACCAAGGAAGTGATGGCAAATTCGCCATACAACGATGACAAGCTGGATGTGACAGGCTCGGTCGGCGGTTCCCCCGAGGGCAGTCCCGTTCGCCCGAACGGCCCCATCAAGCACGTCATCTATATTGTTCAGGAAAACCGCACTTACGACCAAGTCCTGGGCGACATGAAGCAGGGCAACGGCGACCCGTCCCTGGTCCTGTTCGGCGAGGACATCACGCCCAACCACCACAAACTGGCCCGCGAATTTGTCCTGCTCGACAACTTCTACGAGAATTCCGACGTCAGCGCCGACGGCCACAACTGGGCAACAGCCGCAATTGCCCCCGACTACACACAGAAAATGTGGCCCAATAGCTACGCCGGTCGCCGCAAGACCTACGATTACGAGGGCCAGGAACCCGCCAATTCCCCGCCCGCCGGCTACATCTGGACAGCGGCCTCGCAGGCGGGCGTCACCATGCGCAACTATGGCTACTTCGTGGATAACCGGACCAAGCCCGAGGCCGACGGCACGCAGATCACCGGCATCCGCGATTCAATTCTGGCACCGGTGACTGACCCCAATTACCGTGGATTCGACTTGGAGTACCCCGATGTCGACCGTGCCAAGGAGTTCATCGAGGAACTCGGGGAATTCGAGAAGTCCGGCAAGATGCCCCAATTCATGGTGATGCGGATGGGCAACGACCACACCAGCGGCCTTGCTGCCGGAAAGCTCTCGCCCTTGGCGCTTGCCGCCGATAACGACTTGGCCGTGGGCATGGTGGTCGAAGCCGTCTCGAAGAGCAAGTTTTGGGGCGAAACCGCAATTTTCATCATCGAGGACGATGCCCAGAACGGCCCGGACCACGTCGATTCGCACCGCGCCCCAGCCTACGTAATCTCGCCTTGGGTGAAAAAAGGGACGGTCAACAGCACCATGTACAACCAGACGTCTGTGCTGCGGACGATGGAGATCATCCTCGGGTTGCACCCGCTAACGACGTATGACGCTGCCGCCCGCCCCATGTTCAGCGTCTTCGACACTGCACCCTCGCCGTTGGGATACACCTTGGAAAAGGCCCGCACGCCACTGGACGCGAGGAATCCCGCAAACACCGCCGCCGCCCGCCGCTCCGCCAAAATGCGCTTCGACCGCGAGGACGAGGCGGACGACGACGAGCTGAACGCGGTGCTGTGGGTCGCGATCAAGGGGCCCAATGCGCCCATTCCGGTACCGGTCGCAAGCCGTTTTTCACGGTAGACGTCGAATCTGGGTCGCTGCGGCCCTACACTCTCGCCACATCCATTGAGGATTGGGCCTCCGTTATGCCATCCTAATCGGATGCGATTCGCCCCAGCCATTCTCGCGCTAACCACGTCCCTGCTCGCCAGCGACGCCTATCCTCCCCCGCGCTTCACGGATCCGGCCCGTGTCTCCAGGCTGGAATCAGCTATCCCCCAAGTCGACCAACTTTTCCGCAAATACGCCACCGACCGGAAGATTCCGGGCATGGTCTGGGGAATCGTGATCGATGGCAAACTCGCCCATGTCGCGACCACCGGCCTCAGGGACCGCGAAACCAATTCCCCCGTCCAGCCCGACACCGTCTTCCGCATCGCCTCCATGACCAAGAGCTTCACCTCGCTCGCCATCCTGAAATTGCGCGACGAAGGCAAGCTGTCCCTGGAGGACCCGGTCTCCAAATGGATTCCCGAATTCGCCCGCATGGAAATGCCAACCCGCGACACGGCCCCGCTGCGAATCCGCAATATCCTGAGCCATTCGGCAGGCTTTCCCGAGGACAACCACTGGGGCGACCAGCAATTGAGTGCCTCCGACGCTGACCTCACGCGTTGGCTGCGTGCCGGAATTCCCTTCTCCACGCCACCCGGAACACGTTACGAATATTCCAATTATGCCTTCGGACTTCTCGGCAGAATTGTCACCAAGGCCTCCGGCGTGCCCTACGAGAAGTACGTACAGTCGGAAATTCTCGGCAGGCTCCAAATGAATGACTCCGCTTTTGAATTTGCCGACGTCCCCGCCTCAAAACGCGCCGTCGCCTACCGGCTGAAACCCGACGGAACGTACTCCGTGGAAGCCCCCCTTCCCCACGGTGTCTTCGGGGCAATGGGCGGACTCCTCACCACAGCCGCAGACCTGGGCAAGTACGTGGCATTCCACCTTGCCGCATGGCCACCGCGCGACGATGCCGAAACCGGTCCCGTTCGCCGGGCATCGGTCCGCGAAATGGCCCACCTCTGGACACCGGCCAACCTAACAGCGCGCCGCACGAACGGCGTCCTGACCGCATCGGAATCCGGTTACGGCTACGGCCTCCGGGTGTCCAGCGATTGCCGCTTCGAGCAGGTCGTGGCCCACGGCGGCGGCCTGCCTGGATTCGGGTCGTACATGGCATGGTTGCCCGATTACGGAGTCGGCATGTTTGCCATGGCAAATCTCACCTACATCGGCCCCGCCGAACCCATCAACCAAGCCTGGGACGTCCTCCTCAAAACCGGCGGTCTCCAAAAGCGGGAATTGCCCGCCTCCCCCGCACTGGCAAAGGCCCGAGACCACATCGTCAATCTCTGGAAGGCATGGAACGATGCCGAGGCCAAGTCCATCGCCGCCATGAACTTCTTCCTGGATGCCCCGGCTGAGCAACGCAAGGCCGAAATCGAGGCGCTGAAGGCCGAGGTCGGCGAGTGCACAGCCTTCGGGCCCATGCTCCCGGAGAACTGGCTGCGCGGCCAGTTCAACATCTCCTGTGCCAAGGGCACCGTGGGTGCTTTTTTCACAATGGCCCCGACCCAGCCGCCCATGGTCCAGCACCTCTCCTTCCGAAAGCTCGAATCCGACACCGTGCGGCTCGGCGCCCCTACCGGAGCTCCCGCTGGCGTTTCGTGCACGCAGTAGCCCGGATGGGAACCACCCCTCGGTGATACTGGAAACGTGGCCACCGTCATCACCCATACCGACCTTCCCGGCATAGAACGCATTGCGACCGGAAAGGTCCGGGACGTCTATGCCGTCGGCGACGATCTCCTGATCGTCGCCACGGACCGGATCTCCGCCTTCGACTGCGTTCTCCCCCAGGGCATCCCCGGCAAAGGCCGCGTCTTGACCCAAATGTCGCTGTTCTGGTTCGACCTGCTGAAGGATCTTGTCCCGAACCACCTCATCGCAACCGACGTGGATGCATACCCGGCCCACCTCCACCAGTTCCGGGACCAGCTGGAAGACCGCTCCATGTACGTCAAGCGCTGCCGGATGGAGCCTGTGGAGTGCGTCGCGAGGGGCTACGTTTCCGGCTCGGGCTGGAAGGACTACAAACGGACCGGCGGAATTTGCGGCATTCCGCTGCCTGCGGGACTCCTCGAAAGTAGCCAACTCCCGGAACCGATCTTCACTCCGGCCTCCAAAGCCGCCACCGGACACGACGAGAACATTTCGTTCGAGGAAGCTGCGGCTACCGTTGGGCAGCAAACAGCCGAAACCCTCCGCGACCTCACCCTGCGCATCTATTCCCGCGCATCCGAACACGCTGCGTCCCGAGGGATCATCCTCGCGGACACCAAGTTTGAGTTTGGCTGGCATGGCGGCGAACTGCTGCTGGGCGACGAGGTCCTGACACCGGATTCCTCCCGCTACTGGCCCGCCGACGAATACGCCGCAGGCGGCCCCCAGAAATCGTTCGACAAGCAATTTGTCCGGGACTATCTCGAAACGCTCGACTGGGACAAGCGCCCGCCAGCTCCGGAACTCCCGCAGGAAGTCGTCGACCGCACCTCGGAGAAGTACCACGAGGCGTACTTCCGCATCACCGGCAGGCAGCTGTGAACTGGCTGGACGTCGTCCTGCTGGTGATACTCGGCTATACCACCATTCGCAGCTTGTTCCGCGGCTTCACAAGGGAAATCGTGGGACTTGCAGCTTCGCTGCTGGCTCTGCTGCTGGGCATGTGGTTCTATGGCTACGCGGGATCGTTTGTGGCCCCCTATGTGGCCTCTCCGCGCATTGCGAGTCTGCTGGGATTCTTCATGGTCGTCGTGACGGTGCTGATGGCGGGCTCCCTGGTTTCGTGGATCATCTCCAGATTCCTCCGGACGATCGGGCTCTCCTTCCTGGACCGACTGGCCGGCGGAGTATTCGGCCTGGTCAAAGGTGTCTTGATCTCCGTGGCCCTACTGACGGCATTCATGGCGTTCGGCCCGCATGCCGAAACCGGAGCCGCCCCCCCGGCGGTGCTAAACTCACGAATTGCGCCTTACGTTCTGGAAGCATCGCATTTCTTCGTTGCGGTAGCCCCGATGGAATTGAAGCAGAGCTTCCAGAAGTACTACTCCCAAGTCAAAAACGCTCTGAAGTTGGCGACCCCTGCAGGTCGCGACGTGAATTTCTAGTCCCGAACGAACTATTGATGGCTAACATGAAGGATCATTTCGACGCACTCATTGACCACCTCCTCGAGGGCGGCCTCTACATGGAGGAAGCCGTGGAGATTTTGGAAAAAGGCATGATCGACCGCGTCCTTGTGCGGACAGCCGGCCACCAGTCGGAAGCCGCCCGGATCCTCGGCATCCACCGGAATACCCTGTTGCGCAAAATGACGGCCCACCAGATCGGCGGCAAGCGCCGCAAACCCGCCGGTAGCGTCATCGCCAAACCAGCTGCCTCCAAGCGCGCAGCATCGTAGACTGGGGCTGGACCGGGGAATCTGATAAGCTCCTGTAAACGACGCGCCCACGACGGGTGTGACGCCAAAGAGGCAAATCCATGAAGATCCAAACTGCCGCAATCGTCCTGGCGACGACGGCATTTCAAATTTCGAATCTTGTTGCACAGGTTCCCCCTCCGCAATCGGTGACCAGCGGCCAGCTCCAAGCCGCACCCCAGGCACCTTCGGGCCAAGCCGGTCCAGGCAGGGCGGGTGCGGGTCGTGGTGCCGGACGCGGTGGCGCACCCCAGCCGATGCCGCCCGGTCCAGCCCCGAATTCCCAATACCGCCTCGGTCCCGATTCCATGGCGCAGGAGGGCGTACCGCAGGGGGAAATCCGCGGACCGTTCACGTTGCCCAGCAAGGTCTACGCAGGCACCCAGCACACCTACTGGGTCTACATCCCGGCCCAGTACGACGCCAAGGTTCCGGCGGCCCTCATGGTCTTCCAGGATGGCCAAGCCTTCAAGGATGAAAACGGCGACATCAAGGCCCAGCACGTGATGGACAACCTGATCTACCGCCGCGAAATCCCCATTATGCTGGGTGTCTTCATCAATCCGGGACGCACGCCGGAACAGCCCGAACCCAATCTCTCCGAATGGGGCGACCGCACCACAAACCGTCCTACCGAATACAACACTCCAGACGACAAGTACGCCCGCGTCATCACCGAGGAATTGATGCCCGCCCTGAACAAGGACTACAACATTTCCAAGGACCCGGAAATGCGTGGCATCGGCGGTTCCAGTTCCGGCGCCATTGCGGCATTTGCTGTCGCATGGGAACGCCCCAACGAATTCCGCAAAGTGCTGAGCAACGTCGGTAGCTTTGTGGACCTTCGCGGTGGCTATGTGTACCCCGACCGCGTCCTAGCCACAGACAAAAAGCCCCTCCGCGTCTTCCTATGCGACGGCCGCAACGACAACCGTGCACTTCGGGCAGACGGAACCTACGACGAAAAGCGCGATTGGTTCTACCAAAACGTGCGACTCATGAAGGCGCTGACTGAAAAGGGCTACGACGTCAACTACGCCTTCGGAATCAACCTCCACGGGCAGAAATTCGGCGGCGCGATCATGCCCGAGATGATGCGCTGGCTCTGGCGCGACCACCAGTTGAACACGGATCCGAAGGACTTGGCCTCGCGCGGCTTTGTCCTGCCTGCCGAAAAGAAGTAGACCCTCCAGATGCGGGCAGTCTTGTAAAGTAGAGGTTTGCCCCGCATGAATCGACGATGGCGTGAGCGCGTGGAATGGATTTTGCCCGGCGCGCTCACCTCACTCATGATGACCTTGGTAGTGAACATGGTTGGTGCCGTGCGCAACTACAAAGGGGTCTTCAACGCCGGGTCCTTTGTCACCGGATGGATGATCTCCTGGATGATTGCTCTGCCCGTGCTGCTGACCGTCGGTGCCCCGATCAAGGCCTCGGTTCGACGATTTCTGGACTCTTGGGAACAATCGGGCAACGAGTAGGCGAGCGAACAAATCCGCCATCGGTAACGTTATACTCCAAGTAGCGTTTTCGTAACGGACCCAAACATGCGCCTGATCGCGATTCCCCTTTTCAGCTCACTTCTCGTCGCTGCCCCGGCAACCACAGCCGCACCGACTTTCTACAAGGACGTTCTCCCCATCCTGCAAAACCGTTGCCAGGAATGCCACAGGTCCGGCGAGGCCGCCCCGATGGCACTCGGCACCTACAACGAGGTTCGTCCCTGGGCCAAGGCCATCCAGCAGGCCGTGCTCAAGAAGCAAATGCCGCCATGGTACGCCGACCCGCACTTCGGCAAGTTCGCCAACGACCGTTCCATGCCTGAGAGCGAAATCAAGATCCTTTCGGATTGGGCGGTCGGTGGAGCGCCACAGGGCAATGCCAAGGATGCCCCGAAGCCGGTCAGCTTCGCCTCAGGCTGGACCATCGGCAAGCCCGACGTCGTCTTCGACATCGGTATGGACTATAAGATTCCCGCTTCAGGCAAAATCGACTACACATACTTTCTGGTGCCGACCAACTTCACAGAGGACAAATGGGTGAAGGACTTGGAAGTTCGTCCCGGCGACCGTGCTGTAGTACACCACCTAGTGCTGTACGCCCGACCCAAGACATCCAAGTTCCTGTCGTTCGCAAAGCCTGGGATGCCCTTCGTCGCGCCGGAGGAGCAAGCCCCTGACGCCAGCAAACGCCCGCCCCAGAATGATCGCGCCTCCTTCTACGGCATCAACAATAACGGTTATGAAATGGTGGGCGTCTACGTACCCGGCGGTCTTGCTTACAAGACCCTGGACGGCCAAGCCCGCCTGATTCCCGCAGGTGCGGATTTGGTTTTCCAAGTCCACTACACCACCAACGGCAAGGCTACAACCGACCGCAGCAAGGTCGGCATCGTGTTCGCGAAAGAGCAGCCCAAGGAGCGGGTCGTCAACACCTTCCTCGTGAATGCGTCCCTTAGGATTCCGCCGGGCGCGTCCGACCACAAGGTTTTTGGAAAAATCACCCTCGCGCAGGACACCAAGATCCAGTCGTTCTTCCCGCACATGCACGTCCGCGGCAAGGCGTACGAGTACGTGGCCAC
>CAIYDY010000022.1 GCA_903925015.1 uncultured Acidobacteriia bacterium
GCGCGAGGGCGCGACCGGCCTGGAGTTTCTGGACGTGGGCGGCGGGCTGGGCATCGAATACGACGGTTCGCAGACGGATTTCGAATCGAGCGTGAATTACACGCTCCAGGAATACGCGAACGACGTGGTCTATCACATCCAGAATGTGTGCGACGAATCGAACGTGCCGCATCCGACGATCATCACGGAGAGCGGGCGCGCGATTGCTGCCTATCACAGCGTGCTGGTGTTTAACGTTCTGGGCGTTTCCGGAATGGGCGACGAAGAGGGCGCGAAGGAACTGACTGGCGATCCGGAACAGCCGCTGATCGATCTGCAGGAGACCTACCGGTCCGTCAACGCGCGCAACATGCTGGAGGCGTACCACGACGCCCAGCAAGCCTTGGACTCCGCCCTGAACCTGTTCAGCCTCGGGTATCTCCCCATCAACCAGCGCTGCCTCGCGGAAAACCTCTATTGGGCGATTCTGCGCAAGGTCCAAAAGATGGCCAAGGAACTCGACTTCTTCCCCGAGGAGCTCGAGGGCTTGGACGCGTTGCTCTCCGACACCTACTTCTGCAACTTCTCGCTGTTCCAGAGCATGCCGGACAGCTGGGCGATCAAACAGCTGTTCCCGATCATGCCGATCCACCGTCTGGACGAAAAACCCACGCATCCGGCGGTCTTGGGTGATATCACCTGCGACTCCGACGGCAAGGTGGACCAGTTCATTGACCGCAGGGACGTCAAGAAATCGCTCGCCCTGCACGAATTCAACGGCGAGAACTACTACCTCGGAGCGTTCCTCGTCGGAGCGTACCAAGAGATCCTGGGCGACCTGCACAACCTTTTCGGAGACACCAACGCGGTCCATGTGCGCCTCAGCCCGTCCGGCGAAGTGATGCTGGACGAGGTGATCAAGGGGGACACAGTCCGCGAGGTTCTGGATTATGTGCAGTTCAAGACCGAATCGCTGGTCACACGATTGCGGCGCGACGTGGAGTCGGCCGTGCGCGAAGGGCTGCTCGGCTATGAGGAGGCCGGTAGGCTGGTCCGGTTCTATGAGGAAGGCCTGCACGGGTATACAGACCTTGAGGATCCGCACGAACGGTAGATTTGCTGGGGTATTGGCGGCGGCTTTCTTAACCGCCGCCCTGCCGGTGGCCGCCCAGGAACCGGGGCCCGGAGTTCCCACGATCCAAGTGGACGTCCAGCAGGTGGTTGTGCCAGTTGTCGTCACGGACAAAAAAGGACACCACGCGGCTGGATTGAAGGCTTCCGATTTTCGTATTTTCGAGGACGGAGTCCAACAGGAAATCGTGGCGTTCGGGACCGAAACCTTCGGAATGACTTCGGATCCCGAGACCCTTTCCGCAGGAGCCGGGCCGCAAACCGCAGCAAACGGAGCGTCCAAGCCCCCCGGCAGGACCTACATTCTCTGCTTCGACACCCTCCATTCAACATTCGCCAATTTCGGCCACGTGCGCGATGCGTTGGAAAGCCTGTTCCGCAAGGAACGGGATACGGGTGCCCAGTTCGTGCTTGTGGATCTGGGACGCCAACTCCGCGTCATCCAGACGGCGACCCCGGACCCCGCCAAAATCCTGGCCAAGATCCAGAGCAGTACCTTCGCCAGCGTATTCCATGGTTCCGATGCACAGGCGATGGCGATCGAAGTCAACAACATGCGGCTCCGGATGGAGCAGTTTTGCCGCAAATGCCCGTGCGGTCCTTCGGCGCGAAGCGCTACCTGTTACCCCGAACGCCAAGACCTGCGGCAGGAAGTGAATGCGCGGGCGGAACAGACTGCGGTGATGACCCACCAGTTCCTCCAGAGCCTAAAAGGATTGCTGGTGGAACTGGGCCGAGTTCCGACAGACCGGACCCTCCTGCTGATCTCCGACGGGTTTAGCCTCCAACCCGGAGAGGAGTTTTACAGCGTCGCCGGGGCGTACCTGCCCAACTATTCCGAATTCAAGTTCCCCACCACCGAGCGGATGGAACCGGCGTTGCTCGACGCACTGGACGTTGCCGTGAAACGCAATATCAGGATACACTCGATTGATTCGCGCGGCTTGTCGGTGCCGGGTTTCTCGGGAGGAGGCTCTTCGGACGCCAGCAACTCGGGATCGGGCGGCAGTTCGGCGCGAAACCGGGGCGGCTCGATGTTGTCGGAATTGGACCGACGCCAAGCATCGGTGGAATTCCAGAATGGCAGCGGCCTTTCGCAACTTGCGGCGGCAACCGGCGGGATCTACTTCCACCAGAACAACGACATGCTCAAAAACCTCCGAACCGCGATTGTCGACGGGCGGGAGTACTACGTGCTGGTGTATGTGCCAAAGCGGGTGGAACGGGACGGAGCCTTGCGCAAGATTTCCGTCACAGTGTCGGACAAATCCGTGTCCGTCCGCACCCGCGAGGGTTATCGGGCGCGCTAGTCGAGAATCGCAGCCCCGGTGCCGGCAATCTGGTACACCGTCTTTCCCGATTTTATGGATGCGGGGTTGAATTTGCGCCCGGATTCCTGCGCCTCTTCCTTGGACTGCTCGATCAATTGCTCGCGGGTCATCTGCCGCTTTTCCAGAATGCCCTCGGCGATGGCCGTCTTGCCGACCGAATCCTTGGGAAACTCGATGACGCCGTCGTCGACCTTGATCCGTAGCAGATTGCCCTTGTCATCGGTCAGATTCATCCAGCAGCCGGCCATCTCGCACACCTCCACAACCTTGCCTTGGACTTGAACCGTCTTGCCAACCTTGGAATCCGCATTGGCGTAGAGAGCTTGCAGGGATACGGGAGCACCGGCGGTTAGGGGCTTGCCAAGCTTCCGCTCGGCAGCCGGGGCGACCGCGGCGAGTAGGAGGAGGATTGCAGGAATTTGGCCAATTCTGATCATGACTCCATTATGCCGTGTGTTTCCGCGACTGCCAAAAACTCCGCTATACTGACTCTGAGAGGAACGCATTTGCCCCAACGCGCCTACCGGATCATCGCCACCGCCGCCCTCGCAGCCGGACTCGGAACCGCTGCCACGCCCACCTTCAACAAGGACGTGGCACCCATCCTCCAGAAAAACTGCCAGTCCTGCCACCGTCCCGGCGAGGCCGCGCCGTTCTCGCTTCTGACCTACAAGGACACCCGCCCATGGGCTTCCTCGATCAAAGAGGCGGTGCAAACGCGCAAGATGCCGCCATGGTTTGCGGACCCACACTTCGGCAAGTTCGCCAACGACCGCACGATGGGGACCAAAGACATCGATACCATCGTCGCGTGGGCCAATGGCGGTGCGCCCGAGGGCAATCCGAAGGACCTTCCCAAGCCGGTTGAATTTCTCGAAGGCTGGAACATCGGCAAACCCGATCTAACCGTCGCCATGTCGAAGCCATATGAAGTTCCGGCGACCGGCACCATCGACTACCAATACATCCTCGTTCCACTGAATTTGACCGAGGACAAGTGGGTCCAGTCCGCCGAAGTCCGTCCCGGCAACCGCGCGCTGGTCCACCACGTGATCGCCTATTTGCGCCCGAAGGGCTCGGGATGGCTCAAGGGTGCCCAGCCGGGTATTCCGTACGTCCCGCAGAAGGGCGAAAACGGTCCGAACGAATTTTTGGTCGGCTACGCGCCGGGTTCTCCCGCCAGTGTCCTTCCCGAAGGTCGCGCCATACGGGTACAGGCGGGAGCCGACGTGATTCTCCAAGTCCACTACACCGCCAACGGGAAGCCGGGAACCGACACATCTTCGGTGGGACTGGTGTTTGCCAAGACCCCGGTAAAGGAGCGGGTCTACACTGTCTCCGCCACGAACAACCGGTTCGCGATTCCGGCCGGTGACGGCAATTACGAAGTGAAATCGTCATTCGAATTCGGCGCTGAGACGAAAATCGGCTTTCTGGCACCCCACATGCACCTGCGGGGCAAGGATTTCCTCTTCAAGGCCGTCTATCCCACCGGCGAAAGCGAGGTTCTCCTAAGCGTGCCCAAGTACGATTTCGCTTGGCAGCTGAATTACAATCCGGCCAAGGAGATCGTGATGCCGGCCGACTCCCGCATAGAATGCGTGGCGCATTTCGACAACTCTCCCAACAATCCGAACAATCCCGACCCCACAAAAGTGGTCAAGTGGGGCGACCAGAGCTGGGAGGAAATGATGATGGGATTCTTTACGGTCACGATCCCTGCCGACAAGGACCTGCGGAGCATCCTCCCGCAACGGAAACCTGCGGCGGCACCCGCTGCATTGGAATAGAAAATATGCGGCCCGGACCTACAACTGTCGGACCGCATCCTCCACCTGCCTCGCCAAACCTGCGTAGTCCTCGCCCTCCAGCTTGATCGGGGCCCCGAATTTCACCACCGCCCGACCGGGAGTGGCCATCCGTGCCGTGCTGTGCAGAACCTTGTCCAACCCTTCCAGACGAACAGGGACCACAGGCACCCGCAAGCGTGACGCCAGCATACCCACACCCGGCTGGAACGGGAACATCCCGCCGTCCACCGTCCGCTTGCCCTCGGGGAAGATCACGATGCAATAGCCCTCGCCCAGCAACTCCCCGGCATAGCGCAGCGCGTCACGGGCACCCGCCTCCCGTTGCGGCAGCGGAAATCCGTTGAACACCAGCGACGCGAGAAAATAACTCAGTCCGCTGCGGAACCGTGCCCCCAAAGTATGCCGCTGCGGATGGAAGTGGGCGTCGAAGAACTCCTTCGCCATCGCCGGAGTCGCACGGTACCGCCATGCACCGGGCAGGGCCCAAAGGATTGACGGCACGTCGAAATGGCTCTGGTGGTTGGACGCGAAGATTACCGGGCCCTGAATGCCCTCCAGATTCTCCAAACCTTCCACCCGGATCCATGCGAACAAACGGGCCAGAGGGAGTATGAACGTCGGCAGCACCATCCGCCGCAACAAGCGCGCGGGCCAGGCCCGGCTCCAACTCGGGAACTCAAACGGGTCCGCTGCCGGTACGGAGGAGACGGGACCGGTCCGAGGTTTTGCCAGATCCGCAACCGTGCGGGCTTCCGCGAACTCCTGCTCGCCGATCCGGGCACCGGTCTTCTGCTCCAACTCCATCAACAATTGGATCCGGTCCAGCGAACTCAACCCGAGATCGTCCAGCGAAGTTCCCGACGTCACCTGACGCGCACCCGCGTATTTGCGGATCACGTCCTCCACTGACTCGCCAGGGTTGGCGGACACCTTCACTTCCCCGCCCTGGTTGACGTAGTTTGAAATCTCGACGCGCTTCAGCTTTCCGGTTCCCGACGTCCTCGGCAGCGCGGATTCCGGCCAAACCGACCATCCCTTCACACGCTGGTGGGATTCCAGCTTGAGGTTCGCCCCGCGCACCACGGCCTCGGCATCCGCCCCTTCTTCCAACACCAGAACGGCATGCACCTGCTCGCGGGCACCGGATTTCGCCGCCACCACGGCGCACTCCAGCACTCCGGGCACAGCCTGGAGCGCGCGCTCGACGTCGTCCGGATAGACATTCAAGCCGTCGGGCGAGACGATCATTTCCTTCTTCCGGCCCAGAATCCGGAGTCGCTTGTCCGCATCCAACGCCCCGATGTCACCGGTGTGCAGCCAGCCGTCGGCATCGATATTCCCGGATTCCGCAGGTCCACCATCTGCAGAGAAATATCCCGGCGTCACGTTCTCCCCGCGCAGCAGGACTTCACCGTCCGGTGCAATGCGAATTTCGACGCCGGAAATCGCCTTCCCCACCGACCCCTTCTTCGTCTCAAAAGGATGGTTCAGCGTCGCCACGGGAGCGGTTTCGGTCAGGCCATACCCTTGGATGACGACGAAACCCAGCTTCCGCCAGAACTCCTCCAAATCGGGATCGAGGGCGGCGGCACCCACTACGAAGGCCCAAAACTTGAACCCGAAACGGGCATGCACGCGGCGGTACTGCCACCAGCGCATGTACCAACTGCCCGATTCCGGCGGGTCCTTCGCCTCCGGCACGGCCTGCTGGATCTCGTACCGCAGCATTTCCAGCATTTGCGGCACGCACACCAACACGGAAATCCTGCGGCGGTGGATCAAATTGACGATGTCCACGGGCAGGTAGCCGGATGTGAAATAGACCTCGCCGCCGATCATCGCCGGAATGAACGCCGCCATCGCCTGCCCGAACATGTGGCTCAGCGGCAGTAGATTCAGGAATCGGATGGGCTGGAACGGCCTCATGTAGCGCCGGTACTTTTCGATACCGTGGTCGATCGGCGTCAGATTCGCCAAGATGTTGCGGTGGGTTAGGGTAACGCCTTTGGGCTCCCCGGTAGCGCCCGACGTAAAGAGAATTTCGGCCAGTTGCAGCGGATCGGCGGGCTCAAACCCAAGAAGCGGGCGGGAATCAGTCCGGGGCTCGACACTGCGCAGGGCCCAAACCGGGCACACGACACTGTCGGGAACCTTCAAACCTTCCCCAACCAGCACAGCCTTCGCGCTGACGATTCCGGCGACTCGTTCCATGATGGTCCCCGACGACCGGAAGTCCACCGGCACCGCCACCACGCCTTCGAGCAGACAACCCCAGACTGCTGCGACCCACTCCGGGCGGTTCTCGCCCCAAATTACGATCCTGTCGCCCTTGAGAATTCCCGCCTCGCGCATGCGGGCCGCAAAAGCCGCAGCGGCGCGCGCGGCCTCGGCATAGGTCATGCGTCCAGCGCCCAGATCTCCTTCATAGCGAAGGAATTCGCCCTTCTGCAGGCTCCAGATCCGGTGGAACGCGGCAAGCGATGGAGGGTTGCCGATCAACTACCGAGTATAATCGCGCATTGCTGCTAGAAGCGAAACGGATCGAAAAAAGCTACGGTGGAGTCAGGGCGCTTCGGCAGGTTTCCTTCGGCTTGTTGGCCGGGGAGGTCCATGCGCTGGTGGGTGAGAACGGGGCTGGAAAGAGCACGCTCATCCGGGTCTTGACAGGTGCCGTTGCTGCCGACGGCGGCTCGGTGATCCTAGATGGCAGGCCGATCACCGACAATAGCCCCCATCGTTCCCGCGAATTGGGTATTGCCGCCATCTACCAACAACCTGCAATTTTCCCCGACCTCACGGTCGCCGAGAACATCGCGCTCGCCAACGAAACCGGCGGCCTGTTCCAGCTGCTCCGGCGCGGGGAGCGCATCCGGCGTGCCACGGAACTGCTGGAGTCCATCGGAGCCGAGATCGACCCCAAGCGCGATGCCGGCACGCTCACCATGCCGGAACAGCAATTGGTGGAAATCGCCAAGGCGCTGGGCGGGAAAGTCCGGGTGCTCATCCTGGATGAACCGACAGCCTCGCTTACCGAACGCGAAACGGGACGGCTGTTCGAAATCATCCGGAAGCTGCGCTCGGAGGGAACCGGCATCATCTACATTTCACACCGCTTGGAGGAATTACCTCTCATCGCAGATCGGATCACGGTGCTCCGCGATGGTGAAACCATTTCCACCTCCGGCGCCACCGAGATGAACACGCGGGACTTGATCCGTTTGATGGCCGGTCGTGAACTCTCCGCCGTTTTCCCCAAGCGAGAAGTTCCGATCGGAGGTACCGCTTTCGAGGTCAACGGCGTGTCGTCGGCCGTCGCCGGGATCAGCGGCATAACTTTCGCCATCCGTCGCGGGGAGATTCTGGGTTTCGCAGGCTTGGTGGGCGCAGGGCGGACGCAGCTGGCGGAGACGATTTACGGAATTTTCCCCGCTGATTCAGGCGAGGTCCGGCTGGACGGCGAAGGCTTGTCGATCAGGAACCCAGGAGACGCGATCCGCTCCGGGATTGCCTATGTGCCTGAGGACCGCCGAAGCCATGGCGTGGCCGGGGAACTGCCGGTCCGGGCCAACATGACGCTCTCAATTTTGGACAGGGTTTCCAACGGTCCGGCCCTAGATGAAAATGCGGAGCGCTTGATTGCCGGGAACTGGATCAGCAGTCTCCAGGTGAAAACGGACGGAATGGACGAGCGTGCCGGATCGCTTTCGGGCGGCAACCAGCAGAAAGTGGCAATCGCGCGTGCCCTGGCCACGGGTCCGAGGGTCTTAATCGTGGATGAGCCGACCCAGGGGATCGATGTGGGCGCCAAGGCTGAGTGCCACCGGATCATGTGCGACATGGCGGCCAAGGGTGTGGCTGTGATGATGATCTCGTCGGAACTGGCGGAAATCCTGGGAATGAGCGACCGGGTTGCGGTGATGCGGGGCGGAAGAATCGCGGGCATCCTGGAACGCGGGCAGGCAACAGCTGAATCCATCTTGGCACTTGCCTTGGGTGAATCCAACCAATGACACGCCGTCTCATTGCAATCGGCGGACTCTGGCTGCTTCTCCTCGGCATCCTCGCGGTGCGGGCACCGAACTTCTTCGCACCCGAAAACCTCCGCGACATGGCAATCACGAACGCTCCGGCCCTTGTGGTCTCGATCGGAATGACGCTCGTCATTCTGGCGGGGGAGATAGACGTCTCCATCGGCTCACAATTCGCGGTCCTGAGCGTGGTAGCCGGAATCCTTGCAAAAAGCGGTCTTCCGCTGCCAATGGTGGCCTTCGGAACACTCGCATCCGGCGCGGTGCTGGGCTCCGTCAACGGCCTGCTGGTGACCGCGATGGGCATTCCCTCCATCGTGGCAACTCTGGCCGCGATGGCCTTCTGGCGGGAATTCCTCCGCTGGACCACGCAGGGGGCCTGGGTCGAAGGGATTCCCGCCACGTTCCAATGGATGGGCCTTGGGCAGACCGGGGGCGAGTTGGCCATCGTTGGTTCCGCCGCGATCCTGTTTGCGGTTGCCACCTGGGTCACGGGAAATCTGAAATTGGGCCGCGCGGTCTACGCTGTAGGCTCCAGGCGGGAATCCGCCCGGCTGGCGGGCATCCCTGTCTCTGGCGTCACATTCGGCGTCTTCGCGCTGATGGGCGCGTTTACCGCGCTTGCCGCTTTTCTGGACACGGTCCGATTCACCCAGGTGCAATCCAGCGCAGGGGTCGGGCTCGAACTGAAGGCAATATCGGCCGTGGTGATCGGCGGAACCTCGATCACCGGCGGCAAGGGCAGCCTCTGGGGAACCCTGATGGGAGTGGTTGTGCTTGCCGCCATCGCGCCAGCCCTGACGTTCCTGGGCGTCAACGCCTTCTGGGAGAAGGCCATCCAAGGTGCCATAATTCTTGCCGCGGTGGTGATGGAACGAGCCGCGATGAAAGGGGACCGCGCCCATGCTCGTTGAAAACCGCGCGGGCGGCGAGCGGGCACTGCTGCTGCTGATCCTCCTCGAAATCGCTGTCTTTGCGTTCACCGGCCCCAATTTCCTTTCGGCGGCCAACGCATTTGAAATCGTGCGGCTTGGCACCGAATTGGGCCTCATCGCCCTCGCCCTCACACCGGTCATCGTCACCGGAGGCATCGACCTTTCCGTCGGCTCCATGATGGGTTTCTGCGCCGTCGCGTTCGGGTATCTATGGCGGGATGCGCAACTTTCCATCGCTGCCGCAGCGGGATGCACCTTGCTGGTGGGCGTGGCGGGGGGTGCGCTCAATGCGCTGGCGATCACGCGGTTCAAAGCCCCGCCGCTGATCGTGACCCTAGCGACCTACTCGCTTTTCCGTGGCATGGCCGAGGGCCTCACCCGCGGAGTGGACAACTTCTCGGGCTTCCCGGCGGGGTTCCTTTACGTCGGGCAGGGCTATATCGGTGGACTGGTCCCGGCTCAAGCCTCTGTCTTCCTGGCGTTCGCCCTGTTTTATTGGTTCCTGCTGCACCGCACTACACGTGGCCGGGCATTCCGGGCCATCGGCTTCGCACCGGAAGGAGCCCGCTGGGCCGGCATTCCGGTCCAACGCCGCTTGGCCCTCGCCTACATTCTGGCGGGCTTCACCGCAGCCACGGCATCGCTGATCTACGTGGCCCACCTGGGCCAGGCACGTGCCGACGCCGCGACCGGATATGAGCTTCTAGCCATCACCGCCGTCGTGCTGGGTGGAGCGGACATCCTGGGCGGACGCGGCAGCATCTGGGGCACCCTGTTGGGTCTTTCAGCCATCGTCATCATGCAGAATGGACTTCGGGTGTCGGCATACCCGGCCGAACTGGCCGGAATCCTGACCAGCGCCATTCTCGTGATCGCCATCGCGGCCGGACGGCGCACAAAACGCGTTTCCCGCATCCCTGCAATCGAAGAAAATACGGAAGAGGACATGAAGAACTCACAATTGGCGGTGCTGAGCGCCGTGATCATCGCCGGATCGCTGATCGTGGCGGGGACCAACTGGTGGCTGGTGCAGTCGGTAACCGGCAAGGCCCCGATCCCCGGGGTCTCCCCGAGCATCGCCATGAATCCGGCCCCAGGCGAACCCGCCCACAAACTCACAATCGCGGTGATGCCGAAGGCCAAGGGCGACCCCTACTTCGTCAGTTGCCGCCTCGGAGCCGAAAAAGCTGCCAAGGAACTCGGCATCGACCTGATCTGGGACGGTCCCACGGACCTCGATCCAGCCAAGCAGAACGAGGTCGTAGAGGCATGGATCACCCGCGGAGTAGACGCCATCGCAGTCGCCGTGGTCAACGCTCCGGGCATCTCCACCGTGCTCCGCAAGGCCCGGGCCAAGGGAATCAAAGTGCTCACGTGGGACGCCGACGCGATGGAGGATGCACGGGACTTTTTCGTCAACCAAGCCACACCCCAAGGCATCGGAGACACCCTCGCCGACGAGGCAAACCGCATCCTGAAGGGGAAAGGCGATTTCGCAATCATCACCGGCGCGCTAACCGCCGCCAACCAAAACGAGTGGATCAAGTTCATCAAGGCACGCACAGAATCGAAATACCCCGGCCTGAACCTGCTGACGGTCCGGCCAAGCGACGACGACCGCAACCGCGCATTTTCGGAAACCCAGACGCTGATGAAGGTCTACCCAAAGATGAGACTGGTGATGGCAATCTCGGCACCGGCGGTACCCGGCGCATCGGAAGCCGTGAAACAATCGGGCCGCACCGACGTGAAGGTTACCGGACTGTCGCTACCCAACATGTGCAAGCCGTACGTCGAGGCCGGAGTGGCCGACTCCGTCGTTTTGTGGAACACTTTGGACCTCGGCTATCTGGTGGTGAATGCGTCGAAGCAGGCTGTCGAGGGAACTCTGAAGCCGGGCGTCGATTCGATCCAAGGCGGACGGTTGGGGAAGATCACGATCGAGGGAAGCCAAGTCGTGCTGGGCAAGCCCCTTATCTTCACCAAGGCGAATATCGGCCAGTACGATTTCTAAGAATCATCGCGGCACGACAAGAGCCCGGAGAAAACGGTCGAAAAACTCAACAGCCTGGTAGAACGAGGCAACGGGTACCCGCTCGTCTTTGCCGTGCGCCCGTTCGTCGTCGCGCTCCACGGAGATCTCGCCAATCCCGAAGCTCGGCATCCCGGCAGCCAAGGTGTACTTGCTGTCCGATGCCCCCGTCGACATGTTCAGCGTCACACCCGCCCCCGACCACAGCGAATCCGCAACTGACGATAACGCCTTCCGGACCTCGGGCGTCGGTTCCGATGGCGGCAGGCCGGCTTTGTCCGGAGCCGTCTCGAGGACCTTGTTCGTGCTCCCGTCCACATAGCGCACCGCAACTTTGGGATCGGCGAGCTTCAGGACCAGCAACTTGCGGATCTCCTCCGGCGAATGTCCCGGCAGAATCCGGCAGTTCACAATCGCTTGGGCGGTTTGCGGCAGCGCGTTGTTCGCATGGCCTGCCATTAGCCTTGTTGCAACGCAGGTGGTGCGGAGGAGCGCGTTGTAGCGCGAATCCTCCGACAGTCTTTTCACCGCCACCTCGTCCCCCGGATTTTTCAAGAGCGCTTTCATATCGACCGCCCCTGGAGTCCTCGGATTCGACGCCAACGCTCCGAAGAACGACCGAGTCACCGGATTCAACTCCACCGGAAACGGCGACACCGACAACCGGCCTAGCGCCGCCGACAACCGGTAAATGGCGTTTTCAACCGGAGGCCGCGAACTGTGCCCACCGGGATTGGTTACAGTCAGCTCGAAATCCGCGTACAGCTTTTCCGCCGCCCCCACGCCAACCTCAATGGCTTTACCCTTCTCCGTTGTTACGCCGCCGGAATCCCCGTTGAGGACGAACTCCGCGTCCAGAAGCGCCCGATGGTTCTTCAGCAGCCAGTCGGCACCGTTCGCCGTACCGCCCTCCTCATCCGAGGTCAGCGCCAGAATTAGATCGCGCGACGGCACAATGCCGGTCTGACGGAACCGCAAAAAGGTGGTCACCATGACCGCGTCATAGTCCTTCATATCGACGGTGCCGCGCCCGTAGAAGTAGCCGTCCTTCTCCACGAACTCGAACGGATTCGTCGTCCAGTCCTCGCGCCTGGCCTCGACCACATCCAGATGGCCTAGCAGCAGAATGGGTTTGTTTTGTCCCGATCCGCGAAGCCGCACGACCAAATTGCCCTTCTTCGAACGACCCTCCGGGACCAGCACGCGCACATCGGCCGCGGGAAATCCGGCGGCTAGGAAGCGCTTTTCCAGCGCGCGGGCGGCGACGGTATTGTCACCTACCGAGTCCGTGGTGTTGATCTCGATCAGTTCCTTGAAGACAGCCCGTGCGAGGGTCTTCGTTGCGTCGTCAATGGCTGCGGTGGCGCTGCCGACCGCCAGAACGGCAGCAATCAGGAAATTCTTCAGCATTTGGACTCCTTAGTATTTACCGGGCAGGCCAATCTTGGCCGGAAATGCGTGCATCAACACCGAATACATGAAGTCCGTGGCCAAGCGCGCACGGTTGTGGCAGTTCATGCACCCCTGCCCCGCCCTGGCCTGCTGGAAGGTCTCCATGGTCAAGTTGGAAAAGGCCGAGGTGGCACCATCGCCCGGAAACGTCTGGAACACGCTTCCAGCCTGACTGGCATCCACTGGAATCGATTGGTCGCCCGGAGCCAACGGCCACTGCGTCACCGCCAAGCGGTAGTTTCGCCAAATGGTGCCCGACAACAACCGCTGGTAAACCGCATTCGTCCGGACAGTCTGGGGATGGATCGGCGTCTTTGCCGACCGCACCACGTTGAACGGTTTCACCGGCTGCTGCGCGGGCGGAACAAGCGCGAGCGGATTCGTGGCGGGCATCGGAGAATCGGTGCCGTCATGCAGCAGGTAGCCGGGGGAATCCGGGGTGCCCGGCACCAAGTCGACTTGCTCGAAGGACGACCAGATCCACTGCGGGCGGCTCGCGGTCTTCCGTACGATGTGGATTCCCAGAAGACCCACGGTGGTGGTGGAACATTTGCCCGAAGCAGGATCGCGCACCACCGCCGTCCGGGTGTAAACTCGAGCCCGCTGGGCATCCGTGAAGCCCGTCATATCCACCCAGGCCGACTTCACCACCTCGGCACCCAACGGAAACTGAGACATCGGCAGCGCGGGACGCGGCACGGGGACGACCGGCAAATTCGGCCGCTGGTACCACTTGTTCTTCAGAATGTGCTGGTAGGCGATCTCGTTGTAGGAGGTCAGGTAGTGGACGTACCGTCCGTTCTGGGCCACAATCGGGGAGGACAGTGACCCGTCAAACGTCTGACCGATGTCGTGGTAGCCAGAAAACGAGGCCAGCACCATCTCGCCCGGGGCCACATCCGCAGAGCAGGCATTGGAGTTCACGCCCCGCCCGGGCTCGCTGCCGTCTTCATGGAAAATTTCCCAGAGCGGATGGTAGTGCTCAAACTGCTTCACGGTGGCGGCGAAGGCCTTCCAAGAATAGTCGTCGAAGAAATCGATTGTCAGGTCTGTGAAACCTGCCGGGATGCACACGTCATCCGGCGCGGCACCAGAGCCCACCCCGGGAACGGGCGGATTCGGGCAGGTCGCGGCCAAGCCGGACAGGACCGTGAACAAAAAGATGGGCAAAAATCGGGGCACAGTGGACTCTCCCAGAATATGACAGCGCTGTTTGGGATAGACTGTCGTAGGGAGCGGACGAATGATGACTCGACGGGATTTTGGCAAATTTGCGGCTGCGGCTGGAGTCGCAACGGCGGGAATCGCCCCGGCATTGGCCGCGCGCATCGATTCGGTGGTGCAGGGTGTCCATCTTGGAACCATCACCTACAGCTTCCGCGACCTGCCCCGCGTGGCGGGCCAGAACAACATCGATGACATCATTGAGGCCGTCACGGCCTGCGGAATCGGCGAAATCGAACTCTATTCGCCCAACTTGGAACCGGCACCTGCCAGCGCTGTCAAGCCCGCCGCATCCGGTCCCGCGTACGGCGTGGCCCGTACTGCCGCCCGAGCACCCTTGACTCCCGAGCAAATCGCGGCCCGCAAGGCCGAGCGCGAAGCCCTGCGCACTTGGCGCATCGAAACCCCGGCGGCATACTACGCAGGCATCCGCAAGAAGTTCGACGCGGCGGGCATCTCCCTGTTCGCCTACACGCTCGGGTTCAACAACGATTTCACAGACGATGAAATCGACGCCGGTTTCCGCCAGGCCAAAGCCTTGGGCGTGGACCTGATTGCGTCCTCCACCAACGTGGCCATGGCCCAGCGCGTGGCCCCGTTCGCCGACAAGCATAAGGTCCGCGTGGCTGTCCACGGCTACGCCAACGTGCTAGACCCCAACCAGTTCGGCTCGCCGGAAAGTTTTGCCAAAGCGCTCGCCATGTCGCCGTACATGCGCGTGAACCTCGACGTGGGACACTTCACGGCGGCCAACTACAATGCGGTCGAGTACATCAAGGCCAACCACGCCATGATCACCCATCTCCACGTGAAGGACCGCCGTAACAAGGACGGCGTCAACGAGCCTTTCGGCGACGGCGACACACCGATCCGCGAAGTGGTGCGGCATCTGCGCGACACCAAGTCGCCCATCCGCGCGTTCATCGAATACGAGTACCCCGGCCTGGGCACGTCGGTCGAGGAAGTGCGCAAGTGCATGGCCTACGTGCGCGAGGCTCTGGCGTAAATTACGAAAGCAGGTTGATGGTGCCCCGGCACTTGGGCGACCCGCACCGGCATTCGTACTTCTGCACGTCCTTGGCGAACCGGTAGTCGAGGGTCAATTCCTCCCCGGCCGGGATCGGGCGGCGACTCATGAACAGGATGTGCTCCTTGAGGATCCGCGTCTCCAGGTTGGGGTCGCAGCTGTGGTTGATATACTCGGCCCCGCTGCCGCCCCTGGCCATGGACGCCCATGGGCAGACCCGGAGCTACCTGAAGGCCGGCACCGGCACGGCCGTGATGATCGTCCACGGCATTGGCGGCCACAAGGAAGACTGGGCCGGGTTGGTGACCGCGCTGTCCGGCGCGCA